>NZ_CP045422.1:3432510-3740637 GCF_014926585.1 Devosia beringensis | reverse complement strand
CAAAGCTCGAGGCGCGAACCGTGGCCCGCTCGGCGGGCGTGGCGAGATAGTCGGCAAGATAGCTGTCCATCGCCACCCATTCAAAACTATCACCAATCAGGCGCTGGAGGATATCGCGCGCATCCTGCAGCGACCAGACTGTGCGCTGGAGGGGAGCGTAGTCGGTACTGATGCCTTTTTCGCGCTGGATAGAATAGGCCTTGAGCAGGTCATAGAGGCTGGCCTCCCAGAGGCTGCGCCGCTCGATCTGGATGGGTTCGGGCATGCCGCGGGCATAGACCGCCAGGCCGAGGCGCGGACGATTCATCAATTGGTTGGCGGCGCGGCGCATGGCTTCGAGGCGCTTGAGGCGGAACTGCAGCATGGCCGCCAGCATCTCGCCGGACGGCTCGTCGTCGGACGCGGCCTGCGGCACCATCAGGCGGCTCTTGAGGTAGGCAAGCCAGGCGGCCATGACCAGATAGTCGGCCGCCAGTTCTATGCGCTTTTCGCGCACCTTCTCGATGAACAGAAGATATTGCTCAGCCAGTGCCAGCACCGAAATGGCAGCCAGATCCACCTTCTGGCGGCGCGCCAGATCCAGCAACAGATCAAGCGGCCCCTCATAGCCGTCGACATCGACATAGAGGATGTCGTCATCGTCGGATGGGGCCGGCGTGGCAAACCAGTCAGTCTGGGCGGAGGTCATCAAAGCACGCCTGGCTGCAGAAACATCGGGCCATCCTTGGCCGCTGCGCCGGCAAGCGTCAAGCTTGGCGGCGCCAGTGAACGGGCGCTACGCGCCCGATCACATGGTGAAGCAGTCGCCACCCGCCGCCTTGACATTCGTGCAGATCAGATTGGCCTGTTCCAGCGAGGCCGCCGGAACCCGCACGCGATAGTAGATGCCCCTGGTACCCAGATCGACACGCTGGACTTCCAGATTGGCGCCGGCGAACAGCGGTCCATAACGGGTGACCATGTTCTGGGCCGACTGGCGCGCATCGGCCTCGCTACGCTGCGACGCCAGTTGGACATAGGCCGGCGCAGTATCGCCCAGCGCCGCCACTTCGGTGGCACCCGGCACGGTCAGGGACGGCGCCGCCTCGGCGGCGGGAGCCACCGCGGCAGCCGGCGCTGCCGCAGTTTCCGTTCCCGACGGCGCGGCGCTGGCCAGCCTGAGGCCGGTCGGTCGCATCAGCGGAATGGTCGCAGACTTGCCGGCAATAGCCGCACCCGTCAGGTCGACGGCGGGAACCGTCGAGCCGGGCTCAACGGGAACGACCGTTGGCAAGGCCGGAACGACCTCAGCAACCGGCTCAACCGGTTCGACGGGAGCGACGCTGGCGAGCAGTTCGGGCGTCGCCGTTTCTGCTCCCGGCACGGCGGGCACATTGGGACGATCCACCGGCAGAATGGCACTGCCCGCTACGCTTTCATCACCGCTGACAATGGTGCCATCGGGACGAACCTTGACGGTGCGCACCTTGCGATTGGCCAGCCCCTCGTCGCCAAGATCGGCAGCGCCGGCGGCGACCTGGGTCACTTCGTTGACATCGGTCTGGTCACGCGAGACCAGTTGTTCGTCAGCACCGGGCGCACTGCCGTCCATCTCGTTGAAGACCACGGACTGGGCCGCCGTGCCGTCGTCTGCGGCAGCGACGGGAGCAACTTCCTTTACCGGCGCACTGTCGGCTGTGAGTAGCGGCGGGGGCCCTTCCTCACGACCGCCCAGGCCAAGCACCCAGTAAAGACCGAAGCCGGCAGCAAGCAGCAGTGTAACGGCAACCAGGGGACCGGCCAGCGCGCGCGACATGCCCATGGCACGACGCTGGCGCGGTGCAGCCCGGAAAGTTTCAAGCCCGGAATCCGAGGCGACAGGATCATGGACCCAGCCGACCTTGGCGCCTGTCGCCTCGGCGGCGGCAAAAATGGTTTGATCGGCAGCCGAGAGATTGTCAGCCGCCGGATTGGGAAGCACCGGCGTGGCCAGACTGCGCAGCGCCGGACTGGGTACCGGCCGCTGCGGCGGTGGCGCTGCGGGTGCCGGATCGGGCACGATGGCGCGCGTTTCATCTTCGGGCAGATCGAATTCGACCCGCATGGCGCGGCCGATCAGGTTTTCAATCTCATCGATGGGATCGAGTACGACGGCACTGTCGGCGACTGGAACCGGGGCAACGGCCACCGGCGTTGCCGTCTGACGGGCTGTCGGAGAGGGTTCGACCGGCGCGTTGGCAACCGGTGCCACTGGCGAACCCAGCCCGAATACGGGTGGGACCCGGAAGCGGTCAGGCTCAGGTCGCGAGCCCCCAAGGCTTACGCCATGCTGAGCGCCCGCTGTAGCGGCGACTGTTGTGGACATCAAAACCGGCGCCGGCGACTGCGTTGGCGACGGAGCCGTCCGCTCGGGTTGCGGTTCCGGCTCGGGCGCTGGATGTGCGGCCAGCTCGGCAGAAATCAAATCGGCGATGCTGTCGTGTTCCTGATCCGGCGCAACCGAACTGGGCTCGACTTCTGGCGCAGGCTCGGTCGGGGCAACAAAATGCCGGGGCACCATGGCGGGCGTGGCCGGAATCGCTGGCGCGTCCTCGAGACCGGACGGCGGCGCACCGGCGGCGAGAATGTCAAAATCAAACTGGAACGGCGCGGACTTTGGCGCTACCGCCGCGCTTGGGCGCGCCGATAGGACGGGCTCAGCCGCAACTGCCGGGCTGGTCGCACCAGGCTGGTTGGCTGCGGCTGGCGCGCGCACGGAATCAGGCACGGCGCCGGATGCAGAGCGCTGCACCGCGTCGCCAGGAATGCGCACTGGAACAAACTGGGCAGCCGGAACAGTCGGTCCGGATGGCTTTGCCCGCCGGTCGCCCTGCGCATCCTGCGCCATCAGCTTTGCCAGTTCAGCGATCAGATCGTCTGCGGCTTCGGATTGTCCGGCCATTGGCTACGATTTCGCCAGCATAAAGCAGCGCCCTCTAGATTCCTGAAACGGCGCCCACGATGGGCCATTTTGCCGGATTCAACACAGTAATACGCCCGAATTATGAAAGCTCCGTCGGTGCGGAGACGCCCAGAATGCCGAGCCCATTGACGATTACCTGACGGACAGCGTCGACCAAGGCGAGTCGTGCAAATGTAAGCTTTGGATCGTCATGGTTAACAAATCGTAACTGAACATCATCCTTACCCTTAGCCCAGAAGCTATGGAAGGCCGCAGCGAGGTCATGCACATAGAATGCAATACGGTGGGGTTCATGCGCAATAGCGGCGGCACTGACCGTGCGGGGCCAGGCGGCAAGTACCCGCACGAGGTCCAGTTCGGCCGGTGTGACGATGCGTTCGACCTCTGCCCCGACAAGGGCTTCCGGGGACAGGTCCAGCTCAGGCAGGTCGCGCGCCGCAGTCTTGAAGATCGAATAGGCACGGGCATGCGCGTACTGCACATAAAAGACCGGATTGTCCTTGGTCTGCTCTTTGACCAGGGCAAAGTCGAAGTCCATGGACGCATCATTGCGCCGATACATCAGCATGAAGCGGGTCGCATCGGCGCCCACTTCCTCGACGACGTCGGCCAGCGTGACCAGATCGCCCGAGCGCTTGCTCATCTTGAACGGCTCGCCATTCTTGAGCAGCCGCACCAGTTGGCAGATGCGCACATCCATGTCGGCGGCATTGAGCGAGACGGCCTTGGTGGCCGCCTGCAGGCGCTTGACGTAGCCGGAATGGTCGGCGCCGAGCACGTTGATCATGTGCTTGAAGCCGCGCAGATACTTGTTGCGGTGATAGGCGATGTCGGCGGCAAAATAGGTATAGGAGCCGTCTGACTTGATCAGCGCCCGGTCGGTATCGTCGCCATAATCGGTAGCCCGGAACAGGGTCTGCTCGCGATCTTCCCAATCCTCGGGCGTCTTGCCCTTGGGGGGCTCGAGCCGACCCTCATAGATCATGCCCATTTCGCGCAGCCAGGCCAGCGTCAGCTCGATGTCGCCGCCCTGCCCGTGCAGCTGCCGCTCGGAAAAGAACACATCGTGATGGATGCCCAGCAGGGCCAGGTCGGCCTTGATCAGTTCCAGCATAGCCGCCAGCACGCGCTCGCGCACGATCGCCAGCGCTTCCGCTTCCGGCTTGGCCAGCAGGGAATCGCCAAACTCGGCCTTGAGCGCCTGGCCCACAGGCACAAGATAATCGCCAGGATAGAAGCCGGGCGGAATGTCGATGGTCTCGCCCAGGGCCTCGCGATAGCGCAGCATAGTGGAGCGCGCCAGGGTATCGATCTGGCTGCCGGCGTCGTTGATGTAATATTCGCGCGTCACCTCAAAGCCCGAATAGGCCATCAGTGACGACAGCGTATCGCCGAAGACGGCGCCGCGGGTGTGCCCGACATGCATGGGTCCGGTCGGATTGGCCGAGACATATTCGATATTGACCGCTTCGCCGCCGCCCTGCGTGGAGCGGCCATAATCGGCGCCTTGCTCGGCAATGGAGCGCAACACCTGGTGCCAGATCGGCGCATTGAGGCGGAAGTTGATGAAGCCGGGACCGGCGACTTCCACGCTGGCAACGTCGCCATCATGCTTGAAATGCTCCAGCAGCGCATTGGCTACCTCGCGCGGATTCTTGCCTAGCGGCTTGGCCACGACCATGGCAGCATTGGTGGAGAGGTCTCCATGGGCAGGATCGCGCGGCGGCTCGACCACGATACGGGCCAGCAGATCGGCGCCCACTTCGGGGTAGAGGACATGCATCGCATTGGCGACGCGCGCGGAAAACAGAGCGAAAACGTCCATGATAGACCTGACTATTAAAGTGCGCCGGGGTTAACGGAATTCCGGGCGAGCGTCAAACAGCCGTGCATGTTCGGCCAGGGCATAGGGATCGGTCATGCCGGCGATGAAATCGGCGATGATGCGGGCCAGTTCGGAATCCGTGCGAGCGGCGCGCGCTGCCACGCCCCAGCGGCCGGGCAGATCGCGGCTGTCGAAGTAGCGGGCAAACAGGTCCAGCACCAGCTGCTCGCTATTGCGCACCGACACCATCACCGATTCATGGCGGTAGACCCGCGCAAACAGAAAGCTCTTGAGCCCATCCACGGCGGCGGCCAGCTGCGGCGAAAAGGCGACCAGCGTCCGCCCCGCCATGCGCACGTCTTCGGCTGAAGTGACCCCGGCCACGTCGATATTGGCGGCGGTGGTGGATATGACGTCCTCGATGCTGCGGGTGATCAGCCGACGCTGCACCTCATGAGCCTGTCGCTTGGGCACAATATCGGGATAGCGATCGAGGACCTCGCGCACGATGGGCCCGGCAAAGGGCACGTCGAGCAGGTCAGTCAGCGTGATCAGCCCGGCGCGCAGGGCATCATCGACGTCATGGGCATTGTAGGCGATGTCGTCGGCAATGGCGGCGGTCTGGGCCTCGAGCGAGGCAAAGCTGGACAGGCGCAGGTCGGCACAAGCGGCAATGTCGTCGAGCCCGGCCGGGAGCCCCTCTTCGGCATACTTGCCATAGGGTGTGCCGTCACGATTGGTCAGCGGGCCATTGTGCTTGAGAATGCCCTCAAGTGTTTCCCAGGTGAGGTTGAGCCCGTCATGCTCGGCATAGCGGTTCTCCAGCCGGGTGACGACGCGCATGGCCTGGATATTGTGGTCAAACCCGCCATAGGGCGCCATGGCCGCATGCAGCGCCCGCTCACCGGCATGGCCGAACGGGGTGTGGCCAAAATCATGGGACAGCGCGATGGCTTCGGCCAGGTCTTCATTGAGATGCAGCGCCCGGGCCATGGAACGGGCCATCTGACTGACTTCGAGCGTATGCGTCAGCCGGTTGCGGAAATGGTTGCCGTCATGCTCGAAGAACACCTGCGTCTTGTGCTGCAGGCGCCGAAACGCGGTCGAATGGATGATGCGATCCCGGTCGCGCTGGAACTCGCTGCGGGTCGGGCTGGGCCCGGCGCCATCGATGCGGCCAAGGGAATGCTCGGGTTTGGAAGCGTAAACCGCAGTATCGCTCATCGTTGATGACAACCCAATCTTTTGGCCCTTTTCATTTCCGGCAGGAGTTACTATTTTAGCCTGACCGTTATGACATTACGAAACGGCACTGGAATCCTTATGACCGAAACCGCCCTCGCCCCGACCCAAGTCGTGCTCACCGACAGCGCCGCCAAGCGCGTGTCGCGAATCCTGGCCAAAGAGGCCGAAGGCACGGTGCTGCGCATATCGGTGGCCGGCGGCGGCTGCTCGGGTTTTCAGTATGAATACAATCTCGTACAGGAAAAGGCCGGCAGCGGCGATATCGTTCTGCAAAAGGGCGATGCCGTGGTGCTCATTGATTCCATGAGCCTGGAATTCATGGGCGGCTCGGAGATCGACTTCGTCGACAGCCTGATCGGGCAGGCCTTTGAGATCCGCAATCCCAATGCTGTCGCGTCCTGCGGCTGCGGCACCAGCTTCGCCGTCTAAAACTTCCATACCAGGCAGACAGAGGCTATCGGCCGCTCTATGCTCCGGGCAAAAACCGGAGCCATGTCATGGATTTGCAGACCCGCCTCGACGAGATCACCAGCACGGCCATCGCCAAGGGAACGCTGGTTGGCGGCGCGGTCATGGTGGCACAGGCCGGACGCAGCCTTTATCGGCACAGCTTCGGACTGGCTGATCGGGAGGCCGGACAAAAAGCTGACTTTGACACGATCTACCGGCTGGCCTCGCTGACCAAACCGATGGTGTCGCTGACGGCGCTGGCGCTATGCGACGCAGGCAAGCTATCGCTCGAAGATGCGGTAGCCGACCACCTACCCTATTTCACCCCGCGCTATCAGGGAACGACCCCCACCATCCGCATCCGGCACCTGCTGACCCATACGGCCGGGCTGAGCTACAATTATGCGCCCGAGTCTGGCGTGGCGACCGGGCTGGCCGATGACAGTCTCGACTACGAAACCAACTTTGCCCGCCTCGCCGCGCAGGAGCTGCGCTACGAGCCCGGCACGCGCTGGGAATATTCGGTTGCCATCGACGTGCTCGGCGCCGTGGTCGCCAAGGCGTTCGGCGGCACGCTGGAAGAGGCCGTCGCGCATCTGGTCACCCGCAAGCTGGGCATGGCGGACACCGCCTTCCACATCACGGACCGCACCCGGCTGGCAGCGAACTATGCCAATACCGCAGCGGGACCCTTGCCCATGGGCGACCACTACCGGCATCGCAATGCGGATGGCACGACAGTGCTGTTTTCGCCGTGCCGGGCATTTAACCCCGCTGCGTTCCAGGCCGGTGGCGCCGGCATGGTGGGCACGCCCGACGACCTGTTCAACTTCTTCGACCAGATACGGGCCGGCGCCCCGGCGATTCTGCGGCCCGAGACCTTTGCCCTGGCAGCGCGACCGCAGACCGGCGACGTGTTCCGGACGCCCGGCTGCAAGTTCAGCTATTTCTCCGACATCATCGTCGATCCCGTTGCCGCCGGGACGCCAGAAAGCGTGGGCACGCTGGGCTGGGGCGGCATCTATGGCCATTCCTGGTTTGTCGACCGAGAACGCGAACTGACTGTGCTGATGATGAGCAATACCGCGCCAGCCGGCGTCGACGGCGCCTATGTCGATGCGGTGCGCGACGCGGTCTATGCCGGATTGAAGGACTGACGGCCATGGATATCGAACAGGCACTGAACGGGGTGGTATCACGGGCGATCGCCGAGCGGCGGATCGTTGGCGCGGTGCTGCTGGTGCACAAGGACGGTCGCCCGCTCTATGAAAAGGCGCATGGCCTGGCCGACCGGGAGGCCGGGCGGGTGATGACGATCGACACCATCTTCCGCTATTCGTCCCTGACCAAGCCGATCGTCGCCGCGACCATCCTGGCACTGTTGGACGAAGGCAAGCTGCGGCTGGATGACCCGGTGACGCGCTACCTGCCGGCGTTCCGGCCGAAGCTGGCGGATGGCAGCGCGCCCGAGATCACCATCCATCACCTGCTTACCCACACATCGGGCCTGCGCGCCGATTCGATCATGACACCGGCCGAGCAGGCGGCAGGGCTCAATCGCTGGCATCTCGGGACGGACGCGATCATGGCGCGGTTGGCCGGGCTCGGCCTCGCCTTCCGGCCGGGTTCCAGCTGGGCCTATGGGCCCTCGATCGACGTCTTGGGCGTCATTGCCGGGCAGCTAAGCGGCGGCATGCCCGGCGACGCCATAGCGCAATACGTAACCGGCCCGTTGCGGATGCAGGATACAATGTTCGGCGTCACCGACCTGGGACGGCTGGCGGCGGCCTATGCCGATGGTCCGAACGGCGCAGTGCTGATGGGTGATCCGCATAGCGTGCCCAACGCCTGGGGCGGCATGACGACCTATGATCCGGGCCGGATCCTCGACGGCCACGCCTTTCACTCCGGTGGCGGGGGCGCGGCGGGCACCGGCGCCGACTTCATGCAGCTGCTCGAGACGCTGCGCAGCGGTGGCGGGGCCATGCTGCGGCCGGAAACCGTGGCGCTGGGCCTGGCAAACCAGACGCCGCAGCTGGCCCAGGCCGTGGGCCCAGGCCTGCAGTTCAGCTACTTTGGCGCCTTTGTCGACGATCCGCTGGCTGCCGGACTGCCGGCGGCGCGGGGCACCGTGCGCTGGGGCGGCATCTATGGGCACAACTGGTGGATCGACCCGCAGAACGGGCTTTGCGTGGTGTCGATGAGCAATACCGGCCTTGAGGGCAGCGATGGCGCCTACCGTGCGGCGGTGTATGAAGCGGTTTATGCTGGCCTCTAGTGTTGCCCCCTGCCCGCAGGACAGCTAGTTTTCGCGCAACGGAGACCGTCATGCGCATCGCCACCTGGAACATCAACGGCATCAAGGCCCGCCTCGACATCCTGCTGACCTGGCTGGCGCAGGAAAAGCCCGACATCGTGGTGCTGCAGGAAATCAAATCGGTCGACGAGACCTTCCCCCGGGCCGAGATCGAGGCGCTCGGCTATAATCTGGAAACCCACGGCCAGAAGAGCTGGAACGGCGTCGCCATCCTGTCGCTGCTGCCCTTCGACGAGGTGACGCGCGGCCTGCCCGGCGACGACAGCGACGAGCAGGCGCGGCTCATCGAGGGCGTATTCTCGGTGGATTCTGGCGCCATCCGGGTCTGCGGCATCTATCTGCCCAATGGCAACCCCGTCGACAGCGAAAAATTTCCCTACAAGCTGGCCTGGATGCGGCGGTTGGAGGCCTATGTTGCCGAGCGCCTGCTGCTCGAAGAGCCCTTCGTCCTGCTGGGCGACTTCAACCTGATCCCGGCGCCGATCGACGCGCACGATCCCCAGGCCTGGTGGGGCGATGCGCTCTATCGGCCCGAGAGCCTTGAACGCTTCCGCACCCTGACAAATCTGGGCCTGACCGATGCGCTGCGGGCCGTCACGGCCGAGCAGGCCTTCACCTTCTGGGATTTCCAGGCCGGCGCCTGGCGGCGCAATGCCGGCATCCGCATCGATCACCTGATGCTGTCACCGCAGGCGGCGGACCGGCTCAACGACGTGCGCATCCACAAGGATGTGCGCGGCTGGGACAAGCCGAGCGACCACGTGCCGGTGGAAGGCCAGTTCAGCTTCTAGGCTGCAAGCGCGGGATCAGAACCCGGCGAACTGCGGCGCGATCGAGCGCGCCAGAGCGGCGGCCTCGTCCTGCTGTTCGGGGGTGGACAGCGACTGGGCGTGCATCAGCTTTTCGTCGACCCAGGCGGCGTCACCAGTGCCGGCGCAGCGGTCATGGGCAATACTCAGCCACATCAGGCCCTCGACCGGCTGGGCCTCGATGCCTTCGATGCCCGTGAACAACATATCGCCAAGCTGGGCCTGGGCCGGACAATGCCCCTTGCGGGCCGCCAGCGAGAACCAGCGCGCGCTCTGCAGCGGGCTCAGACCGAGTTCATCTTCCTGCAGATAGAGCAGGCCAACGCGGTATTGCGCGTCGGCATCACCGAAATAGGTAGCGGCATGCAGCAGCAAGGCATGGGAGCGGTTGGCATCGGCGGGAATGCCCGCGTCGGGCAACCCTTCCTTGTAGTAGTCGCCCACCTTGACGAAGGACCGGGCCACGATATCGGCCTCGACGCCCTTGGGGGCGGCATCGGCGTGCTGGTTGGCGATCTGGGCAAAAAAGCCGAACGCCTTGACCGGATCACGGGCCACGCCCTCGCCATTCTCATACATCGTGCCCAGTTGCCACATGGCCATGGGCTGGCCGGCATCGGCGGCATCCTGCAGCGCGGCCAGCAATTCACCGCTGGATACGCCTCCACCTGCCCCGTCGAGCATGTTGGCCATGTTCAGGGCGGCGTCAGCCGCCGTCTGTGCGTGCACGGGCAGGATCGAGGCCGACAGGGCCAGGATGGCTGCGATCGTCACGGAAATCAGGGAATGGTCCCTAATGGTCCGCATCGTACTCCTTTTACCCACGCTGGCGCAGGTGGTGTTCGTTTCGCCGGCCCGGACATCCGGGCGACGAATTTGTGATGGGGTCGGCGCCGGCACCTGTGCCAGCCTCCGCGACGAGTCTGCTGGCTTGGATTGGCGCCGGAAGGACTCTGTTAAGAATTTGTTAAGCCGCGTTTGTGACCGCATTGAAGCAAGCCCGATCACGAGATCGCGCGGGCTGCTGGTAATGCTGGAAATGACAGGGCGCTGCAGGACAGCGATCATATCGGTCACGTCGACGTCTGGCCTCCCAACCTTTTCCCAGCCCCGGCCTGCATTGAAATGCAGACACTCGGACTATCCCATCGGCTTTGGCGTGGTGCGGGTGAAGACGAAACGAGCTGATGCTCCAGAACGCCTTTGGCCACCCGCCCCGGATGCCTCAGCGAGATCGGTTTAGGATGAGATTGTGGCGACAAACATCGCCAAATGGTTGCCGCCGGGCGTAGCAAATCGGATTCACCGATGTTGTTGCCGAATCGTCACAGAACAGGCCCAGGCTCTGTGTCCGACGGAGCACAACCACCGGCAAAGCCCACTGGCAACGGTTGTCGGCGCCCAACGGGCTGGCCATAGTTGGCGACGCAACACGTCACACAGGGAGTGCAAGATGAAAACCATGTCCGAAGCCGCAGCCGTCAAACATCAACCGGACATGACACCTCATGCACTTTCAATTTCCCTGGACGGGAGCGCCAGCCGACGGGCGCCGTAGTCCACTTCTCAGCAAACTCTTCCAAACCAAAACCGACGAACCTGCTGTAGTCGCGCGGCGGCGAGCGCGGGCGCGGAAGTTTGTCTCCTACTATCGCCCGCACATCCCCCTGTTGCTTGCCGACCTGGGCTGCGCCATGCTCGTCGCCGCCTCAGCTGTAGCCTTGCCGCTATGCGCCAGTTACCTCACCGCCCACCTCGCCGAACTCTCGGGCACCGGTGACGGGTTTCGCCAAATCCTCTTCGTCGGCGCCATCATGGTGGGCGTCTTCCTCGTCGAGGCGGTGGCCACCTTCTTTGTCGACTATCAGGGCCACATGATGGGCTCGCGCATCGAAGCCGACCTGCGGCGCGAACTGTTTGCGCATTGCCAGAAACTGTCCTTTGCCTTTCACGACCGCAACAAGGTCGGGCAATTGATGAGCAGGATCACCAACGACACCTTCGCGCTGGGCGAGCTGTTCCATCACGGACCGGAGGACCTGGCCATCGGCCTGCTCAAGATGGCCGGCGCGCTGACCATCCTGTTCCTGATCGACCCGATCGTGGCGGGCATGATCGCTGCGATGATCCCGCTCGCGGTGGTCTATGCGCTCTATTTCAACCGCCGGATCGGATTGGCGTGGCTGGGCAACAAGGTCCGCATCGGCACCATCAATGAGCGTGTCGAGGATGGTCTGGCCGGCATCAGGGTCGTGCAATCCTTCGGCAACGAGGCGCTGGAACTGGCCCAGTTCGACGCGGCCAATCAGGGCTTTGTCGAGAGCCGCCGCGACGGCTACCGCAATGAGGCCTGGTTCTCGGTGGGCATGGAAGGCTTTGCCCAGATCGTCACGATCTGCGTCATCGTCGCGGGCGCCCTGCGTATCGTCGCCGCCGACCTGACGACCGCGGAACTGCTGACCTTCCTGCTCTGCGTCGGGGTGCTGATCGATCCCGTCCGGCGCCTCGCCAATGTGGTGCGGGTCTGGCAGGAAGGTCATACCGGCTTCGTGCGGGCCATGGAAATTCTCGAGCTGCAGCCCGAGATCATCGATCGCCCCGGCGCCCGGCCCCTGCGCCCCGTGACCGGCGCCATCGCCCTCCGCCATGTCAGCTTTGCCTATCACGGCGATGGTCCACCGGTGCTATCCAACCTGTCCCTGGACATTGCCCCGGGCGAGTTCGTCGCCATTGTCGGCCCGTCCGGCGTCGGCAAGAGCACGCTCTGCGCGCTTATTCCGCGGTTTTACGAGGTCAGCAGCGGGGAGATCCGCATTGACGGCCAGGATATTCGCGACGTGACCCTGGCCTCGCTACGCGCCAGCGTGGGCGTGGTGGCGCAGGACGTGTACCTGTTTGCCGGCAGCGTGGCGGAGAACCTGCGCTATGGGCGGCCCGAGGCCAGCGACGCCGAGATCGTCGCAGCGGCCAGGTCAGCCCATGCGCATGACTTCATCATGGCGCTGCCGCGTGGCTATGACACCGATATCGGCCAGCGCGGCGTCAGGCTGTCCGGCGGGCAGAAGCAGCGGCTGACCATAGCCCGGGCCTTTCTCAAGGATCCACCGATCCTGATCTTTGACGAAGCCACCAGCGCGCTCGACAATGAAAGCGAAGCTGCGGTGCAGCAGGCGCTACAGTCCCTGGCCCGGGGCCGCACCACCATCGTCATCGCCCATCGGCTGTCGACGGTGCGCCATGCCGATCGCATCGTCGTGCTGACGGAGCAAGGCATTGCCGAAGAAGGGTCGCATGACGCGCTGATGGCCGCGGGGGGCTACTATGCCCGCCTGCACCAGGATCGGGCCAGCATCTGAGGCAAGGGGTCCGGGCGCATAGCGCCCGGACCCCTACTACAGCCAGCGGCGCCCGCGCATCCACCAGACAATGCCCAGCGCCAGCACGAACAACATGGCGCACACTGTCCAGAAGGCATGCGATGCGCCGGCCAGGGGTATGCCCTCGACATTCATGCCCAGCGCGCCGGTGATCAGGGTCAGGGGCATGAAAACGACGGTGACCGCAGCCAGGATCAGCATGGTGCGGTTCATCTGCTCGGCCCGTGCATCAATGATCTGCTCATGCACCAGCACGGCGCGCTCAGAGAGCGACTGCAATTCGTCGCCGATCCGGGCGGTGCGGGCCGAGGCTTCGCGCAGCCGCAGACGATCGCGGGCGGTAAAGAAGCTGAGATCCTCGATTTCGAGCGTGTTCAGCAGATCGCGCTGTGGCCAGACGATGCGGCGGAAATTGATGAGATTGCGGCGCAGGTCGGCCAGTCGTGCACTGGCCTTGGGATTGTTCTGCAGGATCAGCCCTTCCTCGATACCGTCGAGGCGATTGCCAAGCATTTCCACGAGCGGCTCAAGGCGATCGGCGGCCCGCAGGCCCATCCGCGCCACCAGGTCGGCCGGCGAGATCGGCGCATGGTGCGACGAAATCCAGTTGGTGACGCCCACGAAATCCAGAATGTTCAGTTCGGAAGCGATGATCACCCGCCCCTTTTCGATCCAGATGGTCAGCAACTGGCGACCCATATCGTCCGGCTCGGCACCGGGACGCGCCACCCGCATCACCACCATGGCCCGGTCCTCGACCACCGTGCAGCGCGAGCGCGTGCTGGGCACGGTCAGCAGATCGGCATTGAAGGCGCCCAGCTCTTCCTTGAGCCAGACCTTGAATTCGGGGGATTTGGAATTGCCGCAGACAAGCTTGAAGCCCCGCGCCGGCACGGCTGGCTCGGCCGCGCTGGGTTCGTGACGCACCGCGCCGCCGCGGCCGTCAAAGACCAGCACGGCGCCAACGCCGACCATGCCGTTGTCGACATGTCGGGCGGGTGGCTCGCGTGGGATGGTATCGTCCATGGGCGTTCTCAACTCAGCCGCTTGAGGGCCTCGGCGATATGGTGACGCCGTTCGATGGCGGCTTCGCGTCGGGCTTTTTGCTCCTCGATCACCTCGGGCGGTGCCTTTTCGACGAACTGCTCATTGCCCAGCTTCTTGTCGATCTGGGCAACCTCGGCATCAAGCTTGTCGACTTCCTTGGAGAGCCGCGCCTTTTCGGTCGGGATGTCGATGAACTCGGCCAAAGGCAGCGCCCAGGTGGCCTCGCCGACGACGAACTGCGCCGACTCGCCGGGCACATCGGCCTGGGGCGTGATGTCTTCGAGGCGGGCCAGCCGCGTGATCAGCGAGGTACCGGCCACCAGACGCCGCAACGTCGTTTCACTGGCGCCAACCACCACCAGCGACAGCTTGGCACTGGCGGGAACATTCATCTCGCTGCGCACCGACCGGACATTGTTGATCACGTCGATCAGCCAGGTGAGATCGGCATCGGCGGCCGCGTCCTCGAGGCCCGCCAGATCCGGCCAGCGCGTCAGGATCAACATGTTGTCGCGCGGCGTGCCGAACTTGCCGGTCTCGGCCCAGAGCTCTTCAGTGACGAAGGGCATGAACGGATGGAGGATCGTCAGGATCTGGTCGAGCGCCCATGCGGCAGTGGCGCGGGTCTCGACCTTGGCAGCCTCGTCCTCGCCCATGAAGACAGGCTTGGCGAACTCCACATACCAGTCGCAGAACGTGCCCCATGTGAAGTCATAGGCGGCATTGGCGGCTTCGTTGAACTTGTAGTCGGCGATGCCCTGGGTCACGGCAGCAGCACCGCGCGCGGTGGCCCCGACGATCCAGCGGTTGAGCGGCAGCTTGTTGGCGCGCGGGTCATAGCCCTCGACGCGGCGGCACTCGTTCATCTCGAGGAAGCGCGCAGCATTCCAGATCTTGGTGACGAAGTTGCGATAGCCCTCGACGCGGCTCATGGAGAGCTTGATGTCCCGCCCCTGCGCGGCCATGGCGGCCAGGGTGAAGCGGGTGGCGTCTGCGCCATACTGGTCGATAAGCTCAAGCGGGTCGATGACATTGCCCTTGGTCTTGCTCATCTTCTGCCCCTTTTCGTCGCGGACCAGGGCATGCATGTAGACCGTGTGGAACGGCTCTTCCTTGAGGAATTCGAGCCCCATCATCATCATCCGGGCGACCCAGAAGAAGATGATGTCAAAGCCGGTGACCAGCACGTCGGTAGGGTAATAGCGGCGCAGTTCGGCCGTCTCGTCCGGCCAGCCAAGGGTCGAGAACGGCCAGAGAGCCGAGGAGAACCAGGTATCGAGCACGTCTTCGTCGCGCTTGATGATGGTGGCTGCGCCATAATGCGCGTCGGCTTGGGCCTGGGCTTCGGCTTCGCTGGCGGCGACAAAGGCGTGATTGTCCGGACCATACCAAGCCGGGATCTGGTGACCCCACCAGAGCTGGCGCGAAATGCACCAGGGCTTGATGTTCTCCAGCCAGGCAAAATAGGTGTTCTCATATTGCTGCGGCACGAACTTGGTGCGGCCTTCGCGGACGGCGGCCATGGCGGGCTGCGCCAGCACGTCGGCCTTGACCCACCACTGGTCGGTCAGAAAGGGCTCGATTACGACGAGTTTGCTCTTCTCGTCATGCGGCACCATGATCTTCTTGTCCTCGATGTGATCGAGGCCGCGGGTGGGATCTTCTTCGGCCAGCGCCGTCAGGTCGGCGACGATCGCCTTGCGCGCGGCAAAGCGGTCGAGACCGCGATAGGCGCCCGGGATGAACTCATCCGAGATGATCGCACCATTGGTGGTGAAGACATTGATCTGCTCGAGGCTGTTGCGGACGCCCACCTCGAAGTCGTTGAAGTCATGCGCCGGGGTGATCTTGACCGCGCCTGTGCCCAGAGCAGGATCGGCATACTCGTCGGCGACGATGGGAATCCGGCGCCCGACCAGCGGCAGGTCGACGAACTTGCCGACCAGCGACGCATAGCGCTCGTCTTCCGGGTGCACGGCAATGCCGCTGTCGCCCAGCATGGTCTCGGGGCGCGTGGTGGCGACGATGATGTAGTCGCGGGTTTCCGTGCCGGTAACGTTGCCCTCTTCATCCTTGACCGGGAACTGATAGGTGACGCCATCGGCCAGCGGGTAGCGCAGGTGCCACATATGGCCCTTGATCTCGATATTCTCGACCTCGAGGTCGGAAATGGCGGTTTCGAGACCGGGATGCCAGTTGACCAGGCGCTTGGCGCGATAGATCAGGCCACGATCATGCAGCTCGACAAAGACCTTGGTGACAGCACGAACCATCTGGTCGTCGGCCGCGCCGTTTTCGCCCATGGTGAAGCGTTCGCGCGAGAAGTCAGCCGAAGCGCCCAGGCGCTTGAGCTGGTTCATGATGGTGCCGCCGCTTTCCGCCTTCCACTCCCAGATGCGCTCGACGAATTTCTCGCGGCCCATCTCGCGGCGGCCGGGCTGCTGGCGTTCCATCAGCTGGCGCTCGACGATCATCTGCGTGGCAATGCCAGCATGGTCTGTACCCGGCTGCCAGAGCACATCCTTGCCCAGCATGCGGTTGAAGCGGACCAGGATGTCCTGGATCGTATTGTTGAGTGCGTGGCCAATGTGCAGGGAGCCGGTGACATTGGGCGGCGGGATGACGATGGTGAAGGTCTCGGCGCCGGGTGCGGCACCTGCCCCGGCGGCAAAGGCCTTGGCCTTGAGCCAGTCGGCATAGACGCGGTCTTCGACGGCGCCGGGCTCATAGGACTTTTCAAGCATTGGTCACTCGCAACAACAGCGACCCGCCAACGGACCTTCTCGATGGAGAAGACCAGACGGGTCGGACAAGGTTTGGGGAGACTTCAAGCAAATGCGCGATGCGGGGTCAACCGTATCGCGCATGGCAGGGCATCAGAGATGACGGAACAGGCTATTCGCCGCGAGAAACCCGGGCGATTTCCTTTTCCACCATGCGCTCGACAACGGATGGCAGGTTTTCGTCCAGCCATTCCTTGAGCATGGGCCGCAGCATGTCGCGCATCAGCGACTCGATGGTGGCGCCGGTATTGCCCAGGCCCAGGCCGTTGAGCTTGGTCATCGAACTGCGCACGGCAGCCTGTGTCGTCGGCTCGAGCAGTTGTGAGGCCATGTCAGCCGACAGACTCGCATCGGGCATAGCAGCCGGCTGCACCGCGGCAGGCGATGCGGGCGGGTCAAAGCTGGCAATCTCTGCATCGGCATCAAAGGAGATTTCGGCCGCAGGCTCCGGGTTGAACTCGGGAATGTCGAAACCGGCTTCGGCCTCGGGCTCCGGCTCCGGGTTGAAACTGGGGAGATCGAAATCCATGCCGGCCATCAGCGATTCCGGCTCAGGCTCGGGAGCCGGGGCCGGTTTGGCCTTGGCAGCCACGGGCTTGGGGTCGGGCGGGATGACCCGCTGCACAGGGGGGGAGAACGAGGGGAGATCGTCGTCATCATCGGCGGCGGCGGGCGCAAAGCTGATATCCTCGGGATCGACCAGCATCGGCGCGGCAACGGCCATCGGATCGTCCTCTTCCACCGGCGTATCTGCCAAGATGGAATCAAAGCTGAAGCCTTCAATGTCATCGTCGCCGCCATCGTCCACGATCTGCGACGGGCTGAGGGCCAGTGGTTCGATATCGCCGAGCATATCGCTCAGGTCGCGGTCAGCCGCATGGGCGGGAGCGGCCTGCATCGGATCGGCTGCCGCCAGGCTGGCGGCCCGGCGTGGAACCCCGGAGGCATCATCGTCGGCGATGATCTGCCGAATGGACGACAGAATTTCATCCATTGAGGGTTCTTTGGGTGCCGGCTTGTTCATAGGTGCCTCTTACTCATGCGCTCCGAACCGGAAAAACGGCCCCCGCAAACGCGGCCAAACCCTGATTCGTGAACAACAGCTTAGACCGGACAGCAAATTTTAGGAATCACGGACCTGCCGATAGCCGAGGTCTTCCACTAAAACTTGTGGCCGGGCGATGCCCGGCCACCAAAGATGGAGTAGATGGCCGGATTTATTCTTTGACACTGCGCAGTTCGGCCCACACGTCATCGACAGCGTCGGTATAGCGGACTGCCGACTTCACTTCGACGTTGAGACCCAGATCGGCCGCTGTCAGGTGGCCCATGGCGGCCAGCAGCGAGAAAGTGGCAATGACCTTGTTGGTCGAGGCGGTGATGCGGGCTTCGCGGGCCGTGGTCAACTCGGCTTGCGCATTGAGCACGTCGAGCGTGGTGCTGGTACCCAGATCGCGTTCCTGGATCACCCCGTCAACGACGGTGCGGCCGGCAGACTCGGCTGAATTGGCGGCAGAAATCTGGGCATCGGCACTCTGGATGCCGGCCCAGGCCGAGATTACCGCCTCGCGGATCTGGTCATAGGCGGACATGGCGTCGACCTCAGACTTGATCTGCTCGATATTGGCCTTGCGGACACCCGCACCGATAGCGCCACCGGCATAGATTGGCACCGTGATCTGAAAGCTAACCGAGCCGCTGATACCGTCGCGCTGGCCCTTGGGATCGGTCGCTGTACCGGTAACCCCGCCGCTCAGGCTTGCCTTAGGTCCAAACTGTGCTTTGGCGCTGGCGCTCGATGCCTGGGCCGCGCGAATGGCCGCCTTGGACATCAGCAAGGCCGGATGGTCGACTTCGGCAGCAGCAATCGCTGCCGGGAGAGAACTGGGGATCAGGCGGGAGAAATTGTGGCTGGGATCGAGATTCTGCGGCGCCTGGCCAACGTAGCGCTGGAAGGTCGCCTGGCTGATCTCGAGACTGCTGACCGCGGCACGATAAGCGGCATCGCCCTGGGCCAACCGGGCCTCTGCTTGCGCCACGTCAATGCGGGTGCCCTCACCCACGTCGAGCCGATCGCGGGAGGACTGCAACTGCGCCGAGTAGAAATCGCGGTTTTCCTGGCGCAGCGCTACGAGCTGGCGCCCGCTATAGACATTCATATAGGCCTGCACCACGGCCAGCAGCACGGTCTGCTCGGTGCTGCGGATCTGGTATTCGGCAGCTTCGGCACCGGCGCGGGCCGCCTCGATGTCGGCGTCCGTCTTGCCATTATCGAAGATGGTCTGATTGTAGGAGAGGCCCGGGGACAACGACGTGCTGTCATCAAATCTGTTGTTGACCACGCTCCAGTTGTAGCTGCCGCTAAGCGATGCGCCGATCGTGGGGCGCTTACCGGCGTTGGCCAGGGCAATGTTCTCCGCCGATGACTTGGCGCTGAGCAGAGCCGACTGCAGATCCGGGGCATAATCATAGGCCGTAGTCAGAGCCTGCGCGATCGATTGAGCCTGCGCACCGCCTACCGCGACAGCACTGACCATCAAAGCCACTACACTTGCGACCAATTTCCCGCGAAAACTCATGCAAGTCTCTCCAATATCCCGCAAACTCTATGCGTGGCAGATGGGGTTAACAACCGCCCGCGCAATGGCGGTCAAAATATAACGTGCGTTTCGGTCCCGACAGTGCCCACCGGGCAACAGCGCGGAACCTCCATCGCCTAATAGGCGACATCAAAACACAAATTCCGGTTGCGGCTGTGCCTGCAGTAGCGGCGGCAGGGTGGCATTGAACTCCCCGCGGGCCGCAATGGCATTGCCAGTCTTGACGAAGACATTGGCCACGGCCACGCCGCCAGAGCGAATCAGGGCTATCAGCCGACCGCCATCATTGAGCGCGGCAAACAGCGCCTGTGGTACCTGATCGAGCGCGCCCTCAACGAAGATGACGTCAAAGCCAGTGCGCCTCAGCGCGTCAATATCGCCGACCACGATGTCGACATTGGCAATGCCCAGATCGCCAAGGGTCGCGCTGGCCGCACCGGCCAGATCGGCATCGGCTTCAAGGCCGACAACGGAATGGGCCAATCCGGCCATGACAGCGGTGCCGTAACCGGTTCCTGCGCCAACATCGAGAACCGTATCATCGGGGGTAACAGCCGCCAATTGCAGCAGCTTAGCCAGTGTCGCCGGGGCCATCATGAAGCGTCGGGCGGGCCCCTGCCCCAGCCACTGTACATCATCAATATAGGCAACGGCCTGCCGATCGACGGGAACGAAGCGCTCGCGGGGCACCTCAGCCATCTGGGCCAGCAGCCTCGGCTCGGTGACGCCACTGGTGCGCAACTGGTTGTCGACCATCCTGGCGCGCAGCTGCTCGAATTGTGTCATTGCTGTCGTCCGCCCCGGCCGGTCATATGCTGGACGTGAATATCCCCAGCCTCGCCTGCTTGGCAAGGCCATATGGCACTCCGCGACAAAATGAGTGGTGCATGATGGGTATGAGCACAGATCACAGCATCGTCGCCAAGGTGATGCCCTTCAAGCAACTCAGCGGTGAGCGGCGTGTGTTCGCCTGGCGCCGCCGGCCGTCGGGTCCGGCGCAGCGGAACATTTGGCCATGTGGCACGTTATACAAACTCACGTCAGGTCATGTCATCTGACGAACAAGGAGCTTTCCCATGAAAAGCTCATTTCGCTATGTCGATGCGACTGTGGACGACCTGGTTACTCTTTTTCTGTTTGTCGATCGGGACGGGGAAGCCCGCGCCAGGGTCACCGGACCCTGCGAGGTTGTATCAGCCCATGAAGATGCGGCTCCGGACGCGACATCTCCCTTGCCACTATCGAAATCCTTTGCCTTGGCCATCAGGATGGCCAATCGCAACGACGTCGAGATCGTGGTCAGCGGCGACCGCACCCTTTGGCAATCCGACTGGGGCGACCTGACCAAGATGGCTCCTCACTCGCCCCAAGGCTTGAAAATTGAACGCACCGGGCAGATTTTGCGCATCGGCAGGATGTGAAGGCGGTCGGCGCACAGCGCCGGTCACACCAAGCAGACGTGACTTGCCTTGCCGACACTCAAAGCGCAGCATGCCCGGCATGATGAAACCCGCCGTCATTATCTTTGTGACCCTCGCTTTTTCGGTGGGCACCGCCCAGGGCGCGTGTCCCGCGCCTGCACCGGGCAACACGGCCGGAGAAATTCAGGCCAATGGCGAACGCATCGTCTGCCTGCAGAACGAACTGGCGGCCGAAACCCGCCAGCGCAACCTGCAAAGCCAGATCGACGCGCTACAGAAGTCACAGCAGGACTTAATCGTAGAGCGCAGGATAGACTCGCTGCCGCAGGTGCCCGTCTATGTGCCACCCGCGCCTGTCGTGATGCCGGGCATCTGAGTCAGGCTAGACCAGCGGCAGCCATATCCCGCTCTACACTTTGGAGCGGCGCCAGCCGGCAGAGCGGGCCTCTTCTTCTGAACAGAACCAGCGCTCACCATGGGACGCACTGATCCGGGTGTCATTGTAATATTTCTGACCCGGGACGTGATAGATGCGCTCTCCCTGAGTGCTCACATTGCCCTTGATGTTGCAGGCGTCGTTCTCCCCGGCGGCGACAGCCAGCGCGCCGAAGACAAGCATGCTGCCGACCAGGGCCATCTTCGCGTAAATCGAGCTGCCCATCCTACCGTCCCCATGTGCCATGTCCTATGTCACGGATTCGTCGGGAGTGTCGGGAAAACCTCAAAACTGAGCGGGAAGGACCCGCAATGGTACGACCCCAGCCACTCAAAGACCGGGATCACCGTCAGGCAGTCGATTTTATTGGGAAATTACTGGAGGCCACGTCCGGAATTGAACCGGAGTACGCGGATTTGCAATCCGCTGCGTAACCACTCCGCCACGTGGCCTCACCGCCGCAGTAACTATGGGAGGACAGGGCCTTATGCAATACCCCCGTCTGGCGGACAGTGAAAATTCTGATCACGCCCTGCTCGGCGCCTATGCGACAAGTCTGCGCCCTGCCCGTCCCGCACGCGCGGCCACAGTGTCTTGCATCCGGAGATCGGCCGGTCAGGCGCCTTGAGCGACGAGGTGGCCGGCCCCAACATCCCGATAGACGACCGGCTGCGGCTCGTAGCCGAGCGGGCGGACCGAACTGGGCAGGTCGCCATCGAACGGCACGTAGCGGCGCCGGTCGCGCGACGGATCGGGCACCGGGGCGGCTGCCATCAGCGCCCTTGTATAGGGGTGTTGCGGGTTCTCGAAGAGCTGCGCCCGCGTCCCCACCTCGACGAACCGCCCCATATACATCACCGCCACGCGATGGCTGATCTGCTCGACCACGGCCATGTCATGGGAAATGAAGAGATAGGCGATGCCCGTCTCGTTCTGGATGTCCTGCAGCAGGTCGAGCACCTGGGCCTGGATCGAGACATCCAGGGCCGAGACGCTTTCGTCGGCGACGATGATCTTGGGCGACAGCGACAGCGCCCGCGCGATGCAGATGCGCTGGCGCTGGCCGCCGGAGAATTCGTGCGGATAGCGGGCCGCTGCCTCGGGTGGCAGTCCGACGCGGCCGAACAGGTATTCGACGCGGTCGGTCAATTCGCTGCCTTTGGCCAGGCCGTGGATTTTCAGTGGCTCCGCTACCAGCTCGCCCACCCGCATACGCGGATCGAGCGAGGCATAGGGATCCTGGAAAATCATCTGGATATCGCGCCGGACCGGCTTCATCTGGTCGGGTCGCAGCCCAGCAATATGGGTGCCGTTGACCCGCACATCGCCGGTAAAGGGCACGAGGTTGAGCAAAGCCCGGCCCGTCGTGGATTTGCCGCAGCCGCTTTCGCCGACCAAGGCCAGGGTTTCGCCTTCATGGAGGCGCAGCGAAATGCCCTCCACAGCATGCACCCGCTTGCTCACCTGGCGCAGCAGTCCACCGCGCAGGTCGAAGCGTACGCTCAGGTTGTCGACATCGAGCACTTCCCTCGGGTTTGCAGCGGCGGGCGTTGCCCGCCTGGGCATGCTGGTGCCCGCCATCGAGCCGAGCACCGGCACGGCCGCCAGCAGCGCCTGCGTATAGGGCTGCGCGGGTGACGCGAAGATCGTGCGCACGGGACTGGTCTCGACCTGGCACCCATCCTTCATCACCAGGACATGGTCGGCCATTTCGGCCACCACGCCCATGTCATGGGTGATCATGATCACCGCCGTACCGGTCTCCTGCTGCAGCAGGCGGATGAGGCTGAGAATCTGCGCCTGCACCGTCACATCGAGGGCGGTCGTCGGTTCATCGGCGATCAGGATGTCCGGCCGCTGGCTGAGCGCAATGGCGATCATCACGCGCTGCCGCATGCCGCCTGAGAGCTCATGCGGATATTGGCTCAGGCGCCGCGCCGCCTCGGGTATCTGCACCTGATCAAGGAGTTCCAAGGCGCGCGTGCGGACCGCGCTGGCGGTCAGCGTTGTATGCGCCGTGATCGCCTCGGACAATTGCCGGCCCACCGTCATCACCGGATTGAGCGAGGTCATCGGCTCCTGGAAGATCATGCTGATCTCGCGGCCACGAATGGCGCGCATGGCTTCCCGATCCAGGCCGAACAGGTCGCGCCCATTGAACAGGGCCGATCCCGCGGTAACCCGCGCCATGGGCTGGGGCAGCAGGCCCATCAGCGAGAGCGCGGTCATCGATTTACCTGAGCCTGACTCGCCGGCAATGCAGAGCGTCTGGCCGCGCTCCAGCGTGAAGCTGAGCCCGTCCACCACGCGCCGTGGACCGGAAGACGACGCGACCTCGGTGACGAGGCCGCGCAGTTCGAGCAGCGGGGACGCTTCGGCCGTCACTCGAAGACGATCCGGGGGAAGTAGAAGCTCACCACCCAATTGGGCATGTCGACGATCTCGGAGACGCGGAGATCGCCACACACAGAGCACAGCATATAGGCCTCCTCGGCAGACAGGCCATACTGGCTGCCCAGCAGGTCGATCATGCCTGACAGCGCGTCGCGCGCACCCGCCATCAGGTCCGGCCCGATGCCGGTGGTCACCTCATAGCCCTTGGCGTCGAGATGGTTGGTGACCGGCCCCGACGTGGTGAAACGCGGCATAGCCAGGTTGGCGCCCTTAATCAGCTCGAACTTGAGTGCCACGTTCATCTGGCTCTCGATGGCCGTGCCGCAGACCTCGCCATCGCCCTGGGCGGCGTGGGTGTCGCCCACCGAGAACAGCGCACCCTCGACCTCGACCGGCAGATACAGCACCGTGCCGGTGGTGAGGTCGCGGATGTCAAGATTGCCACCCACCCGGCGCGGCGGCACCTGCGAGTGATTGCCAGGCGCCGCTGGAGCAACGCCCATCTCGCCGCAGAATGGCTTGAGCGGCACCTTGCCGTTTTTCGAGAACGCTGCCGGCGCCATGCTGGTCTTGTCATAGTGCCACAGCGTCAGCGCCGGGTCCTTGAACTGGTCGGCCAGGAGCCCGAAGCCAGGAATATTGGCCGTCCAGCCGAAGCCGGAGGGCTCAAAGCCCTCCATGGTGATCTTGAGGGCGTCACCGGGCTGGGCCCCATCGATATAGATGGGGCCGGTGACCGGATTGACCTTAGAAAAGTCGAGCGTCGACACATCGGCCACGGTGCTGGCGGGCGTGAAGTGCCCGGCCCCGCTGTCGAGACACTCGAAATAGACCGACGAACCGGGCGCCACCCGCTGCACGGGCGGGATAGAATGATCCCACCCGAAGTGATGGTTCACGCGGTGGATGGTGTAGTCGCAGTTACTGCACATCTTTATCAAACACATAGTCGTAGTTGACGGGAATATGGACGGGATCGACAAAGATGGCATCGGGGCCACCCAGGCGGGCCGACTTCATGGTGAAGCGCTGCTCGTTGAAAACCGGCACCCAGGGAAGATCGGCCATCACGCCCATATAGACGTCGCTCCAGGCCTGGTAGCGATCAGCCGCCTTGGCCGGGTCGATCATCGAATCCGCCGCCGTCGCCATGGCGTCGAGCGCTTCATTGCAGTATTTCGACCAGTTCCAGCCGCCCTCGCCCGCACCGGCGCAGCCCAGGATCGGGCCGTAGAAGTTGGATGGATCGGGGAAGTCGGCGATCCAGGCCATGCCGCCCGACCAGATCATCGGCGCCGTACCGGCGCCGCCGGCCTCGATCACATTGGCCTGGGCCAGCGACAGCAATTCCACGGTAACGCCGATGGCGGCGAGATCCTGCTGGATGGCTTGGGCGATGCGGGGATTGGGATCTACATTGTACACATAGAGTTCGGTGGTGAAGCCATCGGGGAAGCCCGCCTCGGCCAGCAGCGCCTTGGCGCCTTCCACATCATAGGCAATGCCTTCATAGCCTTCGGTATAGCCGGGCATGGAAGGCGGCAGCGGCTGGTTGGCGATCACCGCGCGGTTATTGATGATGCGGACGATGCGGTCCTTGTTGATCGCCATGTTGACGGCCTTGCGCACCTCGAGATTGTCGAAGGGCGGCGTGGTCACATTGAGGGTGATATAGCCGGTCTGCAGCTGGCCACCCTCGATGATCATGTCGGCATAGTCCGGGTTGTCCTTGACCTCGAGGAACTGCGCCGGGGGAATGCCGTCGCCCAGGATGTCGACTTCGCCATTTTGCAACCGCAGCAGCGCCACGGTTGGCTCCTGGCCGATCTCGAAGACGATCTCGTCCATCTTGGGAATGCCGGCCTTCCAGTAATCGGCATTGCGGGCAAAGACGAGACGCTGGCCCAGCGTCCACTCGGTTAGCGAGTAAGCGCCGGTGCCGACCGGGTGCTTGCCGAAATCGGCGCCGAACTCGTCCACCGCTTCCTTGGGCACGATGGAGGAGAAGTTGAGCGCCACCACATGCAGGAAGGTGGCATCGGGCCGCGACAGCGTGATCTCGACGGTCAGCGGATCGACGACCGCGACGCCAGAGAGGCCGGTTGCCGAACCGTCAGTTACAGCATCATAGCCAGCAATGGAGGCGAAAAAGCCCGCGCCAGGGCTCTGCGTTGCCGGATCGGTGACCCGGTCGAGCGAGTATTTGACGTCCTCGGCGGTCATCTCGCGACCATTGTGGAATTTGACACCCGGCCGCAGCTTGAACGTATAGGTGAGGCCGTCATCGGAGATAGTGTAGCTTTCGGCCAGGTCCGTCGTCAGCGTGGAGGTGCCCGGCTCGTAGTCCATCAGGCTGTCGAACAGCGACTTGATCATCGACCAGTTCTGCCAGTCATAGCCGATGGCTGGGTCGAGGGTCGCCACGTCATCCTTGTAGGTGACGATCATCGAGCCACCCTGCTTTTCCTCCTGGGCAAAAACGGGTGATGCCATGGTCAGGACGGCCAGGGCAATTCCGGATAACAGCAATCTGCGCATGCTTGGTCTCTCCTTGGTTGGGCGGTCAGCGCAGCTTGATGCGCGGATCGATGAGGGGGGCGACGAGGTCGGCAACCAGGTTGCCGATGACGATGGCGCAGGCCGAGACCAGCGTGACGCCCATGATGATGGGAATGTCGACGCGCTGGATGGCCTGCCAGGCGAGCTGACCGATACCGGGCCAGCCGAAAACGCTTTCGACCACGACAATGCCGCTCATGAACATGCCGATATCGATACCGATCATGGCAACGATGGGCAGGATGGCATTGGGAATGGCGTGTTGAAACAGCACGATGCGGCCGCGCAGGCCCTTGGACTGGGCGGTTCGGATATAGTCCTGCCGCAGCACCTCCAGCATGGAGGAGCGCATCATCCTAGCATACCAGCCCGCCCCGAGCAGGCCCAGCGTCAGCGACGGCAGCACCAGGTGGGCAAAGGTGCCGTAGCCGCCAATGGGGAACCAGCCCAGCTGCACGGCAAAGATATAGAGCAGCAGGATGGCGACGACGAATTGCGGGGCCGATACGCCGATGAAGGAAATCACCATGAGCAGATTGTCGACCCAGCCGCCCCGGCGCACGGCCGCCAGCACGCCCATGGTCAGCCCGATCACCAGCTCGCAGGTGATGGCGCCGGCCATCAGCAGAAGGCTCGCCGGCAGGCGAGCCGCAATCAGTTCGGAAACTTCGCTCTTCTGCAGATAGGAGCGGCCCAGATTGCCGCTCAGCAGGTTGGTGAGATAGCGCCAGTACTGCTCCCACAGCGGCAGGTCGAGACCGAGCTGTCGGCGGATGTTTTCTACTGTTTCAGCCGTGGCGCTGCGCCCGGCGATCTGGCGTACCGGATCGGCCGGCAGCAGATAGAGCAGCACGAAGGTCACCACGCTGATGCCGAGCAGGATCAGCGCCGCCTGGCCAAACCGGCGGGCGAGATAGCCGATCATGACGAACTCCCCTGCTGGGTCGGGTCAAGAATGTCGCGCAAGGCATCGCCTAGCAGGTTGAAGGCCAGCGACAGCAGCAGGATGGCGGCGCCGGGAATGAACACCAGCCAGGGCGCCGTGGCGAAATAAGTCTGGTTCTCGAAGATGATATTGCCCCAGCTCGGCGTCGGCGGCCGTACGCCAATGCCCAGAAAGCTCAGCGTGGCCTCCAGCAGCACGGTGGTCGAAATGCCCAGCGTGCCCCAGACGAGAATGGTCGACACCAGATGCGGCAGGATGTGGCGCCACAGGATCAGCAGCGATCCCGCGCCCAGCGCCCGCTCGGCCTCGATGAACTCGCGCTCGGACAGCGAGCGGGTCTCGGTGTAGAGCACGCGGGCAATCTGCACCCAGTTGACCATGGCGATGACCAGCGCCACGATCCACAGGCTCGGCCGGAAGATGGCGGCCAGCACGATGGCCAGCAGCAGCGCCGGAAAGCTCATCATCAGGTCGGTGAAGCGCATCAACACCGCGCCGACTAGGCCGCGGAAATAGCCGGCGGTAATGCCCACCAGCGAGCCCAGGACCACCGCGATGCCATTGGCCACGACGCCGATGACCAGCGAGGTCTGCGCCCCCACGATGAGCCGGCTCAGCAGATCGCGCCCCAGAAGGTCGGTGCCGAACCAGAACTGTCCATTGGGGGCCAAAGGCGCGCCCTCCAGCGTCAGCCCCTCGAAATACTGTTCATTGGGATCGTGCGGCGTCAGCACCGGCGCAAACAGCGCCGCCAGCACGACCACGACGATGATGATGAGCCCGGTCACCGCCATGGGGCGCTGCAGCAACCGGCCGAGCACGGACTGGGCACGGACGGGCCGTGTCGGAGCGCTGGGCATGCCCAGTTCAGGAGCGATGATGGACATGGCCCGCCCGCAATTCGTGCACGATCTTCTCGGCCATGGCTTCGATGGTCAGCCGTGCCGTCATGGCTTCCCGACGCAGCCGGGCATAGGCTTCCTCGGCCGGCAGGTTGCCCTGCAGCATCAGGCAGGCGGTGGCCTCGGCGACCACTTCGCGCTGCTCCAGCCGGCTGCGCAAGCCGGCCAGTTCGTCCTGCATGGCCGAGCGCCTGGCAAAGGCCTCCGCGGCGATCACCAGCGCCGTGAACACGCCGCCACTGCCGACCGGCTTGAGCAGATGCGCATCGGCACCCAGGCGGATTGCCCAGGCCAGCCGGCCGGGCGCCTCCGAGCCAATCAGGGCGATGGCCGGCATCGGCGCCTCGCCCGGGGTCCAGGGAAACTGGCCGTCATGGCCCATATCGGCGTCATAGAACAGCAGGTCAGCGCCAGGCGCCTTGCCGGCTGGAAGATCAGGCCACGACGCCGCCCAACGCACGCCGAGTTGCGCCAACTGCCGGGTGATCGCCTCGACCACCGGATGCGGGCGATGCAGGATCAGCGCGGTCTTGCCATCAAAACTGGCGATCTGCACGGGCGCGCTCATTTGACCACCCGCAGATGCGATACCGGCTGGGCGGAGCGGCTGGCAGCATAGGCCAGGTAGGGATCGGGCCGGATGGCGACGCCACGGTCGGCCACGATCTCGAAGCCCGAGGCCGTGGCGCGGGCGATGCGCGGCGTCAGCACGGCATGATTGGTGGTGGGGTCAATTTCGACCGGACCGAAGGGGGCGGTAACGGATCGACCCGCCAAGGCGCCGAGCACCGCTCCGGTGTCATCGGTGCCGGTGGCCGCCATCCCCGCCGCCAGCAGATGGACCGCAGCATAGGCCTGGGCAAAGAAAGCCGACACCGGCCCGGTTTCCGGCGCGTGGCGGGCCACGGCCTCCAGAAATTGCCGGTTCTCCGTGGTCTCCAGCGATTGAAAATAGGGAGAGACCGCATATTGGCCGGCCGCCGCCTCGCCCAGCTGGGCCAGCTCCGGCTCGGCAAAGTTGCAGCTCAGGACCGGCCGCGCCGACGCATCAAATGCGGGGTCAGTCTTGCCGAGCGCATGGTAGGCGGCGAGGAACGCGTAGGACGACGGCCCGATCAGCGTATTGAGGATGAAAGCCGGCCGCTTGGTCCGGATCTCCTCGATAATCCGGTCAATGTCGACATCGCCCAGCGGCACATAGCGCTCTCCCGCGACGCGGCCGCCGGCCGCCTCCATGACATCGCGCGCAATGCGGCTCGTCTCCCAACCCCAGATATAGTTGGACCCGACGAGATAGCCGTCCGCACCGAAGCGCGGCAGGACGAAGTCAAGCAAGGGCAGCACATGCTGATTGGGACAGGCGCCCAGATAGATGACCTGCTCATGCGCCTCGAAGCCCTCATAGGGGCACGGATACCACAGCACGGTATTGCGCTTTTCGAGCAGCGGAATGACGTCCTTGCGGCTCCACGAGGTGGTGCAGCCCACGATATGTTTCGCCCCGGAACTGGCGACGATGTCGGCCGCCAGCCTGGCATAGTTTTCGGTGACGCCCTGCGGGTCGCGCACATGCGCCTCGAGCACGAAGTCATGCTGGCTGGTCGCGTTGATCTCATCGATCGCCAGCATGGTGCCGGCCAGGCCTTCCCGGCCAATGGCGGCATAGGGGCCGCTGGCCGAAAACAGCACGCCTATCGCTACGGTATCGTTTTCCAGCGCCATGCCTTGGGTCCAACACAAAATTCCCCACCCAGGAACGACACGGTGTGTTCCAAAAGTGGGGCGCAGATGCCCGTCAATGTCCGATAATTTCGCAGATGATGGCGAGCCTGAAGCCGCGAGTCAATAGCTTGTGCAGATTTGATGACTGCCTAATTAGTGCGCATTCGCGGCACTCCAGGCCAGCGCGGCAAATGTGGCGCGAGGCTCAGATGCCCAGGGCGGTGTAGACTTCTTCAAAGCGCTCGCCGACCTTCTTGGGCACCTTGACCGCCTTGACGGCGTCGAGATTGGCAAGGTCATCGCCAACGAAGATCAGGCCGACCATGCCCATGGCAAAATGGGGCGTACACTTGACGCCATAGACGCCGGCAACGTCGAAAGTGACGGTGTAGGTTTCGTTGACCTTGCTTTTGAAGGGCTCGACGCCTTCGGGCAGCATGTCCTTGATGGTTTCGACATTGTGGCCCTTATCGGTGGGGATGAAGGTCACCGTGTCGCCCGGCTGCACCTGAACGAAGGCGGGCTCGAACACCATGCTGCCCGCCACGCCCTTGTTGAGCATGTGCACCTCGAAATCGGCAGCAAGGACGGGCGTGACCGCAAGCCCCGCAAGGGCAAAAACCGCGATCACAGTCTTGAGAGTGTTGCGCATCAGTGAATTCCTTCAATGCGGGTCAATCCATGGACCCGCTGACCATTCTCTAGAGTTGCGCCCGCTGCCCATCCTTGATGCAGGTCAAATACCGGCGGGAATTCATTGAAACTTATCAAGGGCTTATTTGCACCCAGTCAGCCCGCCGCCGATCTGGGTGATGACGATCTCACCTTGCCTGCCGATTCGCGTATGACCAGATGCGAGACGAAGCCCATGCGCACTGGGACATCGGCGGGGATGCGCTGCTTGAGGCGATCGTCAAGGATGCGTACCAGCCCTGCCCCCATCTGGAAGCCCTGCACCTTGACCGTAGTCAGCTGCGGGGAGATCTGCGTGGCGGCCGAGTAATCGCCAAAGCCGACCACCGAGATATCGTCGGGAATGCGATAGCCCAGCCGCAACAGCTCGGAGACCACCGTCAGCGCCATGCCGTCATGCGCACAGAAGAAGGCCGTGGGCGCAAAACCATCGGCCTGCACTTCCTGCAGGTGCTGGGGAAAGCGCATCTCGGTCTGGAACTTCATCTCGCGGAAAGTGACTTCCGGATGGGTCTCGAGCACTTCGCGCACGCCGTAGAAGCGCTCGATGCGGCCGCGATAGCCCGGCGTGCCATGCACATAAGCGATGGAACGGTGACCGAGCTCGAGCAGATAATGGGCGACGGCTGAGCCGGCCTCGTGATCAGTGCCCGAAACGGTATCAAAGGGATCCAGCGGCTCGACCCAGCCATTGCGGGCGACGGGGATGCCCAGGGCGGTGACCGCGACCATGCTGGCGCGCGGATGAGGGCCCACCAGGGCGACGGCCCGGCAATTACGGGCAAAGGCCACGATCTCGTCGGTTTCATGTGCCCAACACATGCGCACCTGATAGCCGGCGCGCTGTGTCTCGATTTGAAAGCCGCTCTGGATGAGCAGGTGCAGTTCGGAATTCACCAGGTCGGTATCGTGAAAGACAATGCCCAGCACCGGCGCTGCCACCTCGGCCACGGCGCGGATATAGCCAAGCTGGGTGGCGACCTCCAATACGCGGCGGCGGGTGTCGTCGCTGACGCCGTCCTTGCCCGACAGTGAGCGGGATACGGCAAACTTGGAGAGGCCCGTCGCCTCGGCAATGGTCGATAGGGTGACGCGCGCCATGCGAGCTCCGTTGCTATTTTCCGCCTGATACCGGGACCGTCCGGCAATAGCAATAAACGCTACTCGCAAAAACACATCAACATAAACATAACGCTTTACCTAACAAATGATGCGCCGCAAGCTCATCATCAGCTAACAACGCCACAGGCGGTTAGCCGAGGAGGAGATCAGACATGGTAAGTATCAGCCGCAGGGCTTTTATCGTCGCTAGTTCCGCTTTTGCCGGAGCGCTGGCCGTACCGGGTTGGGTGCGGGCGCAGGAATCGGCCTTTCTGCAGGCCCAGGTCGATGGCGGCACGCTGCCGCCGGTCGCCGAACGCCTGCCCACCAAACCGCTGGTGATCACGCCGTTTGAGCGCGTCGGCCAGCAGGGCGGCGACTGGAATCACGCGCTGGTCGGCGGCGGTTCGCTGTCGATGCTGGTGCGCTATCAGGGCTATGAGCCGCTGGTCCGCTTCAACCCGGACTGGTCGGGTCTCGTCGAAAACGTCGCCGAATCCTGGTCGGTCAATGCAGAGGCAACCGAATATAGTTTCACCCTGCGCAAGGGCCACAAATGGTCCGATGGCGTGCCCTTCACCACCGCCGATATCCAGTTCTGGTACGACGCCTATTTCAGCGATGTGGAAGCCTCGCTGGGTGGCAATTCGTGGTGGTATGTCAAGGGTGAACCGGCAAAGCTTGAAGTGCTGGACGAACAGAATTTCAAGGTCACCTTCCCCGGCCCCAACGGCTTCTTCGTGCAGCAGCTCGCCTGGGCCCAGCAGGACCAGATGACCCGCACGCCCAAGCATTATCTCGAACAGTTCCACATCAAGTACAATCCGGACGCCGATGCCCTGGCCAAGGAGCAGGGTCTGGAAAGCTGGATCGCCTTGTTCCAGCGCGAGATCGGCATGCTGGACGACAATACCTTCTACCAGAACGCCAATCGTCCGACGCTCAATGCCTGGGTCTTTGCCGACGGCGCGCCGGGCGAGAATACCGAACGGGCCATCGCCACCCGCAACCCCTTCTATTTCAAGGTCGATACCGAGGGTACGCAACTGCCGTATTTCGACCGGGTGGTGTACCAGATGGTCGCCGATCCCGAAGTGCTGCTGCTCAAGACGCTGCAGGGCGAGATCGACATCATGGACCAGTATATCTGTACCCCGGCCAACAAGCCGGTGCTGTTCGATGCCCAGGAAACCGGCAATTACGGCTTCTATACGCTCAAGGAAACCGCGGCCAATGTGATGGCCTTCCAGCTCAACCTCAACCATCTCGATCCGGTCAAGAACAAGCTGTTCAACACCATCGAGTTCCGCCAGGCGCTGTCGCATGCCGTGGATCGGCAGGCGCTGATCGAGGCCGTGTTCGTTGGCCAGGGCTCACCGGCTCAGCCTTCCATGCGCGAAGGCGATCCGCTCTACAATGAGCAACTGGCCAAGCAGTTCACCGAGTTCGACCCGGCCAAGGCCAATGCGCTGCTCGATGCACTGATTCCCAACAAGGACGGCGATGGCTATCGCCAGGACGAAGAAGGCCGGCGCGTCACCATCATCTTCGAGATCGACCAGACCCGCACCACCTTCCTCGACATGTTCGAGCTGGCCATTCCCATGTTCCAGGCCGTCGGCATCGATGCACAGATGCGCACCATGGACCGCTCGCTCTGGGAGGAACGGGTGCGTCGCGGCCGCGAATATGATGCCACGGCCCACCAGTTCGGCGCCAATTCCGGCATTGCCGCCATGCTCGATGCCCGCTTCTACGTGCCGATCAACAACAACTGCTTCTATGCTCCCGGCTGGGCGCTCTACTTCACCCAGCCCGAGAACGAAGCGGCGGTCGAGCCACCGCCGGCGGTCAAGGCCCAGCAGGACCTCTATCGCGAGCTGGTTGCCACGGCCGATCCGGCGACGCAGAACGAGCTGATGGCCCAGGTGCTGCAGAATGCGGCGGACCTCTTTTTCACCTTCGGCGTCAGCCTGCCGGCCGACGGCTATGGGGTGGTCAAGAACGACGTCGTCAACCTGCTCAAGGAAATGCCCAACTCTTTCGGTTGGCCCACTCCCGGCCCGACCCGCCCCGAACAGTTCTTCAAGGCCTGACCGGCTGATCAACCACCATCATGGTCACCGCCGGCCCTCACGGGCCGGCGACTGCCCCCTCATACCCAGCGGATCCGTCATGCTCGATAGCACAGCACCAGCCACCGACCACCTGCGCACCCCCGATTGGTACAAGTCAGCGACGCGCTGGACCCAGCTGACCCTGGCAGAGGACGATCCGGTCAAATACGATCCCGCTTTGTGGATTGATGTGTTCAAGCAGACACGCTCCAATGCGGTCTGCCTCAGTGCCGGCGGCTATGTGGCCTATTATCCCTCCAAGGTGCCGCTGCACTATGTCTCCAAATTCATCGGCGACACCGATCCCTTTGGCGATCTCGTGAGCGGCGCCCGCCAGTTGGGCATGCATGTCATGGCCCGCGTCGATCCCCATGCCATCCACCAGGACGCGGCCGATGCCCATCCGGAATGGATCGCGGTCGACAGGGCGGGCAACAAGCGCCGCCACTGGGCCTTCCCCGAAGTTTGGGTCACCTGCGCCTATTCCGATTACAACTTCAAGTTCATGCCAGAAGTGCTCAGGGAGCTGACCACCAATTACGATATCGACGCCATCTTCGCCAATCGATGGCAGGGCCATGGCGTCTGCTATTGCGAGAGCTGCAAGACCAATTTCCGCGCCGCATCCGGCCACGAACTGCCCATGGATGAAAGCCTCGAAAACCCGGCCTGGATGGCCTGGACCGCCTGGCGCCGCAATGTGCTGAGCCGCCTCGTCGTCGAATGGGACGCGGTGATGAAGGCCATCAAGCCGCATACCAGCTTCATTCCCAATATGGGCTCGGTCTCGCTCACCGAATTCGACCTCGACATCATCGAGAAATACTGCCCCTTCCTCTGCGTCGACGACCAGGGTCGGCGCGGCACCGAGCCGGTCTGGATGAGCGGCCGCAATGGCAAGCGGATGCGCGCCACCTTCCGTGACCGCCCGGCCATCCTGATCACCTCGATCGGACCGGAAGAGGAATATCGCTGGAAGGATTCTGTCACCACAGGTCCTGAGATCCAGGCCTGGATGGATGACGGCACGACACAGGGCCTGCTGCCCTGGTTCACCAAGTTCAACGGCGTGGTGCCCGATACCCGTTGGGTAAAGCCCGTGGCCGACAGCTTTGGCCTGCATGCCGATCTCGAGCCGGTGCTCAAGGGCATGACGCCCATCGCCGAGATTGCCATTCTCGACCCCGCCACCACTTTGCGCCATCATGGGCTGGATACGCGCCGCGCCGCTGAAGCCGACGATCTCGGCTTCTACATGGCGCTGATAGAGGCCAGGCTGCCCTTCGAAATGGTGTCGGACCAGGCCATGACCCCGGCCACGCTCGACCGCTTCAAGGTTATCATCCTGGCCAATTCCACCTGCCTCTCTGATGCGCAGGTCAAGGCGCTGGAAGACTATGTGGCGCGGGGCGGCTCTGTGGTAGCGGCGCATGAGAGTTCGACCCGTACCGAGGCCAACAAGCCGCGCGACGCCATTGCGCTGGGCAAACTGCTCGGCGTGACCCTGACCAAAGCCGCCCGCGGCCCGGTCAAGAACACCTATGTCGCCATCAATGGCACCCACCCGATCTCGCAGGGCTTCGAGGGCGCCAACCGCATCATGGGCGGCACGAGGCTCTTGGCGGTGGACGCCGTTGCCGATAGCGAACAGCCCTTCCTCTATGTGCCCGATTTCCCCGACCTGCCAATGGAAGAAGTCTATCCGCGCGAAGACCCCAAGGGGGCCGCTGTGGTAACCCGCCAACACGCATCGGGCGGCCGTACCGTCTATATCCCCTGGAATATCGGCGGCATCCTCTGGGAAGTCATGGCCGGCGACCATTCCAGGCTGATCGGCAATGCCGTGCGCTGGGCTCTCAACAAGCGGGCGGATGTGGAGATCCAAGGCCAGTCCGTGCTCGATCTCTCGGTGCGAGAGGACAACCAAGGCCTCGCCGTCGTCCTCAACAACCTCACCAACCCGATGATGATGAAGGGACCGATCCGTGAGGTCTATCCGGTCGGCCGGCAGGAAGTGTCAATCGCCATCCCCCCAGGCAAACGCTTCGGCCAGGCCGAACTGCTGGTAGCGGGCGGCGCGGCTGAGGCCAAGGTCACCGATGGCCGCGTCACAGTCGTGGTACCCGCGATCGCCACCATCGAAGTCGTCCACGTCACCTGGGCCTGAATGGAACTGCCATGCTGAACTATGTGATCAAGCGGCTGATTTACATGATCCCGACCCTGATCGGCATGTCGATCATCGCCTTCACCATCATCCAGCTGCCGCCGGGCGACTATCTGACCTCGATGCTGGCCTCGATGGCCGACAGCGGCGCCAATATCGACCCCGGCCAGATCCAGCGCTATCGCGAGATCTACGGCCTCGACGCGCCGATGTATGAGCAATACTGGAAGTGGATCAGCGGCATCCTGTTGCGCGGCGACTTCGGCTATTCCTTTGAATGGAACCGGCCGGTAGCCGAGCTGATCTGGGAGCGCATGGGCTCGACCTTGGGCATCTCCATTGCCGCGCTACTCTTCGTCTGGGCCGTGTCGCTGCCGATCGGCATCTATTCGGCCATGCGCCGGCACTCAGTGGGCGACTATGGCTTCACCCTGCTCGGCTTCATTGGCCTGGCCGTGCCCAATTTCATCATGGCGCTGGTGCTGATGTATTTCAGCTACAAGTATTTCGGCCAGAGCGTCGGCGGGCTGTTCTCGCCCGAATATGTCGAAGCCCCTTGGAGCTGGGGCAAGTTCGTCGACCTCTTGGCGCATCTGTGGATCCCCATCATCGTCATCGGCACCAATGGCACGGCGGCGCTGATCCGCATCCTGCGCGCCAATCTGACGGACGAGCTCAACAAGCCCTATGTAGTTACCGCCAAAGCCAAGGGTCTGCCCGAATACCGGGCCGTGCTGAAATACCCGGTCCGCATCGCGCTCAACCCCTTCGTCTCGGCTATTGGCTGGGTGCTGCCCGAGCTGATCTCGGGCGTCACCATCACTGCCATCGTGCTCAACCTGCCCACCGCCGGCCCGCTGCTGCTGCGGGCGCTGATCAGCCAGGACATGTACCTGGCCGGCAGCTTCATCCTGCTGATGGGCGTGCTGACGCTCGTTGGCATGCTGGTTTCCGACATCCTTCTTGCCCTTCTCGACCCACGGATCAGGTTCAACTGATGACAGCGCACACCTTCATCGACGATAGCGTGCCCGAAACCGGGCCGGCAGTTTCCGCGCTCAAGGCCGGCAACCCGGTCGAAACCGCCGTCGCCGGTCCCTGGCGGCTGATGTGGATCAAGTTCGCGCGTAACAAGGTCGCCGTAGTGGCCGGCATCATCATCCTGCTGCTCTACCTGGTCGGCCTGTTTGCCGAATTCCTCGCGCCGGCCCTGCCCGACACGTCGCGGCCGCAGTTCACCAATGCGCCGCCACAGGAAATCCGCCTCTTTGCCACCCAGCCCGACGGCAACCAGCAGTTCCTGCTGCATGTCACCGGCTACAGCATGACCGTGGATCAGGCGTCGCTGCGACGTTCCTATGTCATCGATGACAACCAGGTCGTGCCGATCGGCTTTTTCGTGCAGGGCACGCCGTACAAGCTCTGGGGCGTCTTTGACATGGACACCCATCTGATCGGGCCCCTCGATCCTGCCGACACCATGTATCTGCTGGGTACCGACAGGCTTGGCCGCGATCTGCTGAGCCGGCTGGTTCATGGCACGCGGACCTCGATGTCGATCGGTCTGATCGGTGTCACCATCAGCCTGATCCTCGGGGTCGTGCTCGGCTCCATCTCGGGCTTTTACGGCGGCTGGGTGGATATGGTGATCCAGCGTGTCATCGAGGTCATTTCCTCCATGCCCACCATCCCGCTCTGGCTGGGGCTTGCTGCGGCCATCCCGCTGAGCTGGTCCCCGCTCACCGTCTATTTCGTCATCACCCTCATCGTCTCGCTGTTCGGCTGGACAGGCCTAGCCCGCGAAGTGCGTGGCCGGTTCTTTGCCCTGCGCAGCGAAGACTTCGTCACCGCCGCGCGGCTGGACGGGTCGAGCGAGCGCCGGCTGATCTTCCGGCATATCCTCCCCTCGCTGACCAGTCACATCCTCGCGGTGGTCACCCTGGCCCTGCCCACCATGATCGTGGCCGAAACGGCGCTGAGCTTTCTCGGCATCGGGCTCAAGGCGCCCGTCGTGTCATGGGGTGTGCTGCTGCAAGACGCCCAGAATGTCCGCACCATCGCCAATGCACCCTGGCTGCTGATCTGGCCGTCCGCGGCCGTGGTGCTGACCGTACTGGCCTACAACTTCCTCGGCGATGGCATGCGCGATGCCGCCGACCCCTATGAAAGCTGACGCCATGCCGATGCAAGCCGTCACCACTGAACGACTGTCCGATGGCGCCGAGGGCGATGTCGTGCTCCGCGTCGATGATCTCAGCCTCGATTTCCGCCTGCGCACGCAGATCTTGCATGCGGTGCGCAATGTCAGCTTTGAACTGCGCCGGGGCCAGACGCTGTGCCTCGTCGGTGAGAGCGGTTCCGGCAAATCGGTGACCGCACGTGCCCTGTTGCATATCCTCGACAAGAATGGGGCCATCACCACCGGCCGCATCCTGCTGGCCGGCAAGCATGGCGATATCGATATTGCCACATTGACCGAACGCAGCCCCGAACTGCTCAAGATCCGTGGCGGCCGCATTGGCCTGATCTTCCAGGAACCCATGAGTTCGCTGTCGCCGGTCCATACCATTGGCAGCCAGATCGTCGAGGCCCTGCTGCTGCACCGGCGCATGGACAAGAAACAGGCCAGGGCCGAGACCATCGAGCTGCTGCGGCAGGTGGAAATCCCCAATCCCGACAAGATGATTGACCGCTATACCTTCGAGTTTTCCGGCGGCATGCGCCAGCGCGCCATGATCGCCATGGCGCTGGCGGCAGACCCCGAAATCCTCATCGCCGACGAACCGACCACGGCGCTCGACGTCACAACCCAGGCCGAAATCCTCGATCTGATCAAGCGCCTGCAGGTCAGCCGCGGCATGGCCATGCTGCTGATCACCCATGACATGGGCGTGGTCGCCGAAGTAGCCGACGCAGTGGCGGTGATGCGCTATGGGCGGATCGTGGAAGCCGGCAGCGCCGACGACATATTCCACGATGCGCGACACCCCTATACGCAGCGCCTGCTGAAATCGACGGTCAAGCTGGAGCAGAACCAGCGCGCCGATGACCAAAGCGCGCCCGACGCGGGGAGCACGCGCCAGCCGGTGCTCAGCGTCCGTCATCTCTCCAAACTCTATGGCGCCTCGACCGGCTGGTTCGGCGGCCATGGTCACGCCATCAAGGCGGTCGACGATGTCAGCTTCGATCTCTATCCCGGCGAAAATCTCGGCATTGTCGGCGAAAGCGGCTCGGGCAAGACCACGCTGGGTCGGCTGATCCTGCGCACGGTGGAGCCCAGTGCAGGCCAGGTTACCTATTTCGGCAAGGGCGAACCCGTCGAAGTGACCGGCCTCAACAAGCGCCAGCTCAAGGGGTTTCACCGCGACGTACGTCTGGTGTTCCAGGACCCCTTTGCCTCGCTCAATCCGCGCATGACGGTCAAGGAAATCATCGGCGATCCGCTGATCGTGTCGGACACGATGCGGGGCGCGGCACTGGAGAGCCGCGTCATCGAACTGCTCGAACTCGTTGGCCTTGATGCCATGGCCATGGAACGCTATCCGCACGCCTTTTCCGGCGGCCAGCGCCAGCGCATCGGCATTGCCCGCGCTCTGGCCCTTGATCCCAAGATCATCATTGCCGACGAGGCCACGGCCGCGCTCGATGTGTCGATCCGCGCCCAGATCCTCGACCTGCTGCTCGAGATCCAGAAGCGGCTGGACCTCAGCTTCATCTTCATCTCGCACGACATTTCGGTGGTCCGCTATTTCTGCGACCGCGTCGCGGTAATGCATCGCGGCAAACTGGTGGAAATGGGCACGGCCGAGCAGATCTGCACCTATCCGCAGCAGCCCTATACCAAGAGCCTGATCTCCGCCGTGCCCAACCCCGACCCGCGGCACAAGCGGATGATGCACCGCACCCGCTTTACTGCCTGAAGGATTGATCCCGTGCCCAAATTTTCCGCCAACCTGTCATTCCTCTATGCGGACCTGCCCTTCCTCGACCGCTTCGCGGCGGCGGCCAAGGACGGCTTCAGGGCCGTCGAATATGTCGGGCCCTATGCCTTCCCGGCCGAGGCCGTCGCGGCCGCACTCAAGGCCAATGGCCTGACCCAGGCGCTGTTCAACCTGCCGGCCGGCGACTGGGATGGCGGCGAGCGCGGCATTGGCTGCCATGCCGACCGGGTGACGGAATTCGAGGCAGGGGTCGAGACCGCGATCCGCTATGCCAAGGCGCTGGGTTGCGACAGGATCAACTGCCTGGCCGGCATCGCGCCCGCCGGTTCGACCCTGCAGCAGCGCGACGCCGTGCTCATCGCCAATCTCACCTATGCCGCGCTGCGGCTCGGCGAGGCCGGCATCAAGCTGCTGCTCGAGCCGATCAACCTGCGCGATATTCCTGGCTTCCATGTCTCGACCACCCACCATGCCGAGCGCCTGCTCGAGGCTGTGGGGTCGGACAATCTGTTCATCCAGTACGACGTCTACCACACCCAGGTCATGCAGGGGGACCTCGTCCCCACCTATGAGCGCCTCAGGCATCGCATCGGCCATGTGCAGATCGCTGACAATCCTGGCCGCAACGAGCCGGGCACCGGCGAGATCAACTATGGCTTCGTGCTCTCCGAGCTGGACCGGCTTGGCTACGATGGTTGGGTCGGCTGCGAATACAAGCCGCGGGCCGGCACCAGCGCCGGCTTGGCCTGGATGAAACCCTATCTTTGAGGAGTACGACATGAATATCGGTTTCATCGGTCTTGGCGTCATGGGGCGCCCCATGGCGGAATACCTGCTGACGGCCGGCCATAACCTGGCATTGTACCGGGTCAAGGCGGCCTCGCAAGCGCTGGTCGACAAGGGCGGCAAGGCGCTGGGCAGCGCCAGGGCAGTCGCCGAGGCCAGCGACGTCATCATTCTGATGCTGCCTGACACGCCTGACGTAGAATCCGTGCTGTTCGGTGCCGAGGGGGTCGCGGCGGGACTATCTGCGGGCAAGCTGGTCATCGACATGAGCTCGATCTCCCCCGTTGCCACCAAGGATTTCGCCGCGCGTATCGCGGCTTTGGGCTGCGACTTTCTCGACGCCCCGGTCTCGGGCGGCGAGGTCGGCGCGCGCAATGCCGCGCTCACTATCATGGTGGGTGGCAAGCAGGACGTGTTCGACCGGACCTTGCCGCTGCTGCAGCTCATGGGCAAGAACATCACCCTGGTCGGCGGCAATGGCGATGGCCAGACCGCCAAGGTGGCAAACCAGATCATTGTCGGACTCACCATCGAGGCCGTTGCCGAGGCCCTGCTGTTTGCCAAGAAGGCCGGCGCCGATCCGGCGCGGGTGCGCGAGGCCCTGATGGGCGGCTTTGCTGCCTCGCGCGTCCTCGAAGTGCATGGCGAACGCATGATCAAGCGCACCTTCGATCCGGGCTTCCGCATTCGCCTGCACCGCAAGGATCTGGCGCTGGCTGCCGAGGCTGCCAAGGCGCTCAACATCGCCTTGCCCAATGCCGCAGCGACGCAACAGCTGATGAACGCCGCCATTGCCCGGGGCGATGGCGACAAGGACCACTCCGCCCTGATCCGAACCCTGGAGGCGCTGGCCGGCGACGACAACTAGCCGCAGCCCCTCGCCCCTGACCAACCGCCGACGACGCCCCCGCGCCGCCGCATGATGAACCATTGCCGCAAGGAAGTCCGCCATGCCTCTCGACAAGCTCCCGCAATCCCCGTTCGGCGCCGTCTATTTCCGCAAGTCCAACCCGCCCAAGCCCGATTGGGAGCGCGACTATGGCGTGGCCGCCGAGGATGGCATGAACGTCTTCCGGCACTGGTTCATGTGGGCCGCCATCGAGCGCAAGCCGGGGCACTATGACTGGGAGGACTATGACCGCCAGATGGACCTGGCCGCCCGCAATGGCATCAAGACGATTATCGCCGAGCTGACCCATACCGTGCCGGATTGGGCCTATAGGCAGTGGAGCCACGCCCGCCAGTTGCGCGCCGATGGCAGGCCGATGACATCCAATATGGGTGTCAGTTCAGCGACCGGCGGCTTTTCCAACAATGGCGGCGGCGCCGGCGCGCTGACCATGAATGCCTCGGAGGTCAAGGAAGCGGTCGGCGCTTTCCTCAAGGCGCTGGCGAGCCGCTACAAGGGCCATCCGGCGCTGCTCGGCTACGATGTCTGGAATGAGGTCAACTACGCCGCCGACGTCGATTTCTCGGACTATATGAAGGCCGATTTCCGCCTGTGGCTGGCGGCCAAATATGGCGATCTCGAGGGGCTGGCCCAAGCCTGGTATCGCTATTCCTATGCGAGCTGGGACGATGTCGATCCGCCCCATGAAGTGGCTGCCTATCCGCAGAATCTCGACTGGCTCGAATTCAAGCGGCAGAACTATTACGACCAGATGCAGTTCAAGATCGATACCATCCGCGGCATCGACAGCGACTGCCTGATCGCCGCCCATGGCGTCGGCGGCGCCATTCCCAACATGGCGGCCAATGGCTCCGATGATTGGCTGGCCGCCTCCAAGGTCGAGCTCTATGGCCTGACCTGGGTGCCCAGCCGCCGCGGCTTTGCGCCCTGGCAGAACTTCTTCGGCCCCGACCTGACGCGGGCAGCGGCCCGCGGCAAGCCCTGGTGGCACGCCGAACGGCCCGGCGGGCCACTCTGGCTGCAGCCGCAGGTGCTGGGTCGCGACAAGGAAGACGGCCGCGTCATGGAGCCCGAGGATATCCGCACCCTCACCATGACCTCGTTCGCTGCGGGCGCCACCGGCGTGCTCAACCTTCGCTTTCGCCCGCTGCTCGATGGTCCGCTGTTCGGCGCCTTTGGCTCCTATGGCATGGACGGATCGCGCACACCGCGCTCAGACATGGCCAGCACGATCGGCAAATGGGCCAATGCGCCACAGCAGAAAGAGCTGTTCGCCGCCAAACCGGTCAAGGGTGACATCGCCATCCTGGTCATTCCCGAGGCCCAGGCCTGGGATTACCTGCTCAACTACAGCCACCAGCCGGAAACTTATCGCGAAGCCATGTGGGGCGCCTATCGCGGTTTCTTCGACAATGGCATCCAGGCCGACTGGGTGCATATCGACCATTTAGACGACTACGACACCATCTATGCCCCCTACCCCATCATGCTCACGGCCGCGCATGCCAAAGCGCTGGCGGACTGGGTCGCGGCCGGCGGCACGCTGATCTCGGAGGCGACGCCAGGCTATTTCGGCGATCGCGGCAAGGTGGGCACCACCCAGCCCCATAACGGGCTCGACGCCGTGTTCGGCGCTGTTGAGGCCGAGGTCGAATTCATGCCCGATATCGGGGATCGCATCCGCTTCGACTTCGACGGCAAGCCGGTACAGGGCGGCGGCTTCCTGCAAGCTTACCGGCCCACGACCGGCAAAGGACGCGGCAGCTTTGCGGACGGCAGGCTGGCCGTTGTCGAAAACCAGTTCGGCTCGGGCAAGACCCTGCTGGTTGGCAGCCATCCGGGCGTTGCCTATTTCAAGACCAGCAGCGCCGACAACCTGGCCTATTTCGCTGCTGCCTTCGCCTGGACCGGCAAGCGTCAGCAGGTGCGACTGTCCAACCCGGCGCTGCAGGCGCGGTTGCATGACGGGCCCAATGGCAAGGTGCTCTGGGTGCTCAACCCGACGCGCGAGACCCAGCAGGCCACCCTCTTGGTAGAGGACCGGGCCGCCTTCTTTGGAGCAACCCATTGGGCAAGCGCTGAGTCGGCATGCGACGGCGATACGATCAGCATTCCGCCGCGCGACGCTTTGGTGGTGCGGCTGCTCTAGCTTGGCGGGCCGGCCAAGGTGCCGGCCAGCAGGGCTATCCAGGCCTGGCGTTGGCCGCTCTGCAGGCGCGCGGCAGTCAGCGCCGCGTCGCCGACGGCCCTGCTCACCGCCTGGGCCGGAAGACATGCCTGGATTTCCGCGAAGATGACCGGATGCAGGTCGAGGACGCCGCCAATAAATCGTATCGGGTGATCACCGGCGCGTCCGGACAGGGCCAACGCAAGCCGGGCGAGTTCGCCGCCGGCCTGGCGCAGTATGGCGAGCGCCGTCGCGTCACCTGCCTCCGCGGCACGCGCAACGGCCACAGCCAGCGTGCCGATCCGGCCCCGATCGCCGCCATAGACGAATTGGCGGACATCGTGCCAATCCTGACCGCCAATCTGGGCAAACAGCAACCCGGCAAGGGGCTCTACCGCGTCGAAGTTGCCGTGGCGATCAAGCGCCCGGTAGATGTGATCGAGCGCCTGCAAGGCAATCCAGCTGCCCGCTCCTGCATCATCGATCAGAATGCCGCGGCCACCAACCCGGATCATCGCGCCGCTAGCGGTGACATGGACGCCGATCGAGCCGGTTCCCGCCGAGATCAGATGGCCCTCTCCCGGCTCGAACTGGGCGATATAGGCCAGGACAATATCATCGACGAGGACAATGTCCCCGGCGCCGACACCCAGCGCCGTACCAACCAAAGCCTTGACCTCGTCCGAGACGATGGCGCCATAGCCGGTCAGGCCAGCGGTGACGCGACTGGGCTGCAGGCCGGCAGCGCCGAGTGCTTGGGCAATGGCTTCCAGAGTCAGCCGCAGGCGATCCTTTTCGGCCGGGTTGAAGACATGACCGGTAGCCCCGGCTGCCTCGCCGCGCCCGAGCACTTCCCCGTTCCGGGCGCAGGCGACCCAGCGGCTGGCGGTGCCGCCCACATCAAGGCCGAGATGGACGGGCTGGCTCATGCGGCCACGACACCCTGCACGAACACTCGGGTGATTTCGCGCGGATTGGTGATCATCGTACCAACCACCACGGCATGGGCGCCGGCGTCGAAGGCCTGGCGTACCAGTTGCGGCGTGTTGAAACGTCCCTCGGCCACCACCGGCACGGAAAGGCGCGACGCAAGGGTTTCAAGCAAAAGCAAATCGGGTTCCTCCGGCCGCGGTTGGGTTGCTTCAGTATAGCCCGACAGCGTGGTGGCAACATAGGTTGCGCCCCAGTCGGTGGCAGCGAGGCCCTCGTCCAAGGTCGAAATATCGGCGAAGACCTCGGCGCCCAGTTCCTCGCGGATGCGGCGCACCAGTAGATCGACCGGCTCGCCATCGCGGGGTCGACTGGTGCAATCGAGCGCCACGATCTGGGCGCCCGCAGCCACAATGGCCTGGGCAGCGGCAAAATCGGGGGTAATGTAGACCGGGTGGCGGTCGGAAAACACCTTGTGGATCCCGATGACCGGCAGGCCGGCGGCCCGGACCGCCGCGATGTCCTCGGGCCCATTGGCGCGGATAGCGACCGCCCCGCCGTCGCGCGCCGCCACCGCCATGGCGCCCATGAACTGGGGGCCATGCAGGGGATTGTCCGCCCGGGCCTGGCAGGACACGACCAGACCGCGCGGTAGCATCACTTGACGGCGCCCGAGGTCATGCCGGCGATGAACTGCTTGGAGAGCACGATATAGATGATGATGATCGGCGCCGCCGACAGGGTCAGCCCCGAAAACAGCACGCCCCAGTCGGTGGTATATTCGCCCATGAAGCTGGTCAGCCCCTGCGGCAGGGTCTTGAGGTCGTCATTCTGGATGAAGACCAGCGGAAAGAAGAAGTCGTTCCAGATCGGCACCACGTTCTGGATGCCGGCAATCACCATAGCCGGGCGCACCAAAGGCAGCATGATCGACCACATGATGCGCGCCTCGCTGGCGCCGTCCATACGGGCGGCATCTTCGAGCTCATTGGGCAGGCTGCGGATGAAGCCGGTCATGATGAAGACCGTCGTGGGCAGGCCCATGGCGGTATAGACGAAGATCAGCGAGAGCTGGTTGTTGAGGATGGAAAGGTCCCGCATCAGCATGAAGAGCGGAATGATGGCCAGTTTGAGCGGCAGCGTCAGCCCGGCCAGGAAGAACATCAGGATGAAATTCGAGCCGGTAAAGGCATAGCGGCCAATGGCATAGGCGGCCATGGTCCCCAGCGTCAGGATCAGCACCATGGAGGCGCCGGTGACCACGAAGGAATTGAGCAGGTAGCGCAGGAAATTGGTCTCGGTCCAGATGCGCAGGAAATTGCCGACCTGGGTGAAGTCGGGGATGGCAAAGGGCGACTGGAAGATCTGCGGCGTGGTCTTGAAGGCCGAGAACACCATGATGATGATGGGGGCCAGCATCAGCACCGTATTGGCGATCAGCACGATCTGCAGCAGGCCGTCGCGCCCGAGCGTGCCCAGGATGCCACGGCGATCGTAATAGCTGGTGCTGACGGCGGTCATACCTGGATCTCCCTGGCCCGCAAGCGCAGCGTCATGAAGGTGGCAAAAGCCGCGATGAAGATGAAGATAAGCACGGCCAGCGCGCTGCCCAGGCCGAAATCCTGCTGGCCGGCCGAGACATTGCCGAAGGCGGTGCGGTAGAAATAAAGCCCCAGCACGTCGGTGGAGCCATAGGGCGAGCCATCAAGGCCGGCCATGATATAGGGCAGCTCAAACCAGTTGAACGCGCCCACGAAGAGCAGGGTGAAGACGATGGTGGCGCTGGGTGCCACGAGCGGCCAGACGATCTTGGTGATCTTGACCCATTCGCTCTCGGTTTCCATGCGCGCCGCGTCGAGGATTTCGCCCGGAATGCGCTGCATGCCGGCGAGAAATACCAGGGTGGGAAAGCCCACCATGTGCCAGGCCTGCGCGCCGATCAGCGCCCAGAGCGCCGTGCCGCCCTGCCCCAGCCAGGGCTGGGCCAGCCAGTCGAGGCCAATGCCGCGCAGGCTGATATTGACCACCCCGAACAGGGGATGGAGGAACAGCTTGAACAGATAGGCGACGATGATGGTGGAGAGCACCACCGGCAGGAACACGGCGATGCGGTGGAAGCGCGCGCCGGGCAGTTCGCGCCACAGCGCATAGGCCAGCAGGAAACCCAGCCCGTTCTGCAGCACCATCAGGGCAAAGAAGACGATCAGGTTGTGCGAGAAGGCGTTGATCGTCCAGCTGCGATAGGGCTCGACGAAGAGCACGGTATGGAAGTTTTCCAGCCCGACGAAACCGCCGCGGCGCAGGCCCTGCCAGTCAAAGAAGGCATAGGCGAAGGCCGAGATGATCGGATAGACGATAAACAGCGCCACAAAGGCCAGTGGCGGCACGATCAGCAGCGTGATCCAGAGGCCTCGGCCGGTCATCCTGAGTTTGGGCATGGTCGGGCTCGCCTGGATTTGGGGATGGGTGCTCCTCCCCGCGGACGGGAAGGAGCGGCGCGACAAGTCGGGAGACTTATTTCTTGAAGGGCTCGTACCAAGCGGCAAGACCGGTAGTGAGCGCTTCGCCAATGGCTTCGGGCGTGGTTTCGCCGGCAAACAGCTTCTGCATTTCGCCCTGGATCAGCACCGAGCCGGAAGGCTCGCCGAAGCGGAAGTGCACCAGCATCAGATAGGGGATCGAGCTGGCATTGAGCTCGTTGACCTCGGCCAGCAGCGGGTTGTCGAAGGTGACGCCCGGAATGGTCGAGATATTGTTCAGCGTATTGGCGAAAGCCTGGCCGAATTCCTGGCTGGCCAGATAGTTGAGGAACTTGATCGAGGCTTCCTTGTTGGCGCCAGCCGCATTGGCCGCATAACCACCGTCGAAGTAGAGGCCCACCAGCTTGTCAGCCTCGGCAGTCTCGCCCGGGGCGGCAAAGACGCCCAGCTCGATATCGGGGTTTTGGGCCTTGAAAGTCGCCAGTTCATAGGAGCCGCCAATGAACATGCCGGCCATGCCCGAGGAGAACAACTGCTGGGCCGAGGGATAGTCGAGGCCGATAAAGCCGTCGGGGAAATAGTCGGCGGCCAGGGCGGCGATCGAGGTCAGCGCGCCGGTAAAGGCGGGGTCGGTGAAGTCGGTCGTGCCGGCCATCAGCCCGTCATAGAATTCCTTGCCCATCAGCGAGGAGCCGAGGCCGAAGGTGACGGTTTCGTTCTGCCAGGCGGTCGCGGTGCCATTGGCAAAGGGGATCACGCCGGCATCCTTGAGGGTCTGGCTGGCAGCCAGCAACTCGTCCCAGGTCTTGGGTTCGGCCAGGCCATTGTCGTCGAAAATGGTCTTGTTGTAGATGACCAGCTGGGTCTGGCTGGCAAAGGGCACCGCATAGGCAATGCCATCGGCGCGCACGCTTTCGGCAGCAAGAGCGGCCGGGACGAAATCGGCCAGCGCCGGCACGGTCTCGGCCGACAGTGGCTCGAGGTAGCCGGCAGCGGCGACATTCTCGAGCCCGCCATAGGCGCGCACCATCATGACGTCCGGCCCGGTACCGCCCGCCAGAGCGGTGGAGAGGATGGTGTTGTAATTGGCGGCTTCGAAGGTCTCGAAATTGACCGTGATGCCGGGATTGGCCGCTTCGAACGTCGCGATGAACGTCTCATAGGCGGCGCGGTCTTCCTGGCGCCAGCTCCAGAAGGTCAGGTCCTGCGCCAAAGCCGGCGCCGCGACAAGCAGGGCGCTCAATGCGGCGCCGATGCGGATCAATTTGGTTCTCATGGTGTTCCCTCTCCTTGTGAATTCATGCATATGGACTGTGCCGGCGCCTCTAGGGCTCCAGCCGCCGGCCATCCTCGGCGGAAAAGTAATGCGCTGCGCCCGGCGTGACCGTCACGGTCACCAACTCGTCGGGCGCAAACAGATCATTGGGCGTGGTGCGGGCCGAGAGCAGCGTATCGTCGGCCAGGCGGGCATAGACATAGGCGTTGTCACCGAGATATTCGGTATAGACCACGGTGGCGGAGAGCCCTTCGCCCCCCTCCCCGCGCTGCAGGTGGACGGCGTCTGGACGCAGGCCGAGCTTGAAGGCGGAGCCCTCTGGGAGCGCGCCGGTGGCGACCGAGCCGCCATTGGCCACCCCGACGCGATCGCCATCGCGTGTCACATCGACCAGCGTCATGCGCGGCGAGCCGATAAAGGTCGCAACGAAGGTATTGGCCGGGGTTTCGTAGAGCTGTCGGGGCGAGCCGACCTGCTCAATGCGGCCGGCATTCATCACCACGATCTTGTCGGCAAGGGTCATGGCCTCGACTTGGTCATGCGTCACATAGATCATGGTGCCGCCGATATCGCGGTGCAGCTTGGCGATCTCCAGCCGCACATCCGAGCGCAGCGCGGCATCGAGATTGGACAGCGGCTCGTCGAGCAGGAAGACGTCGGGCTTGCGCACCAGAGCGCGGCCGATGGCGACGCGCTGGCGCTGGCCGCCCGAGAGTTCGCGCGGCTTGCGCTGCATCAGCGGCTCGAGCCGCAGCATGCGCGCCGTCTCGGCAATGCGGCTTTCGACCTCGGTCTTGTCCAGACCCATGAGGCGGGCGCCGAAGGCCATGTTTTCATAGACGTCCATGTGCGGATAGAGCGCATAGGACTGGAAGACCATGGCAATGCCGCGGCGCGAGGGCGCCACATCGTTCATGCGATGGCCGTTGAGAAAAAACTCGCCTTCGCTGATCGGGTCGAGCCCGGCAATCAGGCGCAGCAGGGTCGACTTGCCACAACCGGACGGCCCGACAAAGACCACGAATTCGCGGTCCCCGATCTCCAGATCGATGCCGTGCAGCACGTCGGTCGTGCGAAAGCGCTTCTTGATGCCGCGCAGCGATAGCTGAGCCACTATATTCCTCCGATCGCCTGCAAGCATGCAGGCCCCTGCGCAGGCACTCTCCCTCAAGAGCGCCGACGTTGGAATACTAAATTCCTAATTTTGACAGTGTCAAGAATATTATATTATATGCACAGGCTGAGGAAATCACGTTTTCCGTGTCTTGCCGCTCAGGGTGCCTTGAGAACGGCGACAGCGATTTCGCTGTTGTGGATGAAGTCCGCTGCGTCATCCTGCCGGCGCAGCAGCAGGATGAACATCATGTCCATCAGCATCAACTGCGCGTCGCGCGAGGTGATGGCGGATGAGCGCACCCGTTCCTCGTCGGCGACGGTAAAGAGGTGGATATCGGCCAGATCGAGCAGCGGGTTGGGCTGCAGGCCGGTCACCGAAATAACCGTCGCTCCCCGCTGTTTGGCCACTTCGGCGATACGCAGAGTCTCCAGACTCCGCCCCGAATGCGACAGGGCCAGCAGGGTATCGCCCGGTCCCAGACCGGAGGCATTGGCGACCTGGATATGGGTATCACTGTCGATCAGCACGGTGCGGCCGATCTTGAGCAGCTTGTAGGAGAAATCCCGCGCCACTAGGGAAGAGGCCCCGACGCCGGCCAACTGGATCTTCCGCGCCTTGGCCAGGGCTTCAAGGGACCGATCGATGGTCTGTTCGCTATTGGCAGCGGTGGTTTCACGCATGGACAGCAGCTTGCTGCCGATCAGCTTCTGCAGGATCGTCATGTAGCTGTCGCTGCTGTCGATCGAGCCATGGATGATGCCGCCGGGCGCCTGCCACTCCAGCGCCTTGGCCTTGTTCACCGCCAGCTTGAGCTGCTGATAGCCGCCATAACCCAGCTTCTGGCTGAATTTGACCACGCTGGACTGGCTGCGCCCGGTGGCATCGGCCAGGCCCTGCGACGACAGGGTGAGCATCTGCTCGGGATGCTCAATGATGAAGCGGGCAATTTGCTGATCCGCCTGGGTCATCGATTCCAGCTTGGCGCCGAGCACCTTCAATATGGACATGTTTCCCCCAAAACAGCATTTTCGACGCAACGACCGGCGGGCACGACTAGAGCCCAGCACACCGCCGTGGCAAGGACAGCGCGCGGTCGGCAGCCCTGCCGCCTAAACCGCATGGTGCCGCGCCATCGGTTAATTTGGAATACAATATTCCAAGATTAATTGACATATGGAATATTGCCTCCTAGCATTCCAGCCGGATTGAGTGAGGGCACAATGGCAAGAAGCATCTTGATGGCAGAGCTCGACCAGCTCGTCTCGGAGGCCCGCAACCCCGGCACGATGCAGATCGACCTGATGCCGACCCCCGACATTCTGGCCGCGATGAACGGCGAGGATAGCAAGGTCGCCGAGGCCGTCCGACGCGAGCTGCCCCAGATCGCCGCCGCCGTGGACAAGGTAGTGGAATCCTTCAAGGCCGGCGCACGGTTGATCTATCTGGGCGCCGGGACCAGCGGCCGCCTCGGCGTGCTGGACGCGTCGGAATGCCCGCCCACCTTCGGCGTACCCGAGGGCATGGTGATCGGCATCATTGCCGGGGGCGACCGGGCGCTGCGCCACCCCATCGAAGGCGCCGAGGATGATCGCGGCGAAGGCCAGCGCGACCTCGAAAAGCTGGCGCTGACGCCGCACGACGTGGTGGTGGGCATCGCCGTCAGCGGCCGCACCCCCTATGTCATCGGCGCGCTCGACTATGCCAAGAGCCTGGGCGCGACGACGGTGGCCCTGTCCTGCAATCCGGATTCCACCATTGCCCGGCTGGCCGACATTGCCATTTCGCCGGTGGTCGGCCCCGAGGCCCTGACCGGCTCGACCCGCCTCAAATCGGGCACGGCACAGAAGCTGGTGCTCAACATGCTGAGCACCGCCAGCATGATCCGCATCGGCAAGATCTATCAAAACCTGATGGTCGACGTGAATGCCAGCAATGAAAAGCTGCTGGCCCGCGCCGTGCGTATCGTCATGCAGGCCACCGAGTGCACGCCCCAGCAGGCCGAGGCCGCACTTGAACTGACCGGCAATGACGTCAAGCTGGCCATCCTGGTCCGCCTGACGGGGCTCGACGTGACCGCCGCGCGCGCCACGCTGGCATCGGCCGGCGGCTTCCTGCGCCTGGCCATCGAGGGCAAGCCTGCACAACCCAGCGAAAAATCTGCCGCAAAAGCCTGACCACATGCCATCGATTCTGGAGGGAACAAGATGATCTGGACCAATTCACGCAAATTCGCCGCTGGCCTCGCTATTGCGACCGCCCTGTCGACCACCGCCATCGCCCTGCCCGCCCAGGCCGCCACCCTGCGCATGGCCTGGTCTCAGGACGCCACCGGCCTTGATCCCCATACGCAGACGGCGTTTTCGTCGCTGCGCCTGCTCGAGCTGATCTATGAGCCACTGGTGCGCCTCGACACCGAACTCAACATCGTGCCCGCCATTGCCAGCAGCTGGGAATTCTCGGCCGATGCCAAGACGCTCACCTTCACGCTCGACCCCGAAGCCAGTTTCAGCGACGGCACCAAGGTGACCCCGGCTGACGTCAAGGCCTCGTTCGAGCGCGTGCTCGATGAAGCGACCGCGGCGGCCGCCCGTTCCAACTTCCTCTCCATTGCCAGCATCGATACGCCCGATGACGCCACGGTCGTGTTCAACCTCAGCACGGCCGACGTGCCGATCCTGGCGGCCATGGCCAATATCAATGCGGCCATCGTGCCGGGCAGCGCCATCGCAGCCGGTTCCATCGGCACGACGGCTTTGGGTTCGGGCCCGTTCGTGCTCGACAGCTGGGAACCCAATGCGCGCGAAGTGCTCAGCGCCAATCCCGCATGGGCCGGTGGCGACCTGGCCATCGACGGCATCAATGTGACGGTGCTGCCCGATGAAAGCGCGATCCTGGCCTCGCTGCGCGCCGGCCAGATCGATTTTGCCCTGATCAATGACCCGCTGATTGCCACCCTGGTGCCCAACGAGGCCAATCTGCAGCTCAACCGCGTCGGCGGCCTCGCCTACAACGTCTTGCAGCTCAATCCGTCGCGCCCGCCCATGGACAATCTCAAGGTCCGCCAGGCCATGTCCTGTGCCATCAACCGCCAGGAAATCATCGACGCGGCGCTGGTCGGCGAAGGCGTCGTCACCGGGCCGATGACGGTGCCGGCCTTTGCCCAGGATCCCGATACGCTCTTCTGCTACGAGCAGGACGTCGATCGCGCCCGGGCCTTGATGGAAGAAGCCGGGATGGCCGAGGGCTTTAGCGCCACCGTCATCGCCGCGACCGGCGAGCCGCCGGTGGCTGCCGCCGAAGCGCAGGTGCTGCAGGCGCAGCTGGCCGAAATCGGCGTCACGCTCGAGATCGAGATGATGGAGCTCAATGTCTATGTCGACACCTGGCTCAAGGGTGATTTCGACATGGCCGTGGCGCAGAATGGCGGCCGGCCTGACCCCTATCCGATGTATAACCGCTACTTCACCAAGGACGGCAATCTGCTGGGCGTCTCGAACTTTGTCGACGATACGCTGGACAGCCTGATGAAGCAGGGCCAGGCCGAGACCGACCCGGCCAAGCGCGTCGAGATCTTCCATCAGTTCGAAAGCCACCTGGCCGAACAGGCGCCCTGGCTGTGGCTGTCGACCTCGTTCACCTACACGGCCCAGCTCAAGACGGTGACCGGCTTTGAGCCCTCGCCGACCGGCACGCTGTTCGGCCTCACCAAGGTCGCCATCCAGTAGCTTCCGACGGGGCTGGCGCGCTGCCAGCCCCCTTTCTCAAAGGCCCCGCATCAATGCACTATCTGGCACGGCGCCTGCTGACCTTTCCGCTGATCCTGCTGGGCGTCTCGGTGCTGGTGTTTGTCTCGATCCGGCTCATTCCCGGCGACGCCATCACCGCCATGCTGGGCACCGAAGCCGGCATGCTGACACCTGACCAGCGGGCTTCCCTCGCCGTCTATTTCGGCATCGACCAGCCGGTCTGGTCACAATATCTGCGGTGGCTGGGCGGGCTGTTCCAGGGCGACCTGGGCGTCTCCACCATTTATGCGCGGCCGGTCTTCAGCATCATTCTCGAACGCTTTCCGCTGACGCTGGAGCTGGCGCTGCTGGCCATGCTGATCGCGCTTTGCGTGGGCATTCCGCTCGGCGTCTTGGCGGCCACCCGCAATGGCCGGCCCAGCGACCTGGGTGTGCGCCTGCTGGCCATGCTGGGGCAGTCGACGCCCAGCTTCGTGCTGGGCATCCTGATCATCTTCGTGCTTTCGGTGTTTTTCGGCGTCGTACCAGCCATGGGCATGTTTACCCCGCTCTGGCAGGATCCGCTGGCCAATCTCAGCCAGCTGATCTTTCCGGCGATCACGCTGGGCTTTGCCTTCGCCGCCTCGGTCACCCGCATCTCCCGCTCGGCCATGCTTGACGTGCTGAGCGAGGACTATGTGCGCACCGCCCGCTCCAAGGGTGTGCCGGCCCTCAGCGTCGTCTGGCACCACGCTTTGCCCAATGCGCTGATCCCGGTGGTGACCCTGTCGGGCGTCGAATTCGGCTATCTGCTGGGGGGCGCCGTCATCGTGGAACAGATCTTCGCTTTGCCCGGCCTAGGTCGGCTGGTGCTCGACGCCATCAGCCAGCGCGATTATGCGCTGGTGCAGGGTTGCGTGCTGTTCATCGCCTTCAACTTCCTCGTGGTCAATCTGCTGGTCGACCTGGCCTATGCAGCGCTTGATCCGCGCATCCGGCTGGGAGGCAGGTGATGGCCATGCTGCGCGCGCTCATCGCCCACCCCTCCGGGCGCATCGGCGTCGTCATTATCGGGCTCTATCTGCTCGCGGCGCTGTGTGCTGGCCTGGGCCTGACGCCGCATGACGCGCTGCAGATGTTCACGCTCAACCGGCTCAAGCCGCCCAATGCCGAGTTCTGGATGGGCACCGACCTCTTGGGTCGCGATACGCTAAGCCGATTGATGCTGGGCATCGGCCAGTCGCTCAACATCGCCTTTGCCGCCGTCGCCTGCGCCACCCTGGCCGGCACGGTGATCGGCCTGCTGGCCGCCTGGTGGGGCGGGCTGTGGGATGGCCTGTTGATGCGGCTGATGGATATATTGCTGGCCTTCCCCGCGATCCTCCTGGCGCTGCTGATCATCGCCATTGTCGGGCCGGGCACCTTTACCAGCGTCACCGCCATTGCCATCGTCTATACGCCGATCTTTGCCCGGGTGGTGCGCGGCCCGGCTCTGTCGCTCAAGCAGCGCGACTTTGTCGATGCGGCGCGCACCTTTGGCAGCTCGCAGGCCTATGTCCTGAGCCGGCACCTGCTGCTCAACCTCGTGGCGCCGCTGGCCGTGCAGGTCACCCTGGCTCTGGCCTGGGCGCTGCTCACCGAAGCCGGCCTGTCCTTCCTGGGCCTGGGCACGCAGCCGCCGGCGCCCTCGCTGGGGGTCATGCTGTCGGAGAGCAAGAACCTGATGCAGCAGGCGCCCTGGCTGATGCTGTTTCCGGCCCTCACCATCATGCTGGGCATTTTGGGCTTCAACCTGACCGGCGACGCGCTGCGCGACATTCTCGATCCGCGCACGCAAGGGAGGACCCCATGACTGCCCTGCTTTCCGTCCGCGACCTGCATGTCGGCTTTGGTCCCGACCCCAAGGCCAATGCAGTGGTGCGCGGCGTCAGCTTTGAGCTGGCGGCCGGCCAGACACTGGGCATTGTCGGCGAAAGCGGCTCGGGCAAGTCGGTCACGGCACTATCGATCAACCGGCTGGTGGATTTCGGCGGCGGCCGCATTACCGGTGGCGCCATTACCCTGCAGCGCGCCGATGGCAGCCTGCTCGACATCACCACCGCCCCGGAAAAAACGCTGCGCCAGGTGCGGGGCCGCGATATCGGCATGATCTTCCAGGAGCCGATGACCTCGCTCAATCCGGTGCACACGGTGGGCGCCCAGATCGAGGAAGCGCTGCGGCTCAACCGGGGCCTGCGCGGCCAGGCCGCCCGCAGTGGTGCGCTGGACATGCTCGACCGGGTCCGCATTCCCGATGCGAAATCGCGCCTCGACTATTATCCGCATCAGCTGTCGGGCGGCATGCGGCAGCGCGTGATGATCGCCATGGTGCTGGCCAGCAGCCCGCGCCTGCTGATTGCCGATGAGCCGACCACCGCGCTCGATGTCACGGTGCAGGCCCAGATCATGGCGCTGCTGGCCGAGCTACGGGCAGAGACCGGCATGGCGATGATCTTCATCACCCATGATATCGGGCTGGTCGCCGGCATTGCCGACCGCATCATGGTCATGCAGAACGGCCTTGCCGTCGAGCAGGACGATACCAATGCCGTGCTCGACCGGCCGCAGCACGCCTATACAAGGCACCTGCTGAGTGCGGTGCCGCATTTCACGTCCGGCAAGGCGGCGCGGGACGATGGGCCGCGCCGCATAAACAGCACGCCGGTCATCAAGGTCGACGACCTGGTGGTGCGGTTCCCGGTGGGCCGCGGCCTGTTTGCCCGCCCCGATGCCGTCCATGCCGTCGATGGCGTGGATTTCGACCTGCTGGCTGGCGAGACGCTGGGCATTGTCGGGGAAAGCGGCTCGGGCAAGTCGACCACCGCGCGCGCCTTGCTGTCGTTGGTCGGCAAGCAGCGCGGCAGTGTCACGATAGCGGCCGGCCGCTCGCGCCGCCCGGTACAGATGGTATTCCAGGACCCCTTTGCCTCGCTCAATCCGCGGCTTGATGTGGCGGCCCTGCTGGCCGAGCCGGCCATCGCCAATGGCCAGCGCCAGGACGCCGCCCTGCGCGAGCGCATGGTCTTCCTGCTCGAGCGGGTGGGTCTGCCGGCCGACGTGCTGACGCGCTATCCGCACCAGTTCTCGGGGGGCCAGCGGCAGCGCCTCTGCATTGCCCGAGCGCTGATGCTCAATCCCGAAATCGTCGTGCTCGACGAAGCGGTGTCGGCGCTGGACGTCTCGGTGCAGGCCACGGTGCTCGACCTGCTGATCGACCTGCAGCGCGAATTTGGCCTGGCCTATCTGTTCATTTCCCATGACATGGCCGTGGTCGAACGCATTGCCCATCGCGTGGCGGTGATGTTCGCCGGCCAGATCGTCGAGATCGGCGCGGCCCAGTCCGTGCTCTCGGCGCCCCGGCACAGCTATACCAAGCGCCTGATCGCGGCAGTGCCCGCCATCGAGCGGCGCAACCAGCACTTCGCCCTCGACGCCAGCCAGGTGCCCTCCCTGGTGCGGGTGGCAGGCTATGAACCCCCGGCCGCGCAGTGGCGCGAGGCCGGGCCTGATCACCATGTGCGCCTGGAGACCCCGTCATGAAAGCTGCCGCCCTGCTGGAGCGCGCCTTTGCGCCGCTCGCTGCCGCCATCCAGGCCGGCCGCATTCCTGGCGGCGTGCTGGGTGTGGTTGATGCTGAGGGCAACCGGGCCGTGCGATCCATGGGACAAGCCCAGCTGGTGCCCGAGCGGCGTCCCATGACCGAGGACACCTGGTTCGACCTGGCGTCCCTCAGCAAAGTGCTGTTCACCACACCGCGCATCCTGGCGCTGGCAGCGGCCGGCACCATCGATCTCGATGCCCCACTCACCAGCGTGCTGCCGGATTTCCGGCACTATAATCTCGACAATTGGGAACGCCGCGTCACCTTCCGGCAGTGCCTGGGGCACCAGACGCCGTTCCCGGCGGTGTTTCCGCTCTATACCTATGGCCGCGACCCCGACCTGCTGCGCACCTTCCTGCTGCAGCACGCCTGGGAGGCCGGCCCCTCGGTCTATTCCGACATCAATTTCATCCTGCTCGGCCTGGCACTGGAGCGGATCGAGGGCCGCACCATTCGCGACATGGATCCCGGTCCCGGCCTTGCCTGGTCGGCCGATCCGGCACAGGCGGCCGCAACCGAGGACTGCTATTGGCGCCATCGCGTCCTGGTCGGCGAAGTGCATGACGACAATTGTTCGGCGCTGCAGGGCGCCGGCCATGCCGGGCTGTTCGGTACGGCCGCTTCCGTACTCGACTTCGCCGCGGCGCGCCTCAATGACAGTGGCAGTGATGCCCTGATCCGCACCCCGCTCTCTGCCCGCCGCACGCATGGCTGGGAGCGGCCTTATGAAGGCTGGTCGGGCGGCGAGCACTGTTCACCCTCCACGATCGGCCATACCGGCTTTACCGGCACCGGCCTGTGGATCGATTTCGAGCGCGGCCTGGCCTGGACATTGCTGACCAATCGCGTCCATCCCACCCGCCATTTCGACAGCGGCATCGTGGCGCTGCGCCGCGCCGTCGGCGACCTGATCAACACCCAATAGGAGAAGCGCCATGCAGCCGATCTGGGCCGTGGGCCTGATGACCGGAACCGTGCTCGACGGCTATATCGACGTGGCGCTGGTGCAGACCGATGGCGAGAGCATTACCGCCTTTGGCGACTATACCCTCGCCCCCTATCCGCCATCGATCCGCAGCCTGCTCGAGGAAACCCTCCGCCAAGCATTGGTCTGGCAGTTCGAGGGCCCCGAGCCGGCCATCTTTGCCGAAGCCGAGGAGGCCATTACCCGCGCCCAGGCCGCCGCAGTGGCGGACCTCGTCCGCGCAGCCGGGCTGACGCCGGCCGATATCGGCATTGTCGGCTTTCACGGCCAGTCGGTGCTGCATCGGGCGCCGCAGCCGGGCCGCATCGGCGCCACGCGGCAATTGGGCCATGGCCAGCTGATGGCGGACCTGCTGGGGATCCGGGTGGCCTCCGATTTCCGCTCCGCCGATGTTCGGGCCGGCGGCCAGGGCGCGCCGCTGGCGGCGCTCTATCATCAGGCGCTGCTCCGGCGCCTCGGCTATGTCGACGGCCGCACCGCTGTGCTCAATCTGGGCGGGGTCGCCAATATCACCTGGTGGGACGGCGCCGACCAGCTGATCGCCTTCGATGTCGGACCGGCCAATGCGCCGATCAACGACTTCATCCGCGGCCTGGGCCTGGGCGACATGGATCGCGACGGGCAGCTGGCGCTGCGCGGCACGGTGGACGAGGCGCGCCTGGCGCAATTGCTGACCCACCCCTATCTCAGCGCGCCCTATCCCAAATCGCTCGATCGCTTCGACTTCTCTGCCCGCATGGCCGACGGGCTGAGTGCCGAAGACGGCGCGGCGACGCTGACCGCCTTTACCACCGGCGCCGTCGGCAAGGGGCTCGGCCTGCTGCCGCGCCGGCCCGAGCGGCTGGTGGTCTGCGGCGGCGGCAGGCACAACCCAGCCATCATGGCCATGCTGGAAAGCCGGGCCGGCGTCGAGCCCATTGCCGCCGATACGCTGGGCCTGCGCGGCGATGCCATCGAGGCGGAATGCTTTGCCTTCCTCGCCGTACGGGTATTGCGCGACCTGCCGATTAGCTTTCCCACCACGACCGGCGCGCCCCACCCCCTCACCGGCGGCAGGCTCAGCCATGGCTGAGCTGTCCCTGACGCTGACCGGCCAGCCCGACGCGGCAAGCCTGGCGCAGCTGGGCGATAATCTCAGCGCCTTCAATGCCGCCGATGTCGGCCCGTCCGGCCGCGCGGCCCTCGCCGTGCTGTTGCATGAGGGCGAGACCCTGGTCGCCGGGCTGTCCGGCTATACCGCCTGGGGCTGGCTCTACGTCCAGTGGCTCTGGGTGGCCGAAAGCCAGCGCGGACAGGGCCTGGCCGGGCGCATGCTCGCCGCGGCCGAGGCCGAGGCGCGGACCCGCGGCTGTCACGGCGCCTATATCGACACCTTCAACCCGCAGGCCCTGCAGGTCTATCAGAAGGCTGGCTACACGGCGTTCGGCGCCCTGCCCGACTTTCCCCGCGGCCGCACCCGCACCTTCCTCTCCAAGCCCCTGGCCTGACGTGCGGTCGTCGCCGCCAACGCGCGGTGGATGGCGCCCGGTCCGAAGCGATCCGGGCGCCATCCTGATTAGCAATCGGGGTAGCTAGTAGCCGACACCACGAACGCCGCCCGCGGCGCGGATCGATTCACCCGTCACCCAATGGGCATCGTCCGACGCCAGAAAGACCGCCACCGGGGCGACATCGGCAGGCTCACCGAAACGGCCAAGCGGGGTGCCCGCAATCAGCTTGTCACCGAATTCGCCGGCGAAATTCCCGTCAGTGCCCGGGGTGTTGGTGTGGCCTGGCAGGATGGAATTCACCCGGATGCCACGCGAACCGAGCTCTCTGGCAAGCGCGAAGGTCATTGTGTCGACGGCCCCCTTGGTCGCGGCATAGACACTGGATGCCAGATAGGGGTCGGTGCTCAGAATCGAACTGATATTGATGACACTGCCGCCCGCGTCCCCGAAATGCTTGACCGCTTCGCGGATCGCCAGGAGCGGACCCAGCACGTTCAGGTTGAACTGCTTGTGGAAGGCGTCCTCGGTCAGGTCAGCGACCATTTCGAAAATAGCGATGCCGGCATTGTTCACCAGCACATCCAGCCGACCATGCCCGGTCATGACGGTGTCAAACAGGGCAATAATGTCGGCTGAACGGGTCATATCTGCCTGGATGGCCACTGCAGTGCCTCCTGCGCCTTGGATCGAGGCGACCACGGCGTCTGCGGCCTGCTTGTTGCTGGCATAGTTGACGATGACCGTGGCGCCTTCGCTGCCCAGGGCCTTGGCGATGCCCGCCCCGATGCCGCTCGACGCGCCCGTGACGATGGCAACTTTTCCACTCAGTTTCATTGGTTTATCCCGCCTTGAATGCGCCGGGCACAAACCTCATGGCCCGGTCGACAGGCGTGATGTGGGGAGCTGGCGGGAAGACAGCGTGCCGGATCCTCGCGCATTCTTGCCTATTCTTCTCATTGTCTTGTTATCCCGGGAAGCAGGGTGATAGGCTTGTCCATGATCAATGACCTAAAAGACTTGCGCAACTTCGCCATGCGCGCCGACGACAAGTGGACCGAGACCGGGCTCCCCCGCGTATCCATGGTGCGCGCAGAGGCCTGTTCCAATCAGGTCTATCAGCCGATGATCCATCTGGTCCTGCAGGGCAGCAAGAGCCTTTCGGTTGGCGACCAGATCCTGAATGTCGAGCCAGCCAGTTATTTTGTCGTTCCGGTAGATGTGCCCGCTATCGGTCAGGTCCGCCCCGAAAAGCCGGGCCTGCCCTATCTGGCACTGAGCCTGACCCTTGATCCTGCCGTCATCGGCGCCCTGCTCGCCGAACTCGACGAGAAGCCTGCCATAAAGGCGGCCCCGACCTTCCAGGTCTCTGGCGTTACGCCGGAACTCCTCGATGCCTGGGGCCGTCTGGTGCGTCTGGCGGAGCGTCCAAAGGAGGTAGCGCTGCTGGCACCGATGATTGAGCGTGAGATCCTGTTTCGCGTTCTGCAGGGGCCACAGGGCGATCTGCTGCGCCAGATCGGGCGTGCCGATAGTCGGCTGGCCCAACTCCGCACGGCCATAGACTGGATCCGGGCGCATTATGACGAAGCCTTTCGCGTCGAACCGCTCGCCGCCATGACCGGAATGAGCGTGGCTGCCTTCTATCGCCACTTTCGCGACATGACGGCGATGACGCCCATCCAGTACCAGAAGCGACTGCGGCTGCTGCAGGCGCGCCAGCTGTTGTTGTTCGAGCCGCGCGATGCGGCGGCGATTGCCTACTCCGTGGGGTATGAAAGCGCGTCGCAGTTCAGCCGGGAATATGCCCGTATGTACGGCATGCCGCCTGTTCGTGATGTGGCGCGCTTCAAGACACCGGTGCCCGAGCGGCCCCGCCGCACGGCACCGTCGACACCTGCACTTCTCGATGCATCCGCCTGACCGGGCCGGGTTGCTGGCACTCTGTCCCTTGGCAAAGCCACACCCTGGTTGGATAAAATGCTGCTTCCAGCGTCGCTTGACGACGGAATAACCCAGGCCTTCGACAAGGTGCAGCGTCCGCTCAAAAGCCTGCCGCGAGACTGACAGCCGGGCAGACCCGGCGGCGCGGCAAGGCGGACAGGCCGGGCTCATCGTGACCTCCGCCATAGCGGGAATCGAGCCCGACCTGCCCTATGCAGGGAACAAGGCGCCGGGGCGCTAGAAGCGGTAGTTCAGGCCGACGGTTGTGGAATGATTGACGAGGTCGTCCTCGCGCGCGGCACCAGCCACCGTGCTGTCGACATCGAAGAACCGGGTCTGGAGATACTCGGCGCGCAGGCTGAGATTGTCGCCGAGCTTGTGCTCGAGGCCGCCGCCAAAGACGGCCCCGGCATGCCAGTTGCTGGGCGAGGACGTGGCGCCGGTGGCCTTGAGTTCGGAAAACACCGCACCACCCGTGCCATAGAGCAGCATGTCGCCCAGGGCCACGCCTGCCCTGCCCTTGGCGGCAACCGACCAGTCCTGCGCCAATCCGGCGCCCGGCGTGAGGGCGTAATGCAGTTCGTCCGTCCACAGGCCCTGGACTTCAGCGCCCAGCACGAACATGCCCAGCTGCTGCAGATAGCCGGCCTGGGCGCCGGCGGTGAGGCCGTAATCGCCGAGATCGAAATCAAAATCGCCTTCCGTGCGGCCGCCTATGCTGCCGCCGACATAGGCGCCCGACCAGTCGTCGGTGGCCACCGCCAGACCCGCGTCGCTATAGGACAAAGCGGGTGCGGGGACAGGGTATCCGACATCGGCAGCCTGGCTGGCTGCTCCAGAAGACAAAACGGCCAAACCGGCGAATACGGTGGCGATGGGGAGGCGGTGAATATGCATTGAGAAGCTCCTGAGACTGTTCCACGAGCCATGCACGGCCCGTACACGGACACCCTGATGGGTACCGTCGAGCGCAAGATGGGAGACCAAGCTTGCCTCAGGCTTACGGGGCTTTGCCCGCCATCGATTATTGCGGTCAGGCCGACTTAAGCGGCAGGCTGATGACGAACATGGCGCCGCCCGAGGCCGCATCGCCCAGGGAAAGATGACCCTGATGGCGACGGATGATCATGTCGACCAGGTTGAGCCCGAGACCGGTGCCGCGCGTCGTATGGGTTACGCGATAGAAGGGCTCGAGGACGCGATCGCGTTCGTGCCTGGCGATGCCCGGCCCCTCGTCGCTTATGGCCATGCTGCCATTGCGATCCACCTGCACGAGGATTTCCCCGTGCTGACCGCCATAGGCGACGGCGTTCTGCACGATATTGGTCAGCGCCCGCACGAGACTACCCGTGTCGCCGTCGACGACCACGGGGGCATCGGCAGCGATCAGCGACAGCTCATAGCCGGCGGCATTGGCCAGTGGCGCCAGATCCCCCACGACTTCGCTGGCCACCTCGTTGAGGTCGACAGGGCCGAAGCGCGTGCCGGTCAGATCCATGCGCTGCAGGTCCAGCAATTGGTCGGCAAGGCTGGACAGGCGGGCTACGTCGACGAGCAGCCGCGTCTGGGCCGGAAACGGATCCTCGGCTTCGATGCGGGTTTGCATGATGGCAATCGGCGTCCGCAATTCATGGGCGGAATCAGCGAGAAACCGCTCCCGCGCGGCGTAGGACTGGTCGAGACGCGTCAGCGCATCATTGACCGAGAGCACGAGCGGCGCGACCTCGTCGGGCACGTCGTCAAGCGAGAGACGGGCGCCGCGGGCATGGCTGTGAATAAGCCGTGCCTGCGCGGCGGCGGCGTTCAGGCCCCGCATTTCGCGTCGCACCACGATGGGGATGACCACGGCGCTGACGATCACCACCGTCACGGCAATGCCGGCCGCGAGCGCGCCCAGAACCCAACCGATAATGTTGACCGCACTGATCACTGGCCCATTGCCTGTCATGATGCGCACCATGCCCGCTGCGGATGGCTCGGTGCGCAGCCCGATGCCGCCTTTGCCGCTGTTCACCGTTCTGGCGTCAAAGCTCTCAAAATCCCAGGACGTTTCGGCAATCGCACGGTAGATCGGCGGCATGGCGCCGATGCTGACAGTGGCGCCGGCCGCCGTCCTGGCGTGGAACCAGATGTCTGGATAGGTGGCGATGAGTTGCTGCAGGGCCGCGGTTGGCGTCACCACGATCGTGCCACCATCGGCTGGTCGAAGGCTCTGCGCAAACGGCTCGCTGACCGTGATGTCCAGGGTCTTGGCGTCGCCGAGTTCGCGGTAGATCGGGTAGACGACCAGCGGGAAGACGCAGGCGCCGAAGAACAGCAGCAGCCCCAAGATCTGCACCTGGACCATGCGAAAGGTGAGCTTGCGTTCAAGCTTGTTGGTTTTTGTCCGGCTCATGGGGTGTGCTTGAGGAAATAGCCCACGCCACGCACCGGCTGGATCGAGACGCGTGCACCGGCATCGCTCAGTTTGCGCCGTAGCCGCGAAATATGGGCTTCAAGGGAATTGGACTGGATTTCATCGTCCGAGCCATAGACTTCCTCTTCAAGAACGCCCCGTCGCACCGTGCGACCGGCTCGGCGCATCAGGCTTTCGAGCACCAGATATTCCATCCGCGGCAGATCGAGCCGCGCGCCCTCGATGAAGACTTCGGCCTGGTTGAGGTCGAAGCTGAGATTGCCCACTTCAAGACGCTCGGACGCCATCTGCGTCGGCCGGCGCAGGACGGCCCGCAAGCGGGCCACCAGCTCGTTGATGACGAATGGCTTGGCGATATAGTCGTCGGCACCCAGATTGAGGCCTTCAACGCGATCCGCGGCGGCCCCGCGCGCCGAGAGGATAACGACAGGGACATTGGGTCGACGCTTGCGCAGATAAGCGATGAGTGTGGCGCCATCGCCGTCTCCCAACTGGCGGTCGAGCAGGACCAGGTCATGCGCAATCGTCTCGATGGCCTCGATGGCAATTTCGATCGAGGGGGCGCTGTCGGTGACGAAATCGTGCTTTTCCAGCACGCTGCGCAGCAGCGCGGCCATGTCGGGCTCGTCTTCAACCAGCAGCAGTCGCATTTTCACCGGCCTCTCGTGCAACACCAGACACTCTTTTGGACGAGAAGGCTTGCCTCAACATTGCGTCGGCATCCCGACGGCAGGACCTTTTGAGCGATCACTCCATTGCCGCCTGCAAGGTTGACGCAAGCTAAGCGGTCTAAGCAAGCACCCGACCGCCGCTCGGTTCGGCGGTCCGTGACGGAGCCATCTCCGCATAAGTCGACCATTCTGATCGAAGGATAACCATGCAGAACACTGCAGTGCTCGCCATTCTTTCTCTCGTTCTGCTGGGCACAGCCAACACCCAGGCACAGGAGGCCCCAGACATGGCAACCATACCCTATCCCCAAACCAAGCGCGTCGACGTCGTGGAAGACCATTTCGGTCGGACGATAGTTGATCCCTATCGTTGGCTCGAGACCAATGCCGGGCAAGATCCGGAAGTGGCCGACTGGGTCGCTGCCCAGAACGCCGTTACCGAACAGCATCTGGCAACCCTGCCTGGCCGCGACATCTTCCGCGGGCGGCTGGCAGCCATGCTGAACTACGACCAGGTGACCGCGCCAACCAAGCGCGGTGGCCGCTACTTCTATACCAAAAGCTCGGGTCAGGAAAACCAGCCGACCCTATATGTCCGTGATGCACACGACGGCACGGACCGCGTTGTCATCGACCCCAATGGCTGGTCGGCCGATAATGCCGATGCCCTGGCGGAGTGGGCGCCCTCGGATGACGGAGCGCTGGTCGCCTTTGCCGTCCAGACCGGTGGCACGGACTGGCGAACAATCAAGATCATTGACGTCGATAGCGGCACTGTCCGCGCGGATGATCTGCAATGGGTGCGGTTCAGCACCATCACCTGGGCCAAGGACAATTCCGGCTTCTTCTACTCGCGCTTCCCGGAACCCGAAGGGCCGGGCAGCGCCACAGGGGGCATAGCCAACCAGGCCATCTATTTTCACGCGGTGGGGACCACGCAGGCCGAGGATCGGCTCGTCTATGCCGATGCTGCGCAACCGCAAGTGCTGCAGCTTGCCGATATCACCGATGACGGTCGCTACCTTCTCATCGCCACCACGCCCGGCGCGGGCGTCAATGGCCTGACGGTGATCGATCTGGCTGATGCGGATTGGACGCCGCGCCTGCTGATCGACAATTTCGAGGCCGAATGGTCGGTGATCGGCAACCAGGGCGATCTGCTCTATGTCCTGACCAGCCACGATGCCGAGCGGCGCCGCCTGGTTACATTGGATCTGGCGCAGGCCGATCCACAGCCGGTTGAAATCTTTCCGGAAGACGAGGCCGTCCTGACCTCGGCGGCGCTGCTGGGCGGGCGTTTGCTGGCGACCTATCTGGTGGACGCCAATACGGAAGTTCGTCGCTTCCACACCAGCGGTGTCCCCGATGGCACGGTTGCGCTGCCCGGCATCGGCAGCGCCGGCGGCCTGCGGGGCAACGGCGCCGACGACGAGGCGTTTTTCATCTATTCGAGCTACGATACGCCGATCAGCGTCTATCGCTACTCGGTGGCGGGCAATGACCATACGCCCTGGGCCAAGCCCGAGGTTGCCGCCGACCTCGACAGCATCGTGGTCGAACAGCGGTTCTACCGATCCAAAGACGGTACCCGGATTCCGCTCTTCATCATGCGCCGCAACGATGTGACGGGGCCGGCACCGACCCTGCTCTATGGCTATGGTGGCTTCGGCATCAGCCAGGTTCCCTTCTACAATCCGGCGCATATGGCCTGGGTCGAACAGGGTGGCGTCGTCGCCGTGGCCAATATCCGGGGCGGTGGGGAATATGGACGGGCCTGGCACCGGGCCGGGCAGCTCGAAAACAAGCAGAACGTCTTTGACGACTTCATCGCTGCCGGCGAATTCCTCAAGGCCGAGGGCGTCACCAGCCAAGGCGGCCTAGCGATCCAGGGTGAGTCCAATGGCGGTTTGCTGGTGGGCGCCGTTGTCAATCAGCGGCCTGATCTGTTCGCGGCGGCGCTGCCCGGCGTCGGGGTGATGGACATGCTGCGCTATCACCAGTTCACCGGTGGGCAGATGTGGATCGCCGATTTCGGCAATCCCGCCGAGGAGCGCCACTTCAACAACCTGATGGCCTATTCGCCCTACCACAATATTGCGGACGGCCAGGACTATCCGGCCGTTCTGGCGACCACAGCCGATACCGATGACCGCGTCGTGCCGGGGCACAGCTTCAAATATGTCGCTGCGCTTCAGGCTGCCGAGCTTGGACCCAGGCCGCGCCTTGTCCGCGTCGAAACGCGAGCAGGTCACGGCGCGGGCATGCCGCAGGACAAGGTCGTAGCCCTCTATGCCGACATGTGGAGCTTTGCCGCCCACTGGACGGGCCTGACCGTCACGCCGGTCAAATAATCACGCAACCAAACTGGAGAATACCATCATGTACAAAAACCTTCTCGCCGGCCGTCGCCGGTCCGCTCTCTCCCTTGCCGTTCTGGTCATGCTCAGCACCGCCCTGGCCGGTTGCCAGACAACCGGGGAACAGCTCAATCAGGATTACGGGACCTGCGAGAGCTTCGGGGCGCGCTATGGCTCCCCCGAGCACTCGCAGTGCATGCTCGTGCAGCAACAGCGCCGGGATAACGAATCCCGCAACGCCCTGGAGGAGGCGCGCCTGGCGACGGAAATCTCGCGAAGCAGTCAGGAAATGATCGACGCCCGCCGTCTACAGCGCGGCAACTAGGCCCCAGCGCCTGGACCAATGATCAGGGCGGGGCCAGACAGGCCCCGCCCGCTTTCGTTACCGCCCGCTTCGGGCAGAAGCCGAAGTGGCAAAAAAAGGCGTGAAACATGATGAGAAAGCTATTTGTTCTGGCGCTGCTGCCCGCACTTGTCCTCAGTGCCAGCGGGTTGGCCCGTGCCAATGATCGCATTGTGGCAGCCGCCGAGAGAATAGAAAAGCAACTGGACGCACGGGTCGGTCTGGCCATCTACGCCCCTGCCGACGGTAGTTGGTGGCTCTACAATGCCGATCAGCGCTTTCCCATGGCCAGCACCTTCAAGGTCCTGGCCTGCGCCGCGCTGCTGGCCAGCGATGTCGCTGACAGCCCCACCATGCTGGTGCAGGAATTGCAGGACTATTCGCCGGCGACCAAGGATATGGTGGGGCAACTGGTTTCCCCCTACCAGCTTTGCGACGCCACCATGAGCACCAGCGATAATACGGCTGCCAATCTCGTGCTCGACGCCATTGGTGGCCCGCCGGCGGTGACGCAATTCGTGCGTGGCCTGGGCGATGAGACAACCCGCTTGGACCGTATGGAGCCCGACCTCAACGAGGGCACGCCCGGCGATCCACGCGATACCACCACGCCGCAGGCCATTGCGCGCACCTTGCACGTCTTGATCCTGGGCGATGCGCTGCCGGCGCCCAAACGATCGGTGCTGACCGGCTGGATGCGGTCCAACGAAGGGGGCGGGCCACTGCTGCGCGCCGGGGTCCCCCAGGATTGGATCGTCGCGGATCGCACCGGCGCTGGTAGCAATGGCACGCGCGGCGTGGTTGCCGTCCTGTGGCCCGCAGAAGCGCCGCCCATCGTGGCGGCGATCTTCATCACCCAGACCACGGCCTCCATGGAACTGCGCAATGCCGCTATCGCGGCGCTCGGCCGCGCCATCACCGACGCTGTCGCCGCTCGGTAGCCAGCCCCCTGCCCACAGGACCATTTGGTGCGCGGCCAGCCCGCCACCATCGGCCAGCGGGCAATGAATGATCTTCCGGGAAAGCCAACCGGCCTGCAGGCGGCCCGCCATCAGGTCGCCCTTGTCTCTCGTAAAACCTAATGCTATTAGTTTTCTGACAGCATAGATTAGGAACGGCTGGATGGCACGCGCTGGACTGACGCGAGAACGGATTGTGCAGGCGGGCGCTGCTTTGGCGGACGAGCGCGGCTTCGAGGCGCTGACACTGGCGGAGCTGGCGCGGCAGTTCGGCGTCAAACTGGCCAGTCTCTATTCGCATCTCAAGAATTCCGATGACCTCAAGACCGGCGTAGCCCTTCTGGCCCTGGCCGCGCTGGCCGACCGCGCTGATGAGGCGGTGGCCGGACGGTCGGGCAAGGACGCCTTGATCGCCTTGGCCAATGTTCATCGCGCCTTTGCGCAGGAGCATCCCGGGCTGTTTCAGGCCGCCCGCTATCCGCTTGATGCCGAGACGGCAACCAGCAGCGGCGGGGCACGGCTGTCGCGCATCAATCACGCCATGTTGCGCGGCTATGCACTGACCGACGCAGACCGGGTCCATGCCACAAGACTGCTGGGAAGCTTCTTTCTGGGCTTTGCCGTGCTGGAGCTGGCCGGCAGTTTTTCCCATAGCGAGCCGGCTGCAAGTGCCTCCTGGGAACGAAGCCTCGACGCGCTTGATGGCCTGCTCAAGAGCTGGGCCGGCGATTAGTCCGACCCAACGCCCTCTGCATCTTCCCCTATTTCAGACCACGAGAAACTGTCATGTCACCTGCCCTGCTTGCCTTTACCACGCCGATCACCGCCGACCTGCTGCGCGGCCATATCGAGCTTGAGCACACCGCCTCGGGTGTGCTGCCGCATCGCCTGCCAGCATGGGCGCGGGCGCAAAGTGGCGATCCCCAGCTGATGATGGTGGAGGCCCAGCCCTCCGGCGTGCGGCTGGTGTTCCAGAGCGCGGCCACCACGATTGCGCTCGATATCCTGCCGACCAAGCGTGTTTATGTCGGCATGCCTGCGCGGGCTGACGGCGTCTATGACCTGCGCATCGATGGCCAGCTGCTGCGCCAGCAAAGCGCCGCTGGTGGCAAGGTCATGCGCATCGACATGGCGAAAGGATCGGCGAGCCTCGAGCCCGGGGAGATGCAGACGCTGCACTTCGAGGGCTTGCCCGGGCACGAAAAACTGGTGGAAATCTGGTTGCCGCATGACGAGACGACCGAACTGCTCAGCCTCCGGTCGGACGCTGAAATCACCCTTCTTGCCGCCAGCGCCAAACCGGTCTGGCTGCATCACGGCAGCTCGATAAGCCAGGGCTCCAACGCAACTTCGCCCACCGGCATCTGGCCGGTGGTCGCCGCAGGCCATGCCGATGTCGAGCTGGTCAATCTGGGTTTCGGCGGCAGTGCCCTGCTTGATCCCTTCATGGCCCGCACCCTGCGGGACACGCCGGCCGATCTGATCAGCATCAAGATCGGCATCAACCTGGTCAATCTCGATCTGATGCGCCTGCGTGCCTTCGGGCCGGCGGTCGAGGGGTTCCTCGACACCATCCGGGAGGGGCATCCGACAACGCCGCTACTGGTCGTGTCGCCGCTGTTCTGTCCGATTCACGAGAAGACGCCGGGGCCGGGCATGTTCGATATGGCCTTGCTGGCACAAGGCCGATTGAGCTTTCTCGCCTCGGGCAACCCGCAGGACATTGCGCAGGGCAAGCTGACCCTCTCGGTGATCCGCGAACGCCTTGAATCTATTGTCGCGCGCCGAGCGCAGGCTGACGGCAACCTGCATTATCTCGATGGCCGGGCCTTGTATGGCGAGGCTGATAGCGGGCATCTGCCGCTGCCAGACCAGCTGCACCCCGACGCCGCCACGCATCAGCTGATCGGTGACCGGTTTGGCCCGCTGCTGCGCCAGCTGCTGGCTACTTGAGGCATCAGCCAACCCCACCAACAACTTGAAAAGCTGCAGCTGGTCCGGCGAACTGTTAGACACTGATTTTATTGGGAAACGCGCAAACCCTTGAGAAAGGGTGGCGCGAGAGACGGGGCTCGAACCCGCGACCTCCGGCGTGACAGGCCGGCGCTCTAACCAACTGAGCTACTCCCGCAGCGGCGGCGGAACAAGTCTGCCGCGCAACGTGGGTGTCGTTTACCGACCCCCTAGGACCAAGTCAAGCGAGCAAATCCAGATTGCTGTGACATTTTCAAGAAACCTGGTTCGACTGTGGAAAAGCGACGCTGAATCAGCCGCTAGCGTCAAAATCTTGATGTGAAAGGTCAGATTCGCACGATGTTAGCCGAACTGTGACCAAAGCGCCCTATCTGCTGTGCTGCGCGGTTCACCCGCGCTTGCACTATCGGAACCTGCGGTCGGGACGGGCGGCAGGGGGAGAATGGTGGGCGATGACGGGCTCGAACCGCCGACATCTTCGGTGTAAACGAAGCGCTCTACCAACTGAGCTAATCGCCCGCTGCCGATCACGTGACCGCAGCAAGGTGGCTCTGATTAAGGGCCCTGCCCGCCAGCGTCAACCCATCAAATGGGCCGCACATGAAAAGGCCCCGGCGCAGAACGCTCGGGGCCCGATCGCAGGTCAGTCGGATCGACTGATCTTAGTTGATCGCGTCCTTCAGGCCCTTGCCGGGCTTGAACTTGGCCTGGTTGGAAGCCGGGATCTGAATCTCGGCGCCGGTAGCTGGGTTGCGGCCGGTCGATGCCTTGCGCTGCGAGACAGCGAAGGTGCCGAAGCCGACGAGACGGACTTCATCGCCAGCCTTGAGGGTATCGGTGATTGCGGCGAACACGGCATCAACCGCTTCAGCAGCCTGTGCCTTGGTAATCGTCGCCTTGTCGGCAACAACGCCAATCAGATCGTTCTTGTTCATTGCGTTTCCTCAGAGTGAATTGCCCGCCTCGCGGCAAACATCAAAACGCGGCAACCCTTGGTCGATTCTGAGTGAAACGCAAGGATTTCCGGGCTTCTGGCGAGGCCGGACGGTGCAATGCCGTTAATGGACCGGAAATTTCGATGCCACAAGTCCGCAATGCAGTTTCAGACCGGTTTTCCGGGCTTTTCCGCCGCTTTTCGCGTTTATCCACCGCTCAAAGGGCGGCAGCGACCCGTCGCCGAATTCCCAGCATCAGCGGCAGCGCCAGCAGATACATCGCCGCGCCGACCAGCCAGATCAGGCCCGGCCAGCGGCCGCGCGCCGCAAAATACACCAGGCTGAAGAACAGCGGCCCGAACACGGCGGCCAGGCTAACAAGCCGCCAAAGCAACGACCGGGCCCCTGTTCAAGCTTCGTTCCTCCTCGGTTCCGCCGTTCCGGGCACATCGCTGTAACCGATCACGGTCGCGTTACAAGATTTGATCCAGTTTTGTTCTGGATCGTCGAGCCGGCACCATGAGGCCGATGCTCACAGATGGCGACAGGGACCATTGCCCCCGCGATCCGCACACCTTAGCAAGGGACAAGCGCAGGCAAATACCTGCCCTTGACATGCAGGTATTTAACTGCATATTTTATTGCAGATTTGAGAGAACGATGGACGCAGACAAGGTTTTCAAGGCTCTGGCCGATCCGACCCGCAGGAGGCTGCTCGACCTTCTGCACGAAAGAAATGGCCAGACGCTCAGCCAGCTTTGCGAAAACCTGGCCATGACGCGGCAATCGGCAACGCAGCACCTCGCCTTGCTGGAGGACGCCAATCTGGTCAGCACGGCAAAGCGTGGCAGGGAGAAGCTGCATTTCATCAACCCCGTGCCGCTGCACGACATCTACGAGCGCTGGGTCCGCAAATTCGAACTTCAGCGGCTCAAGTCGCTGCACGACCTGAAGACGGAACTCGAAGGAAACCAGGAATGACCGCCAAAGAGACGACCAGCTTTGTCTACGTTACCTATATCCAGTCGACCCCGGACAAGGTGTTCGAGGCTATTATCCGGCCAGAGCTGGCTAGGCGCTACTGGGGCCATGAGAATGTGTCGGAATGGCAACCCGGATCCCGCTGGGAGCATATCCGCGCCAATGACGATCGCACCGTCGAGCTGGTGGGCAAGGTTATCGAGATAAACCCGCCCAAACGTCTTGTCATGACCTGGACGAACGCGTCGCAGGAAGCCGATCCAGACAGCTACAGCCGTGTGACCTTCGAGGTGGAGGAATACGAGGACATGGTACGGCTCACCGTTTCCCATGATGACTTGCTGGCCGGCGGCGGCATGGCCAAGGGCGTCAGCAGGGGCTGGCCGCTGGTCCTGTCCAGCCTCAAGTCATTTCTCGAGACAGGCCGCGCGCTTGACGTCTTCGCCAAGCCCAAGGCCGCCTGACAGCCGCCAGCAGCGTCCAATCAACTTTCCATCCGGCCGCAGCCAGTGCTCATTCAGGGCATGGACAAGTGCGCGCCGGCCACAGACCAGCCAGGGAGCAACCCATGACCACGAGCTACACAACCACATTCGGGGTGAGCCAGAGCCCCGAGGCCGCCTTCGCGGCCATCATCGATCCACGCGCCTGGTGGAGTGGCGCCTTCGAGGGCGACACGGCCGCGCTCGGCGATGTGTTCACCTATCGCTACCAGGACATCCACTATTCGCGGCAGGAGGTCACCGAACTGGTGCCGGGCCGGCGCGTCGCCTGGCAGGTCCTGGAGTCAGACCTCAGCTTCCTCAAGGATCGCTCCGAATGGACCGGCACCACGATCGCCTTCGACATTGTCCATACCGGCAGCCAGACCGAAGTCACCTTCACCCATGTCGGCCTCAAGCCCGAAGTGGAATGCTACGACACCTGCACGGATGCCTGGGGCGCGCTGATTCAGGGCAGCCTCAAGCAATTGATCGAAACAGGCACCGGCGCGCTGCCTGTGCTGGCTGATCCTGGCGCATGAGACAGTGAGGCAACCCATGACAATCCCATTCACGGGTGGCTGCGCCTGCGGCGCGATCCGCTTCGAAACCAGCCAGCGGCCCGTCTTCGAGAATCACTGCCAGTGCCTCGACTGTCAGAAGCGCAGCGGGACCGGCCACGGATCCTACCTGACCTTTGCAAAACGGAGCGAGATGCGGATAACCGGTGAGGCGTCGGAATGGCGCGTCACCGCCGATAGTGGCAACGACAAGCTCCATGCCTTCTGCCCCATATGTGGGACGCCGGTCTATTTGACCTTCACGGCCATGCCGGACCTGATCGCCGTCCACGCAACGGCCCTCGACGATCCAGGACAGTTCAGGCCGCAGGCCCTCACCTATGCCATTCGCGGCCACGCGTGGGACATGATCGATCCGGCCGTACCGGCGTTTGAACGCATGGTGGCGCAGCCTAGATAACCTGGCGACACCAACAAAACGGCGGCCCCGAGGGACCGCCGTTGATAACCTGTGCGACTACCGCTTAGTGCGGCAGGCCAGATCTGGTGTCATCGACCGGCTCCGGCCTGGCGGCCCGCTTGGGACCGCCTCTCGTGTCAATCTATAGCAGCGCCTATTCGGCCAGGGCTTCGCATTCTTCGTCGGAATAGCGCAGCTCGGCCTCGGGATTGGTGAGGTTCTCGACGGCGATCTCGATATAGTACTGGATCAGCCGGTCATATTCGGTATCGGCAATGCCGTCTTCGTTCATGGCAACCACGGCGGCCTCGAAGGCAATCGTCGCATTGGCGTCGGCCGAGGCAATGTCTTCCTCACTCATGCCGTCGATCTGCGTCAGTGCCGAATAGGCCGCGCCGCACCACAGCGCCTTGTCGACGGCATCGCTGACCTCATCCTGCGCCAGGGTGGGCAGGGCCCAGCCGAGGACGGCCAGGGTGGCGAGGGTAGCGGCAAACTTGTTGATCATCTGTCTTGTCTCTTGGCCGCGGGCGAGCGACGGCTGCACCCTTGCAGCGGCGCTGCTGTCATAGACAGCCGCTTGAGCGATGTCGCCCCCGATTTGGTCGACAAACAAGAACGGCGGCCCCGAGGGACCGCCGTTGGTAGTCTGTGCAGCTGTCTGGCTTAGTGCGGCAGGCCCGAGCTGGTGTCTTCGACGGGCTCCGGCTTGGCGGCCGCGACGGCGGCTGCCGCAGCGGCGGCTTCGAAGTCCCATTCGATCGGCACGGGCTGGCTGACCAGCGCATGCTTGATCACCTGGTCCATCCGGCTGACCGGGATGATTTCCATCCCTTCCTTGACGATGTCCGGGATCTCGGCGAGATCGCGTACGTTCTCCTCGGGGATCAGCACCGTCTTGATGCCGCCACGCAGGGCCGCAAGCAGCTTTTCCTTGAGTCCGCCAATGGGCAGGACCCTGCCCCGCAGCGTGATCTCGCCGGTCATGGCGACGTCATTGCGCACGGCAATGCCGGTCATCACCGAGACGATGGCGGTGGCCAGGCCGATACCTGCCGATGGACCATCCTTTGGCGTCGCGCCTTCGGGCAGGTGCACATGGATATCGCGCGTGTCGAACATCGGCGGCTTGATGCCGAAATCGATCGACTTGGAACGGACATAGGCCGTTGCCGCGGTCAGCGATTCCTTCATCACTTCCTTGATGTTGCCGGTCACGGTCATGCGACCCTTACCGGGCGTCATCACGCCTTCAATGGTCAGCAGCTCGCCACCCACCGAGGTCCAGGCCAGGCCCGTGACCAGACCCACCTGGGCCTCGGCTTCGATCTCGCCATGGGTGAAGATCTCGGCGCCGAGGAACTTGGTCAGCTTTTCCTCGTCGATGACCACGGTCTTGACCTTGGTCTTGACGATCTCGGTCACGGCCTTGCGCATCAACTTGCTGATTTCGCGCTTGAGGTTACGCACACCTGCTTCGCGGGTATAGCGCTGGATCAGGGCGGTCAGCATGGCGTCGCTCAGCTCGAACTCGCCATGGGCGAGGCCGTTTTCCTTGAGCGTTTCCGGGATCAGGTGCTGCTTGGCGATCGCGTGCTTCTCCTGCTCGGTATAACCGGACAGGCGAATGATCTCCATGCGGTCCATCAGGGGCCCTGGAATGTTGAGCGTGTTCGACGTCGTCACGAACATCACGTCGCTGAGGTCATAGTCCACTTCGAGATAGTGGTCAGCAAACGTGTGGTTCTGTTCCGGATCGAGCACTTCGAGCAGCGCCGAGCTCGGATCGCCGCGGAAGTCCTGGCCCATCTTATCGATCTCGTCGAGCAGGAAGAGCGGGTTGGACTTGCCCACCTTCTTGAGCGACTGGATCACCTTGCCGGGCATGGAGCCGATATAGGTGCGGCGATGGCCACGGATCTCGGCCTCGTCCCGCACGCCACCGAGCGCCATGCGCACGAATTCGCGGCCGGTCGCCTTGGCGATCGACTTGCCCAGCGAGGTCTTGCCGACGCCCGGGGGGCCGACAAGGCACAGGATCGGGCCCTTGAGCGAGCCGGTACGACCCTGCACGGCCAGATATTCCAAGATGCGTTCCTTGACCTTTTCGAGGCCATAGTGATCCTCATCCAGCACCTTTTCGGCCAGCACCAGGTCGCGCTTGACCTTGCTCTTCTTGCCCCAGGGCAGGCCGAGCAGTGTGTCCAGATAGTTGCGCACCACGGTGGCTTCGGCCGACATCGGGCTCATTGCCTTGAGCTTCTTGAGCTCGCTTTCGGCCTTGAGCTTGGCTTCCTTGCTGAGACGGGTCTTGGCGATTCGCTCCTCGATCTCGGCGATCTCGTTGGTGCCTTCTTCGCCGTCGCCCAGTTCCTTCTGGATCGCCTTCATCTGCTCGTTGAGATAGTACTCGCGCTGGGTCTTTTCCATCTGCCGCTTGACGCGGCTGCGGATGCGCTTTTCCACCTGCAGGACGCCGATTTCGCCTTCCATCAGGCCCAGGATCTTGCCGAAGCGGTCGATCACCGACACGCTGGCCAGCAGATCTTCCTTTTCGGCGATCTTGATCACCAGATGGCTCGAAATGGTGTCGGCCAGCTTGGAGGGATTGTCGATCTGCCCGACGGCAGCGACGACCTCGGCAGAGATCTTCTTGTTCAGCTTCACATAGTTTTCGAACTCGGCCAGCGCCGAGCGCGACAGCGCCTCGATCTCGACCGGGTCTTCTGCGGGCTCGGGAAGCGGCGAGGCTTCCGCCTCGAAATAGTCCTGGGTCTGCAGATAGCGGTCGATGGTCGCGCGATGCAGGCCCTCGACCAGCACCTTGACGGTGCCATCGGGCAGCTTGAGCAGCTGCAGCACCGTGGCGATGGTGCCGGTTTCATAAATCTGGTCTGGAGCCGGATCGTCGTCCTGCGCATTCTTCTGGGTCACGACCAGAATATGCTTGTCGTCGCGCATGACTTCTTCGAGCGCCTTGACCGATTTCTCGCGCCCCACAAAGAGCGGCACGATCATGCCGGGGAAAACGACGATATCGCGCAGCGGGAGAACTGGGTAAACGCGATCCCGGCTGGCATCGCCGCCTGTGGGAATGACATCAGTCATCTCGTATCCTTTCCGGGGCGCGCGGGAGGAGGGAGAGGTGCGCGCCCTTAGTAGACAGCTCCAAACATGAAGAATGGGCTGATTCCGGTTAATAAATAGGGCCATCTGCGCGCGCTGCAAGTCAACATGCCCACAAAAGTGACGGTTAACGCAAGCGTGCACACAAGATATGCGTCTGGCCCCGGAAACAGCGGTGTGCCTTGGCTGCAGGACGGATGCGGACCGCGCCAGGAGGCCCCGTTCCATCCACAGCTAAATGGGGTGTGACAGGTCTGCCGGCCAGGGGCGGGCACGACGGGGTGCGCCAATCCACCAGGGTGCGGATAACCGGACCAAACCGCTGGCCCTGCCGCCGCCCTCTCCGGCATAGTGGCGCATGGCCAGTTGCGGCCAGACAGGAACCTTCATGCCCGAGCCGACCGCCATCGCCATCGATCTGTTCGGTATTGCCTGCGACGCCGGCGCCTCGCGGCGCGGCTGCGTCATGGGCCCCGAAGCCCTGCGCATTGCCGGCCTCGCCCAGGTGCTGGGTGACCTTGGCCATGCCGTGGACGATCGCGGCGATATCCCGGCGCCCGCCCTGGCCGACCACGCCCTGCCCTGGCAGTCTGCCGCCCATCGCCAAGCCACGGTACTGGCCCTGGCGACCAGCAGCAGCCAGCAGGCCCGCGCAACGCTCCAGGAGGGTCGCCTGCCGGTGTTTCTCGGTGGCGACCACAGTCTGTCCATGGGCACCCTTGCCGGCGTGGCGCAGCACTGCGCGGCGATCGGCAGGCCGCTCTTCGTGCTCTGGGTCGACGCGCATGGCGATTTCAACACACCGGCCAGCTCCGAGACGGGCAATGTGCACGGCATGCCGCTGGCTTTGCTCTGCGGCGAACCCGATTTCGGCCCCGCCTTTGACGGTCCGTGGCGCGGCGCCGTCGATCCGCGCCAGGTGACGGTATTCGGCGCCCGCTCCATCGACCGCCCCGAGCGGCAGCTGCTCGAGGATCGCGGCGTCAATGTCATCGACATGCGCCAGATCGACGAGACCGGCGTCGTCGCCCTGATGCGCGAAGTGCTGGCTCGCGTCGAGGCATCAAATGGCCATCTGCATGTCAGCCTGGATGTCGACGTGGTCGACCCCGCCATCGCGCCGGGCGCCGGCACACCGGTGGCCGGTGGCCTGAGCTTTCGCGAGGCGCATCTGGTGATGGAAATGATCCATGACAGCGGCACCATGGGCTCGCTCGACATCGTCGAGCTCAACCCCTATCTCGATCAGGCCGGCATGAGCGCCCGCCTGCTGGTCGACCTGGCGGCAAGCCTCTTCGGCCGGCAGATCATGCCGCGCCAGAGCCTGCGCATGGGCGTCGAGACCAGCGTGCAGGGCATCTAGCTCTAGCGCTCGACCCCGGCGCCGACATAATGCGCCCGCGGGCGGATCAGCTGGCCCTGCTGGGCCTGCTCGAGCCCATGCGCCAGCCAGCCGACGCAGCGCGCCAGCATGAACAGCACCATTGGCGCCTCATGCGGCAGGTCATAGGCCTCGGTCAGCGCCGCCAGCGCGAAATCGATATTGGCCCGCTCGCCGGTGACGCGATAGGCCGCCGCATGCAGCGCCGCATAATGCTCGGGCGGGGTGAACTGACCGAAGAGGGCCGCCGCCCGGATGTCGCCATCAGGATAGAGCGGATGCCCGAATGCGGGCACGGGCATGCCCTGCCCCAGCCGTGCCAGCACCGCCGCCTCGGCGCCCATGGTGCGCGCCTGCCCGGCCAAAGCCTGCGCCGCCACGGCCGCGCCGCCATGCAGCGGCCCGCTCAGCGCCGCCATGCCGGCCAGCACCCCAGCCGACAGGGCCGCGCCGGTGGAAATCGTCACGCGGGTGGCAAAGGTTGACGCATTGAGCTCGTGGTCGGCCAGCAAGACCAGCGCCCGCCGGATGATGTCGGCCGCCCCGGCCCGGTCCCAGGCCACGGCCAGCGCCACGTGTAACGGATCGGTTGCCGATCGGCCGCCGACCAGGCTGCTGGCCAGCGTGCCCAGCACCGAAATCGCCTCGAGCCGCAGGATCAGTTCCGAGCGGCCAATGCTGGGCGCATCCTGGGCGGCGCGCTCGGCCAGGGCCACGAAGGCCGCCTGCAGCGACGGCGTGGTGGCGCGCGAGCGCGCCGGCAGCTGGAACGGCGCCGCCTCCCAGAGCAGCACGGCAATGTCTTCCAGCGTCGCCTTTTCCGACAGCACCACGGCGTCGCGGCCGCGATAGAGCAGCCGCCCGTTCTCGATGGTGGACAGGCTCGATGGCATCACCGGCTCGCCATAGCGGATGGCCTCGGCGGCCACGGTTTCCTGACGCCGCCGCCCGGCCGCCCTTTTGGCCAGCTTGCGCACGTCCTCGCCACGATAGAGGCTCTTGCGGCTGTCCTTGGGGTCGCGCATCGCCTTGATGCGGCCCCGGCTGACATTGGCATAAAGGGTCTGCGGTCGCGTCCCCAGCAGCGTCAGCGCTTCATTCGCATTCAGCCAGTCCATCGCTTCACATTGATCCAATCGGTCAAGATTGACGTCAATTTAAACTTTCCTAATTTGGCGGGCAACAACCATAGGAGAACAAGATGAACACCGGACTTGAAGACGTCGTCGCCGCGCAGACCATTTTGTCTGATGTGGATGGCGCCAATGGCCGGCTGATCGTGCGCGGCGTCTCGCTCGACGACCTGGTGGCCACCAGCAGCTATGAGGATTTACTGGCCCTGCTGTTTGCCGGTTTCTTCCCGCTACCAGCCGATTTGCCGGCGCAGCTGGGCGCCGCCCGGGTCTGCATCTTCGCCCATGTCGCCAGCGCCGACGAAGCCCTCATCGCCCTGCCGCCGGTCGACGCCATGCGCGCTTTGCTGGCCCGGACCGAGGACGGCGACGACCTGACGAGCGCTCTGAACCTCGTTGCCGCCCCGGCCGTCTTCATCCCGGCCATGCTGCGGCTCAAGGCCGGCAAGCCCGCCGTCGCCCCCGACCCGGCGCGCGGCCACGCTGCCGATATCCTGGCCATGCTGACCGGCACCGCGCCGACAAGTCAGCAGGCCGCCGCGCTCGACCGCTATCTGGTCACGGTCGCCGACCATGGCCTCAATGCCTCGACCTTTGCCGCAAGGGTGGTCGCCTCGACCAAGGCCGGGCTGACCTCATCAGTGCTGGCCGCGCTCAGCGCCCTCAAGGGGCCGCTGCATGGCGGCGCCCCCGGCCCGGTGCTCGACATGCTCGACGCCGCTGGATCACCCGAGCAGGCGCCGGCCTGGATTGAAGCCGAATTGGCGCGCGGCGAACGGCTGATGGGCTTTGGCCACCGCATCTACCGCGTGCGCGATCCGCGCGCCGATGCGCTCAAGGCCGCCGTCCGCCTGCTGGCCGGGGCCGGCGCCATCGATCCGGCGCGGCTGGCTTTGGCCGAGGCGCTCGAGGGCACGGCTCTGGCCCAGCTCAAGGCCAAAAAGCCCGATCGTCCGCTCGACACCAATGTGGAATTCTATACCGCCCTGCTGCTCGAGGCGCTTGGCTTTCCGCGTGAGGCGTTTACCGGCGTCTTTGCCATGGGCCGGGTCGGCGGCTGGCTCGCCCATGCCCGCGAACAGGCCGAGACCGGTCGACTGATCCGGCCGCTCTCGGTCTATGTCGGACCCAAGCCGCGGGAAGCCGCCTGACTGTTAGCTGATGCGGTCAAGCCGCCGCTTCTTCATGAGGTTCCTGTAATCCCACTGGATCGACCTGGCTTGCCCGAGCCAGGCGTTCACCTGCTCGACATCAAGCTGGCCCAGGTCGGTATAGCGCTTCTCGGCCGCCTTGAGGCTGCCCTCCGGCGCAAGCCCCTCCACCGCAAAGGATTGCCCGCTCCAGAACAACAGCTGGACGCTGCCCTTGAGCTTGCTGTAGCCGACGACCGGATTATCGGCGAGAAACCAGACCGGATGGGCGTGCCAGATCTTGCTCTCAGCCTCCGGCAGGGCGACATCGATGATCTGCCGGAGCCGGTCGCAAATCGCACGATCGGGCGGCGACTGGATGGCATTGTAGGCGTTGATTGTTGTCGGCTTGTCGATGGGTTCAGATGTCATCGCCTGCGCGCTCCTTGTTCATCATCAACACGACGAACCATCAGCGACACACCCGACACCCGCGATAAAAGAAACGCCGGACCCTAGGGCCCGGCGTTTTCGATTCATCTTGGCAAAAGAACTACGCCGTTGCGGGCGCGTCGTCCTTCTTGCGTTCCGAATAGATGTAGAGCGGACGCACGTCCTTGCCATTCACCACTTCGGCTGAGATCACCACTTCTTCGACGCCTTCGAGCGAAGGCAGATCGTACATGGTGTCGAGCAGGATGCCTTCCATGATCGAGCGCAGGCCGCGCGCGCCGGTCTTGCGCTCGATGGCCTTCTCGGCGATGGCCTTGAGGGCCTCTTCCTTGAAGGTCAGTTCCACGTCTTCCATCTGGAACAGCCGCTGGTACTGGCGCACCAGCGCGTTCTTGGGCGAGGTCAGGATCTCGATCAGGGCGGCAATGTCGAGGTCTTCGAGCGTTGCCAGCACCGGCAGACGGCCGATGAATTCGGGGATCAGCCCGAAACGCACCAGATCTTCCGGCGCCACATCGGCCAGGATTGCCCCGACGCGACGATCATTGGGATCCTTGACCACGGCCGAGAAGCCGATGCCCGAGCCTTCGCCGCGGGCCGAAATGATCTTTTCGAGGCCCGAGAAGGCGCCGCCGCAGATGAACAGGATATTGGTCGTATCCACCTGCAGGAATTCCTGCTGCGGATGCTTGCGGCCACCCTGGGGCGGCACCGAGGCAACGGTACCTTCCATGATCTTGAGCAAAGCCTGCTGCACGCCTTCGCCCGACACGTCGCGGGTGATCGAGGGATTGTCCGACTTGCGGGAGATCTTGTCGACTTCGTCGATATAGACGATGCCGCGCTGGGCCTTTTCGACATTGTAGTCGGCGGCCTGCAGCAGCTTGAGGATGATGTTTTCCACGTCCTCGCCGACATAGCCGGCTTCGGTCAGCGTGGTGGCATCAGCCATGGTGAAGGGCACATCCAGGATACGGGCCAGCGTCTGGGCCAGCAGCGTCTTGCCCGAACCGGTCGGCCCGATCAGCAGGATGTTGGACTTGCTCAGTTCCACGTCCTGGTTCTTGGAGGCGTGGTGCAGGCGCTTGTAGTGGTTGTGGACAGCCACGGAGAGCACGCGCTTGGCGCGATACTGGCCGATGACGTAATCGTCGAGCACCTTGCAGATATCTGCCGGGGTCGGCACGCCCTCGGAGGACTTGACCATGGAGGTCTTGTTCTCTTCGCGGATGATGTCCATGCACAGCTCGACGCATTCATCACAGATGAATACGGTCGGACCGGCGATCAGCTTGCGAACCTCGTGCTGGGATTTCCCGCAGAACGAGCAATAAAGCGTGTTCTTGGAGGTTTCGCCGTTCGTTGTCTCTTTGGACATCTCGTCACTCCCGGAGGCAGAGCGCCCCCAAAACCAGGCATTCCCGTGAAGGTAAAGCCTGAGCCTAAAGAAAGTCTAAGCCGAACCGATCCTAAAGACCGATCCGGCTTGGTGCAATCGCGCATGGATCACAGTCCACGGCGCAGCAGCATTGTGATTAACGCAGCCGGGGTCAGGCCTGTGACTCCGGCACGATACGCTTGTCGTGCACGCTGTCGATCAGGCCGAAGGCCATCGCCTCTTCCGGCGACAGGAAACGATCGCGCTCGAGAGCGTTCTCGATTTCCTCGTAGGTACGGCCGGTATGCTTCTCATAGATCTGATTAAGCCGGCGCTTCAAACCCTCGACTTCCTTGGCATGAATCATGATGTCAGTGACCTGACCCTGGAAGCCGCCGGAAGGCTGGTGGACCATGACGCGCGAATTGGGCAGGCTGGTGCGCATGCCCTTTTCGCCGGCTGCCAGCAGCAGCGAGCCCATCGAGGCCGCCTGGCCCATCACCATGGTGGCGACGGCCGGACGGATGAATTGCATGGTGTCATAGATCGACAGGCCCGATGTCACCACGCCGCCTGGCGAGTTGATGTAGAGCGCGATTTCCTTTTTGGGGTTCTCTGATTCGAGAAACAGCAGCTGCGCCACGATCAGCGAAGCCATGTTGTCCTCGACCACGCCGGTCACAAAAATGATGCGCTCGCGCAGCAGGCGCGAATAGATGTCGAAGGCGCGTTCGCCGCGGTTGGATTGCTCCACCACCATTGGAACGAGCGTATTCATGTAGATATCGTGCGGATCCCGCATGTACTGCCCCTTTGCTGTGCCGGTTCGCGCACCGGTTCGCATTGTCGTTGGTTGGGACACGATGGCCGCCTGGAACAGTAAGGCCCGCCCTGGCGATCGTGTCAATTCAAGTGAGCCCGGCTGCCGCTTGCACCCGAAGCCGCATCACTGCGCGGTAGAGGCACAGATAGGCGGCATTGCAGCGCTCTTCAATAGGCCGAGTGCCACTGACGCCATTCTTCCGGCGCGGGGTTAATTACGGGTTGCTGCCGTAGTGCGGCAATCCTGCCCTGCCCCGTCGCATTCCGCCGCGCTCCAGCTGCTGCCGGCCGCAGGCTCAGGCGGTGAAGCTAACGGCGACGCCCTTCTTCTTGAAATAGGACTGCATGATCTTGCGACCCTGCCGGTTGGACTGGGCCAGCTTGGCCGGCTCGAACACGGCTTCCTTGGCGCCTTCGCGCGCCATCGCTGCCTTGAGCGCGGCGATGTGCAGGTCGATGTCTTCGTTGTTGTTCTTGATCGACGCGTAGATGGCATCGACGGCTTCGGTCAGGGTCAGGTCGCTCAATTCGGGCTCCAAAGGATCGGGTCTAGAGTTTGGTTGCCTTCAAGACATCATTGATGCGCGATTGCCAACCTTTTCCTGTGGCTTTGAACTTTTCAATCACCTCGGAATCGAGCCGCAGGGAGATCTGCTGCTTGGGTGCCTCGATTTTCGGCCGCCCCCGCGACCGCCGGATGTTCTCGGCCAGCTCGGGAAAAACCGCGGCAAAAGGGCGGGCCGTCGCCAGTTCTTCGGCCGTCAGTTCCGGACTGTCGACCGCGTCCCAGTCTTCGCGCGTATAGCCCTGCCCTGGTTTGAAATCACTGCTCATAGGACACTCCTTTCCGCCGCACTGGCCCGTCGCATCGAGATCACCGAAATGGCCTCCAAGCCATAGACAACGTGGATCACGACAATCCCCACACCCTCGAACCACCCAATGGCCATGCGGCGCCCTGAATGTGCAGTGACCACCACGGCATCGTTGAAAAAATCCTCATCCAGGTCCGCGAAGTCCAGTCCGTGCTTGGCCAGATTGGCTCGCCGTTTCGGTTCATCCCAGATGATCTCGATCATTATAGTATCACATAATATATGAGACAATTATAAAAGTGCTACAAAAATGGTGGACGTCGATAGCCGGTGCAGTCCGTCCCAACATAACGCATTGCGCTGGGGGAATAAATCGTCCCTCGGTTGCCTTCCTGCTGCCAGGCCGTAAGGTCACCCGACACCATCCCCGAAGGCAAAAATGGCCGCCATCATCCAGCTCAAGCCGATCACCGACGTCCCCAGCCAGAGACGCGCCAGCGCCGATCCGCGCGACCCCGCCTTCTTCCAGAACCCCTATGCCTTTTATGACCGGCTGCACGCCGAGAGCCCGGTCTTCTTCTGGGAACAGTATGGCCATTGGTGCTTTGCCAGCTTCAAGGATGTGAGCGCCCTGCTCCGCGACAAGCGCTTCGGCCGGGAGATCCTGCATGTGGCGACGCGCGAGGAGCTGGGCATGCCCGCGCCGCAGCCGCATACGGCCGCCTTTGACCTGACCGAGCAGCATTCCCTGCTCAATCTCGAGCCGCCCGCCCATACCCGCCTGCGCACCCTGGTGAACCGGGCTTTCGTCTCGCGCCATGTCGAGCAGCTGCGCCCGCGCATCATCCGCCTCGCCAACGAGATGATCGACAGCTTCGAGGGCGAGGAGTGCGTCGACCTGATCAAGGCCTTTGCCGCGCCGATTCCGGCCATCATCATCGCCGAAATGATCGGCCTGCCGGCCGAGAGCGCGCCGCAGCTGCTGGCCTGGTCCAACCGCATGGTGGCCATGTACATGTTCGGCGTCAGCCGCGCGACCGAGCTGGACGCCAACCAGGCGGCCCAGGATTTCATGGATTTCCTGGCGGCCACCATTGCCGAGCGCCGAAAGCAGCCGCGCGAGGATCTGCTCAGCCATATGCTGACCTCGGATCGCGGCGGCGACCGCCTGAGCGACGCCGAAGTGATGTCCACCGCCATCCTGCTGCTCAATGCCGGGCACGAGGCCACCGTCCACACCACGGGCAATGGCGTCAAAGCCATCCTCGAAAGCGGTATCGATCCGGTTACGCTTTTTTCGACGCCGGAGCAGACCGAAGCGACGGTGGAGGAGTGCCTGCGCTTTGACGCGCCACTGCACCTCTTCACCCGCTATGCGCTGAGCGACCTCGACTATGCGGGCATCAGCCTGCGCAAGGGCGATGTGGTCGGCCTGATGCTGGGCGCGGCCAATCGCGATCCCCTGCGGTTTGCCGATGCCAACCGCTTCGACCCGTTCCGCGGCGACGGCGCCAATGTCAGCTTCGGCGCCGGCATCCATTTCTGCATCGGCGCGCCGCTTGCCCGCATCGAGCTGCAGGTGGCTTTCAGCGAGCTGTTCCGCCGGCTACCGAAACTGCGCCTGGCAGAAGCGTCGCGCTATAACGATGTCTACCACTTCCACGGGCTCGAAAAACTGATGGTGCGCTGGGACTGACGGCGCAGGACTAAAGGCTTGCCAGCACCCCGGGCACCAGCAGCGGCAGGTCCTCGCTGATCAGGCCCGGCCCGCCGAAGCGGTTGGCGGCCTCGGCATGCAGCCAGGCGGCACCACAGGCGGCTTCCCAGCCCTCCATGCCCTGCGCCATCAGCCCAGCCGCCATGCCGGCCAGCACATCGCCCGAGCCGGCCGTGCCGAGCCAGGCCGGGGCATTGGCATTGATCGCCGCGCGGCCGTCCGGGCTGGCGATCACCGTATCGCTGCCCTTGAGCACGATGATGGCGCCCGAGCGCTCGGCCGCCGCCCGCGCCCGCTCCAGCTTGCCGCCCGCCAGATCGCCGAACAGCCGGTCGAACTCGCCCTCATGGGGCGTCAGCACCACCGGCCGGGCCTGTGCCTTGATCGCCATGGCCAAAGCCGCCAGCTCGCCGGCAAAGACCGTCAAGCCATCCGCATCGAGCACCGTGGCGGCGCCCGAAGCCAGCACGGCTAGCACGTTCTGGCGCGTCTGCGCACTCACCCCGGCCGCGGGGCCGATGACCGCGGCATTCATGCGCCTGTCGGCCAGCAGGGCGGCGAGCGCCGCGCTGTCCTCGGCCGGCTTGAGCATCACCGCCGTGACGTGATTGGCATGCACCTGCAGCGCGGCCTCCGACCCGGTCAGCGACACCACGCCGGCCCCCACCCGGAACGCCGCCATGGCCGCCAGCCGCGCCGCGCCGGTCTGCAGCGCCCCACCTGACACCACCACGCAATGGCCGCGGTCAAACTTGTTGCCGCCCATGCTGGCCACGGGCACGGACCACAGAGCCGGCGTGTTCTGCCAGGTCGCCGCGCCGATCGTCTCCAGCACGCTGGCGGGAATGCCGATATCGGCCAGCACCACGTCACCGCAATATTCCCGCCCCGGCTGCAGCAGGTGGCCCGGCTTGAGTCGGAAGAAGGTCACGGTCAGCTCGGCGATCATGGTGGGGCCGCGCAGCGCCCCGGTAGCGCCGTCCAGCCCCGACGGCACGTCAATACTCACCACCGGCCGGTTGCTGGCATTGACCGCCTCTATGATCTCGGCAAACGGCCCCGCCACATCACGGTCGAGGCCCGCGCCGAGCAGGGCATCGATGACAAGGTCGGCATCCTCGATATCCTTGGCCGTGGGCGGCACGAGGCGACCGGTCCACAGCCTGGCCATGGCCGCGGCATCGCCCTTGAGCGCTGCCGGATCGCCCACCAGGCGCAATTGCACCGGCCAGCCCTTCTGCGTCAGCAGGCGCGCCACCACAAAGCCGTCGCCGCCATTATTGCCCGGCCCGCACAGCACCAGCACCGAGCGCTGGTAGTAATGCTCGAATACCGCCGCGGCGACGGCCTGCCCGGCCGCCTCCATCAGCTGCAGCGACCTGGCGCCGGCCGCCACCGCCAGCCGGTCGGCCGCACCCATCTGCTGCGGGGTCAGGAGAATATCGGTGCTGGAAGCGGTCATGTTGTCTCGCAGGTCATTGGTTTGGCAGCGTTGTACACCACAAACAAAAAAGCCGCCCATTTCTGGGCGGCTCGATTTCTGGCGTCAGGACACCTTAGTGGTGGTGCTCTTCGGGGACCTCGTCCTCGTCGGCCTGGATCAGCTTGGCCAGCTCTTCGCGGCCCATCTTCTGCTCGGTGATCTTGCCCTGCTCGATGACAAAGTCGACGACCTTGTTCTCGAAGACGGGGGCGCGCAGACCGGCCAGTGCCTGCGGGTTCTGACGGTAATAGTCATAAACCTGCTGTTCCTGGCCCTGGAAGCGGCGCACTTCGGCGATCAGTGCCTGCTGGTGCTCTTCCTCGGTGACGTTGACGTCGTTCTTGTTGCCGATCTCGGCAACCACCAGGCCCAGGCGCACGCGGCGCTCGGCAATGCGGCGATACTGCTCGCGCGCTGCTTCCTCGGTGGTGCCTTCGTCTTCAAACGAGCGGCCGTGGCTCTGCACTTCGTGCTCCACGCGCTGCCAGATGCTGGCAAATTCGGCATCGACCAGCTGGGCCGGCACGTCGAACTTGTGGCCATCGTCAAGCGCATCGAGCACCTGGCGCTTCATGTGCTGGCGGCTCATGGTGCCGAGCGCGGCTTCCATCTGCGTCTTGACCGCATCGCGCAGCGCTGCGACGTCATCGACGCCCAGGCGCTTGGCGAACTCGTCGTTCAGCTCGCCGGCATTGGGGCCATCGACATGCAGCACGGAGACCTCAAAGGTCGCCTTCTTGCCGGCCAGTTCGGCGCTCTGGTAGTCGGCCGGGAAGGTAACCTCGATCTCGCGGGTCTCGCCCTTCTTGAAGCCGATCAGCTGCTCTTCGAAACCGGGAATGAACTCGCCGGCGCCAACGGTCAGGTGCGCATGGTCGGAACGGCCGCCGTCAAATTCCTTGCCGTCGATCTTGCCGACAAAGCTCAGGCCCAGACGATCGCCTTGTTCAACGACGCCGGCATCGCCCTTGTCGGTATAGCCGCGGTTCTGCGCGAACACGCGGTTGACCTCGGCGGTCACCTCGTCATCGGTGATCTCGATGATCGGCTTGGTCAGCGGCACGCCCTTGAGCTCCATCAGCGTGACGGGCGGCAGAATCTCGTATTCGACTTCAAAAGCCAGGTCGGCCTTGCCGTCGAGCACTTCGTTGATCACGGCCTGATCGTCGGGCAGATCGACCTTGGGCTGGGCGGCAGCGCGCTCTTCGCGCTTCTCGAGCGTGTCTGAGACCGACGAATTGATCGCGTCGGTCATCACTTCGCTCATCGCCGAACGGCCGAACATCTTCTTGATGTGCGCCATCGGCACCTTGCCGGGACGGAAGCCCTTGATGTTGGCCTGGCCCTTGAGCTCTTCGAGCTTGGCGCCCAGACGCTCGTTCAAGTCGGCGGCCGGAATGGTGACGCTCAACTTGCGCTTCAGGCCTTCATTGAGGGTTTCGGTAACCTGCATTCGGTTCAATCCCGTGATCATTGTCATTGGAGGGCCAGATCCAGTTTGGTGCGGGTGAGAGGACTCGAACCTCCACGCCTTGCGGCGCTGGAACCTAAATCCAGTGCGTCTACCAGTTCCGCCACACCCGCAAAAGGACCCGTTGGCCGGGTTGGCTGTGCATCTATAGGAAGACGGAAAGCCAGTCAAAGCCTAGCTGCTCGATTTGCGCCGATTGCCGCGCCCCATCGGGATTTTGCCACCAAACTGCACAAACTAGCGGCGCTCGCCCCGCGGCATGCCGCTGGCAGCGGCACTATTCCGCTCAATTGCTGTGCAACATGCCTATATATTGCGCATTCAACGTAAGGCGGCGGAGGATCGACTCTCCGGTAAATTCACATAAACCATTGGCATTGATGCTGTTTTTGATGTCTGATCGAGCTGGCACAGGCCGTGCATACGGCTATGCGGTAACCGCCCAAATGACCCGTGGAGGCTCAAATGAAGAAAATCGAGGCTATCGTAAAGCCGTTCAAGCTCGACGAAGTCAAAGAGGCCCTGCAGGAAGTGGGGCTCCAGGGCATTACCGTGACCGAAGCCAAGGGCTTTGGCCGCCAGAAGGGCCATACCGAGCTCTATCGCGGCGCCGAATATGTGGTGGACTTCCTGCCCAAGGTCAAAGTCGAGGTCGTATGCCCCGACGAGCTGGCCGAAAAGGCCATTGAAGCCATCCGCAACGCCGCCCAGACCGGCCGTATCGGCGATGGCAAGATCTTTGTTTATTCGATCGAGCAAGCCATCCGTATCCGTACCGGAGAATTCGGCGACGACGCGCTCTAGGGCCTTGCGCCCGTCAGGCGAGGTATGGCACCTCGCACGCGTTTCGCCGTGCCCAACCACCAGATTTCCGATTTAGACAGGGGACCATTTATGACCACCGGAAGCGACCTCCTCAAGCGCATCAAAGACGAGAACATCAAGTATCTCGACCTGCGCTTTACCGACCCGCGCGGCAAGCTGCAGCACGTCACGCTCGACTGCTCGATCGTCGACGAAGACCTGTTTGAAGAAGGCACCATGTTCGATGGTTCCTCGATCGGTGGCTGGAAGGCCATCAACGAGTCCGACATGGTGCTGATGCCCGATCCGGCCTCGTCCTATATGGACCCCTTCTTCGGCGCCTCCACCATGGTGGTGAACTGCGACATTCTCGAGCCGTTGACCTACCAGCCCTATAGCCGCGATCCCCGCACCACCGCCAAGAAGGCCGAGGCTTACCTCAAGTCCTCCGGTATCGGCGACACGGTCGTGTTCGGCGCCGAGCCCGAATTCTTCATGTTCGACGACGTGCGCTACTCCAACACCCCCTTCAAGGTGGGTTTTGAAGTCGACCATCCCGAACTGCCGTCCAACAACGACACTGCCTATGACTCGGGCAACAATGGTCACCATATCGGCCTCAAGAAGGGCTACTTCCCGGTTCCCCCGCTGGACAGCGCCCAGGACATCCGTGGCGAAATGCTCGCCGCCATGGCCGACATGGGCGTGGTTGTCGAAAAGCACCACCACGAAGTGGCTTCGGCCCAGCATGAACTCGGCATCAAGTTTGCGCCGATGATCAAGGCTGCCGATGACGTGCAGATCTACAAGTATGTCATCCACCAGGTCGCCAATGCCTATGGCAAGACCGTGACCTTCATGCCCAAGCCCATCTATGGCGATAACGGCTCGGGCATGCACTGCCACCAGTCGATCTGGAAGGACGGCAAGCCGCTGTTCGCCGGCGACCAGTATGCCGGCCTGTCGATGGACGCGCTCTACTACATCGGCGGCATCATCAAGCACGCCAAGGCCATCAACGCCTTCTCCAACCCCACCACCAACAGCTACAAGCGCCTGGTGCCCGGCTTTGAAGCCCCCGTGCTGCTGGCCTATTCGGCCCGCAACCGGTCGGCTTCGTGCCGTATCCCCTTCGGCCAGTCGCCCAAGGCCAAGCGCGTCGAGATCCGCTTCCCCGATCCGCTGGCCAACCCGTACCTGGCCTTCTCGGCCATGCTGATGGCCGGCCTCGACGGCATCAAGAACAAGATCCACCCCGGCGAGCCGATGGACAAGGATCTGTACGAACTGCCCGCCGAAGAACTCAAGCAGATCCCGACCGTCTGCGGTTCGCTGCGCGAAGCGCTCGAGAGCCTCGACAAGGATCGCGAATTCCTCACCGCCGGTGGCGTGTTCGACAACGACCAGATCGACTCCTATATCGAGCTCAAGATGGCCGAAGTGATCAAGTTCGAGCACACCCCACACCCCGTGGAGTACGAAATGTACTACTCGGCCTAAGCCGAACCAGCCGACACGAGAAGGGCGCCGCAAGGCGCCCTTTTTCTTTGCCGATTTGATGGCGGAGCATGACACGCCCCGCATCGGCCGAGGTCAAGCCAACTTGCGGACAGCAAGTACAAATCTGCCGCGTGGTGTCGATTCTGCGCCCGGTCACTCGTAGTGTCAGTGCAAGGCCACTGCTGGCCCCGCCAACCGGAGAATCTGCATGCGCTATTTCATGAGCATTATCCCGCCCGCCGACCTCAAGCCGGAACAGATCCCGCAGGGGCTGATGGACGCCACGGGCCCCTGGATGGAGCAAAATCTGGCAAGTGGCGCCCTGGTCTCGACCGGCGGTCTCAAGCCCGCGGACGAAGGCAAGCGCCTCAAGGGGCACACCGGCGCGGTCGCCATCACCGATGGCCCGTTTGCCGAGGCCAAGGAGGTCGTCGGCGGCTATGCCGTGTTCGAGGCGCCCGATCTTCAATCAGCCACGGCTCTGGCCAGCGCCTTCCTGCAGCTGCATATCGATAACGGCCTCACCGACATCGTGCTGGAACTGCGCGAAATCGCCGGCGGCGCCAACTACTAGTTCTCCCTTGCGACCGGGGCGCGGGCATCGACGCCACGGACGCCATAGGTCGACATGCCCCAAGCCAGCGCCGATACGTGCAGACAGAACTGAAACAGGAAATGAAGCATGGCGCTCAAGCGGATGGACAATGTCGGCATCGTCGTCGAGGACCTGGACACGGCCATCGCATTCTTTCGCGAACTCGGCCTTGCGCTCGAAGGGCGCGCCACGATCGAAGGCGAGTGGGCGGGACGTGTCACCGGACTGGGCAATCAGCATGTCGAGATTGCCATGATGCAGACGCCGGACGGCCATAGCCGGCTCGAGCTGTCCCGCTTCCTTGCACCCGCGGTCGTCGCCGATCACCGGCAAGCCCCGGTCAATGCCCTTGGCTATCTCCGCGTCATGTTCACCGTGGACGACCTCGACGACACGCTCGAAAGGCTTTTTCCGCTTGGTGCGCAACTGGTTGGCGAAGTGGTCCAGTATCAGGACACCTACAGGCTCTGCTATATCCGCGGCCCGGAAGGTCTGCTGCTCGGACTAGCCCAGGAACTGGGTTGAGGCTGGCCAGGAGTTCGGAAGCGGCATGCCCACGCCGGCGTCGCCATAGTACTCTCAGCCCGTCTCGCCATCCTCGGCGGTGATCGGGGTCAGCTTGGCCGGCACGATCAGGGCTTCGATGGTTTCGAGGTCCTGCAGCGCCAGGAATTTGACGGCAAAGCCGATATCGAGATAGCGGACCACACGCCCCACCAGCTTGCCGACGGCAAGGGGCGTCCCGATGGGCGGCTGGGTCTGCGCGGAAAGGGCAATGCCCGATTGCGAGACGTCGATGACAAAGCACGGCACCTGCGTCCCGTCGGCCAGGGTGATGATGGTGCGCGGATCGCGCAGCTGCACGCGCTTGAATTCGCGCCGATCTTCCACCTGCTCGTAGACGCGCTTCTTGTGCCAGGAGATCTTGCGACCCAGCTTGTCGCGCGCCTCCGAGCTCAGCGACAGGTCCATCACGAAGCCGCTCGGCAATTGCCGGCTGATCTGGCCGCGCAGGATGCCGAAGGCGTCGAAATGGGCGGTAACCCCCTCGCCCTGCTTGCCCACGACCGGGCCGACCACCACGGCATTGCGGGTCGATACCGAACACAGCCGGCAGGCATAAACCGGCGCCTTTTTGGCCCCGCTTTGCTTGCGTTCAACCAGGGCATAACGACCGCCCACCGCGCCAATGAAGCGCACATCGTGCAAATCATAGTCGGACCTTGGTGGTGCAAGACCACTTTCGGCGCTTAGCGACATGGGTCCCTCCCATTCGTCCGAAAAAGAACCAAGCCAGTCGACGCCCGAAATTTGGGCAGAATTTGCTTTAGTTCGCAATATGAACAAAAGTGTATCGGTGGTTTGTTAACAATCCTTCTCGGCAATTGCTAGAGATTTACTGGTCGACGGTAGCAACCGACCAGCCGAGGCCAGCATCCATCGACGGCCTTTTGTACCCCTGCGGCATTTTCACATCGATGCTTCACCTGCTGCCGGCAGCGAGCCCGCCGGCCAGGCTCTGCTCGGCCGCCATCGCGGCAAAGAACGGCTCAGGAGAGTCGACCTCAACCAGCCTGTGGCGCTCGATCAGCAGGAAGCGCTCGCCCAGGCCACGCACGAAGCTGCGATCATGCGAGACCAGTATGCAGGTGGCGCCATGCGTCAGGATTTCGGCCTCCAGCCGCTCCTGGCCGGCAATGTCCACATGGTTGGTGGGCTCGTCCAGCAGGTAGAAATTGGGCGCCTGCAGCCGCAGGGCCAGGAGCCCCAGGCGCGCCCGCTGCCCGAAGGACAGCTCGCCGATCGGCCGCTCCTGTTTTTCCGGGGTGAAGCCGGCTGCGGCCAGCAGGCTCTTGCTGCGCTGGTCGCCCGCATCGAACCGGCCGGTGATGTAGTCGAGCAGCGAGCGCTTGTCGGGCAGCATGGACATGGCCTGGTCGACATAGCCCGGCACAACCTGTGGGCTGACACGGATACCGGGCACTTCCTGCCCGCTCATCGCCCGGTGCAGCAGCCCCATGAACTGGGACTTGCCGGTGCCGTTGCGGCCCAGGATCACCAGGCGATCGCCCTGGAACACATGCAGCTTGTCGATGACGAACAGCTTGTCGCCGGCCGGCGTCGCCACCGTCACCGCGTCGAAGGCCACCATGACCTTGGCTTGCGCCCCGCTATTGCCCAGCCTGATCTCCCCACTCCGCTCCTTGTGCACGGCGCGCGCGGCGTTCTCGATCTTTGCCGCGCGCTCGCGCAGATATTTCGATTTGACCACCAGCAGGTCGCTGCCCGAATTGATACCGATATTGGTGAGCTTTGCCGCCTGCTTGCGCAGCTTGCTGACCTCCTTGAGGTCGCGCTCGCGCGCCAGCTCGGCTGCTTCGTCCAGCTCGGCCAGCGCCAGGCGGGCCTTGCTATAGGGCAAGGCAAAGAACGGCGAGGCATCGGGACGCAGGAACAGCGTCCGGTCGGTGGTGGCGTCGAGGAATTCCCGGTCATGGCTGGCGATCACCACCGGGATGTTGCGGGCCGCCTGGTTGATCCAGTTTTCCAGCTGCACCAGCTTGCCCAGGTCGAGATGGTTGGTCGGCTCGTCCAGCAGCAGTGCATCGGGCTGCAGCACCCAGCAGCGGGCAATGAGCGCAATGCGCTGCCAGCCACCGCTGAGCTGGCTGAGCGGGCGTTGCCGCAGCGCCGCGGGCGTCTCGAACTCGTCGAGCACCACGTCGACCCGCCAGCTGTCGCTGTCGCGCTCGGCTTCCGGCAAGGCCGACAGCACCATGTCGTAAAGCGTCATCGTCATGCTGGCCGGCGGCATGTCCTGTTCGACATAGCCCACCCGCAGCCCGCGCGAGCGCACGATGTCGCCCTGGCTAAGCTCGCTTTGTCCGGCCATGGCGCGCAGCAGGCTGGTCTTGCCGCGGCCATTGCCGGCGACGAGGCCCAGCCGGTCACCATCGGCCAGCACGATATTGAGGTTGGAAAAGAGGGTGTCTGCGGCCACCAGGCCGGCATTGCGAAGGCTGATCGAACCCATTTTGTGTCTTTCTGGAGCGGCGCCGCCAGGGGGCGCCGGATGCCGTCAATTGGCGGTCAGTCGACCGCCTCGAAGGGCAAACCAGAAGGGGGGATGGCGAAAAGCGTCCGAACCAGCTCCGGTCAGCCCTGCAGCTGCTGCCACAGGGCGAAGACGGGGCCACGCTGACGGTGATGCTTGTAAACGATCATGCAGCCCTCCTGTCGCTGGTGTTTGGGACGCACCAGCCATAGCTGGGCCGGCCGCGAAAATCAATTCGCAGCCGGTCAGACCAGATAAAACAAGGCAGAAACGATCAGCAATGCCCCAATACGCGGGACAGTGAGCTTGGCCAGCCGGTACGCAATACTGTTTAACCCGGCTTGCGGCCAAGTGCCGATAGCAGCCGAGCCAGTCGGAATCTGGAACGCAGAACGAAGATCCCGATCGGCTCGCATACGGATACTCCAAACAAAAACCGTATGCCGACTGGTCTAGCAGCGTGCCTTTAAGAAAGTGCTTTCAAGAAGCAAACGGAATGTGAATAGGCCGCCCGATTCCGGGACGGTTTTGTCCCGAACCGGCCCGTCAGCCGGCCGGCCGCAGCCTTTTCTGGCTCTCGATGCGGGCAGAACAGTAATTGAATTCAATCAGATAGACCCACTCACCCTGGGTCGCGCGCACCTGGATGCGCTTGTCCATCGCCACGTTGAGATAGATGTCGTGATAACCAAGATCGGCGATGGCCTGGCGAATTTGATAGTCGGTCAGGCAGGAGAGGCGCTCGGGATAGAAGTCGGAGCGCTCGTCGCCAAAGAACAGGCCAAAGGGCTGCGCCTGCACCGGCGCCGCCACGGTTCCCGCCAGCGTCACGGCCAGCATCAGTCCGGCTGCCCATCGTTTCATCGCACTCTCCCTGCTGCCGCCGCCGGCAAAGCCATGTGGAAAACCTCTCCACCCCGATCGGGACGAATTGACGTCCTGCCCCTCTGTCTAGTCCCCTGCCCTTGAACCGCGCCGGAACCGGCCGTTCATCGCCCGTTCAGCTTTGTGGGCAAATCAGGGGGCCCCGCGCCCCTGCCCCGACGGGCCAGTGGAATATGATAGAACTGGAAAACGCCTGATTCGGGCACCAAATACGGAACGTGCATGTCGCAAGCAGAAGACCTTTTCGGTGCAGATGAGCCCACCGCCAGCCCGACCCCGGCCGCCAAGCCAGCGCCCAAGAACACAGGCGTAACCCCCACCGCGGGTTCCTATTCGGCTGCCGATATCGAGGTCCTCGAAGGGCTTGAGCCGGTCCGGCGGCGCCCGGGCATGTATATCGGCGGCACCGATTCCAATGCCCTGCATCACCTGTTTGCCGAAGTCATCGACAACTCCATGGACGAGGCCATTGCCGGCCACGCCACGCGCATCGAGGTGCATCTGGGCGCCGACGGCTATATCACCGTGGTCGACAATGGCCGCGGCATTCCCGTCGAGAACCATCCCAAATATCCCGGCCGCTCGACGCTCGAGATCGTCCACACGGTCCTGCATGCCGGCGGCAAGTTCGACTCCAAGGCCTATGAAACCTCGGGCGGCCTGCACGGCGTCGGTATCTCGGTGGTCAATGCGCTCTCCGACGACATGGTCGTCGAGGTCGCCCGCGAACAGCAGCTCTACCGCCTGCAGTTTTCCCGCGGCAAGCCGGTCGGCGAGATCCAGCCCATGGGCCGGGTCAACAACCGCCGCGGCACCACCACGCGCTTCCATCCCGATCCGCAGATCTTTGGCGAGACGGCGCATTTCTCCGCTGCCCGCCTGTTCCGCATGACCCGCGCCAAGGCCTATCTGTTTGCCGGCGTCGAGCTGCGCTGGAGCTGTGACGAATCCCTTGTCACCGAGGACGCCCCCGCCAAGGCAGTGTTCCACTATCCGGACGGGCTCAAGGACTTCATGACCGCCCGCATCGAGGGCGAAACCCGCATCGTCGACGACCTCTTCGCCGGCAGCCATGGCAAGCCGGGCACCCAGGGCGCCGTCGAATGGGCCATTGCCTGGACCCTGGGCGATGGCGGCGTGTCATCCTACTGCAATACCGTGCCCACCCCCGATGGCGGCACCCATGAGGCCGGCCTGCGCTCGGCGCTGCTGCGCGGCCTCAAGAACTATGCCGAGCTGACCAAGAACAAGGCCGCTGCGGCGCTGACGGCGGAAGACATTTTCGCCCATTGCAATGCCATGCTGTCGGTCTTCGTGCGCGAGCCCGAATTTGTCGGCCAGACCAAGGACAAGCTGGCCTCGGGCGAAGCCACCCGCATCGTCGACACCGCCCTGCGCGACGCGTTCGATCACTGGCTGGCCGCCTCGCCCAACCAGGCCGGCAAGCTGCTCGACTGGGCGGTGGAACGCGCCGAAGAGCGCCTGCGCCGCCGCAAGGAAAAGGAAATCGATCGCGCCAGCGCCACGCGCAAGCTGCGCCTGCCCGGCAAGCTGGCCGACTGTACCCAGACCGCCGCCCAGGGCGCGGAGCTCTTCATCGTCGAAGGCGACTCGGCCGGTGGCAGCGCCAAGCAGGCACGCAGCCGCGCCAGCCAGGCCGTGCTGCCGCTGCGCGGCAAGATCCTCAACGTCGCCGGCGCCAGCCGCGAAAAGATGGCGGCCAGCCAGCTGATCTCCGACATGATCCAGGCGCTCGGCTGCGGCACCCGCGACCGCTATCGCGAGGAAGACCTGCGCTACGACAAGATCATCATCATGACCGATGCCGATGTCGACGGCGCCCATATCGCGGCCCTGCTGATGACCTTCTTCTTCCAGGAAATGCCCAAGCTGATAGATGGCGGCCATCTGTTCCTGGCCCTGCCCCCGCTCTACCGCATCAGCCAGGGCGGCAAGACGCTCTATGCCCGCGACGACGCCCATCGCGAGGAATTGATGGCCAGCGAATTCACCGGCAAGGGCAAGGTCGATACTACCCGCTTCAAGGGCCTGGGCGAAATGCCCTTCGCGCATCTGCGCGAAACCACCATGTCGCCCAAGAGCCGCACCCTGCTCCAGGTCAAGGTGCGCGATGATCTGGATGCCACCCGTATCAGCGTCGATCGGCTGATGGGCACCAAGCCGGAAGCCCGTTTTGACTTCATCCAGGAGAATGCTGCCTTCGTCACCGACCTCGATATCTAGCCCCTGTACTGTCTCGGTCGGCGCCCCGACAGCAGGTCGCCGTCGTTCAACTGGACGCATGCAGCCTCCAATTAAGGCTAAACGGCGCAACACCGTTGACAGACAAGGCCTTTGCGTTATGGTCCGCGCCGCTAGGGCACTCTGCTTGGCGGCCTGTCACACGGACAATGACCTGCTTTGCTACGGTGTCTGGGGGCTATTCCGGCGTATCTGCACCTGGTGCATCCGTCCGGTGGCCATCCCAGGTGTGGATGCTATCTCCCGGCAGCGGCCCCGCACCACAACTGACCATCCCGGCGCACCGTTCGAATGTCTCGAACCGGACCTGGCCCCGGGCCAAGTTTCATAGTGGATTACCCAATTTGACTGACGATTTTTCCGAGCTCGGCCTGTCCACCAAAGTAACCGACGCAGTAACCGCTGCGGGCTACACCAAGCCGACCGAAATCCAGGCTCAGGCTATTCCCCATGTCCTGCAGAAAAAGGACATTATCGGCATTGCCCAGACCGGCACCGGCAAGACGGCCAGCTTCGTGCTGCCCATGCTGACGCTGCTGGAAAACGGCCGCGCCCGTGCCCGCATGCCGCGCACCCTGATCCTCGAACCGACGCGCGAACTCGCGGCGCAGGTTTCCGAGAATTTCGAGAAATACGGCAAGAACCACCGCATCTCGATGGCGCTGATCATCGGCGGCGTGTCGTTTGAAGAGCAGAACAAGAAGCTCGATCGCGGCGTGGACGTGCTGATCGCCACTCCGGGCCGCCTGCTCGATCAGATCGAGCGCGGCAAGATCATGCTCAATGGCGTCGAGATCCTGGTGATCGACGAAGCCGACCGCATGCTCGACATGGGCTTTATCGACGACATCGAAAAGATCTGCGGCCGCCTGCCGCCGCGGCGCCAGACCATGCTGTTCTCGGCCACCATGTCCAAGGAAATCGAGCGGCTCACCAAGAAGTTCCTCAACGATCCGGTGCATATCCAGTCGTCGCGCCAGAGCTCGACCGCCGAAACCATTGACCAGAAGCTGGTCCGCGTCGGCTCCAAGCCGGAAGACAAGCGCGACATGCTGCGCGAGCGCATCAATGCCGCCACCGGCCTGACCAATGCCATCATCTTCTGCAACCGCAAGCGCGACGTGGCGACCCTTGCCCGCTCGCTTGAGCGACACGGCTTCAGCGTCGGTGGCCTCCATGGCGACATGGACCAGAAGAGCCGCACCGAAACGCTCGATGCCTTCAAGAACAACCGCCTGACCCTGCTGGTGGCCAGCGACGTCGCGGCCCGCGGCCTCGACATCCCGGCAGTGAGCCATGTGTTCAACTTCGACGTGCCCGTGCACGCCGAGGACTATGTGCACCGCATCGGCCGCACCGGCCGCGCCGGCCGCTCGGGCGTTGCCTATACGCTGGTGGCGCCTGGTGACACCAAGCATCTCGACGCCATCATCAAGCTGATCCAGAAGCCCATCGACTATCTGGAAGATACCGGCCGGCGGCCAGTTCCTGCTGCCACTGCTGCCGCGGCACCAGATGCCGACGCCGAGGATCGCCCGGCCCGGCCCGCCCGCACACGTCGCGGCGGCCCGCGCACAAGACCACAGGCGGAAGGCGCTGCGCCCGCCGCTGCCGTCGCCCAGCCTGCCGCTGCGGCGCCAGATGCTGTAACGCCTGCCGCTGAGCAGCCTGCCGAAGCGGCAGCACCGCGCGAGGCCACGCCACGCCGCCAGCCCCGGACGCGCCCTGTAGCCAAGCCGGAGGCCGAGATCGAGGCCAAGGGGGAGGAAACCCCGCGCAGTGAGCCAAAGCCACGCGGCGAGCAGCGCCCACGCGGTGAACAGCGGCCAGCCGCTGAGTCGAGGCCCGAACAGGCCGATGCCCGCCCGGCACGGACCCGCAACCGCCGTCCTGCCGAAACGCGCGAGGCGGAAAACGAGAACGATAGCGGCTCGCCCTTCGGCAATGACGGTCCGGTACCGGCATTCCTCCTGCGTTCGGCACGTATTGACCCTTAAGTGTTTCGTGATTTGATTTTTCATTTGCCGCGGTAAAACTTGCGGCGACCTGGCCCAGCTATTGTTGGGGCCATTCTGTTGTGTTCATTACTGTAGATGCTGTATGTATTGGGGAATGACGGTTGGCGCGGGGGCGCCCTCCGTCGTGGCGCACGAGGGAACCGGTGTCCGATCAGGAATTCAAACGAGCGCTCGGCTATGCCAATGCGGCATTTGACCTTCTCAAGCGTAGCGGTATCCCGGCCTATCCTCAGTTCTACGAACTGCTCTACACCTATGCCACAGGCGTCAATCCAAGCCTGAACAACCGCATCAACGCCCTGTTTCGCAACGGGGATTCGCCCAGTGAAAGCGTGGCCGAGGCGCTCTATAACGAGTTCCTGAAGTCCGACGTCAATGATCGCATGACGGCGGTTTCCCAGCGCATGCACGCCCGCATCGACGCAGTGCACGATGCCATCGACACAGCCATGACCACAGCCAATGCCTATTCGGGCTCGCTGCAGTCGGCCAGCGGCGATCTCAGCCGCGATATCTCGGCGGCCGCCATGAAGGCCCTGTCGGTCAAGCTGCTGGCTGAAACGCGGCAGATGCAGGACACCAACCGCTCGCTCGAACAGAAGCTGCAGGCCTCACGCGACGACATAGCCGCCTTGCAGCGTGATCTGGACGATGTGCGCCGGGAATCCCTGCTCGATCCCCTGACCAAGATTGCCAACCGCAAGAGCTTTGATGAGGGCCTGGCAGCCGCCATTGCGGCAGCCAGCATCAATGGCGATCCACTCTCGCTGATGCTGGTCGATATCGACAACTTCAAGAATTTCAACGACAGCTATGGCCACCAGACCGGCGACCAGGTGCTGCGCCTCGTCGCCATGACGCTCAAATCCAACATCAAGGGCAAGGATCTGGCGGCCCGCTATGGTGGCGAGGAATTCGTCGCCATCCTGCCCCATACCGATATCGAAGGCGCCATCATCGTCGCCGAGAATATCCGCCGGGCCATCCAGGCCAAGGAACTGCTCAAGCGCTCGACCAATGAGAAGCTGGGCCGCATCACCGCATCCTTCGGCATCGCCGCCTTCGGGTCAACCGACACGGCAGCCTCGCTGATCGAGCGCGCCGACCGCTGCCTCTATGCTGCCAAGCATGCCGGCCGCAACCGCGTGATCAACGAAAACGATCTGGTCAACGACCTGCTGCCGGCCAAGCGCGCCGGCGCGACGGCCGCCTGACCTAGAGCGTTTTCAGCAAAAGTGGCTCCACTTTTGCGGTTCGAAAGCGCGACAAACCAAAGAACTGGAGCTATTGAGCCGTTTCAACGAAACGATGAAATGCTCTAGTCAACCGCCGTCAGTTCCACGCCCAGACCGGCCAGCATGTCCCAATAGCCCGGATAGGTCTTGCCGGTGCAGGCAGGGTCGAGAATGACGATGTTCTCCAGACGCAGGCCGGCCAGGGCAAAGCTCATGGCGATGCGGTGATCGTGATAGGTCTCGATCTTGACCCGGCTGTTGCGCCCGGCCAGTTTTTCCGCCAGCGCCGGGTCCGAGGCGACCAGCAGGTCGTCACCCTCTTCGGTGCCGAGACCCGGCAGGATGCGGTTGAGCTCATTGGCCACGGCACGGATGCGGTCGGTTTCCTTGACCCGCAGATTGGCAATGCCGACAAAGCGCACCGGATGATTGTTGAAAGCCGCCAGCACGGCCAGCGTCGGCACGGCATCCTGCATCTGCGAACCGTCGATCACCGCCGGCATGTCGGGAAACTGGGCGATCAGGGCCTGTGCGGCGGCGTCTGGCTGGGTAAAGGCATCCGCATCGACCCCAAGATCGATCCGGCCACCCGTGAGCGCCTGTGCGCCCCACAGATAGGTTGCCGCCGAGGCATCGGGCTCGATCAGCAGATCGGCAGCCTGATAGCCGGTCGGCTGCACCAGCCAGGTGCCGGCATCGACCTGTTCGACTACGGCGCCAAAGCTGCGCATGGCCGAGAGGGTGAGGTCGACATAGCCGCGCGCGCCGATATCCCTGCCGGTCAGCGCAATCTCGATGGGCCCCTCGCCCAAAGGCGCCGCCATCAGCAAGGCCGAGACATATTGGCTGGAAAGCCCGCCATCGATCTCCACGCGGCCCTGGCCGAAGCTGCCGGTGCCGACAATGGTCACCGGCGGACAGCCGGTGGGGCTGGTCGCGTCAATGCCCAGGGACTGCAGGGCCGTGACCAGCGGGCCGATCGGCCGCACCCGCATCTCTTCATCGCCATCGACGATGACGGTGCCGTTTACGGTCGCCACGGCAGCGGTAAGAAACCGCGTCGCCGTACCGGCATTGCCCAGGAAGAGCGGCGCGTCTGGGGACAGCAAGGTGCCGGTGCTGGTGACAACAAAGCTGGTAGCGTCCGGCTCGTCGACCGTGACGCCCATCTGGCGCAGGGCCGCCGCCATCAGCACGGTGTCCTTGCTTTTCAGCGCGCCCGACAGATGGCTGGTGCCATTGGCCAGGGCGGCCAGCAGCAGGGCCCGGTTGGTAATGGATTTGGAGCCCGGCGGCGCCACGCGGCCGACCAGCTTGTGGGAGGGTGGAGTGAGCAGAAAACCCGCAGGCAGAGCGGTCATGAGGCGGTCTCAAAGGCTGGAGCCGGAATGCCCAGACCTGTTAGGCCAAACCGCCCCGTCGTGCAACCAGCCTCAGGCCGAGGCGCGCGCCTCGGCAATGGCCTTGAGATCGGCCGGCTTGAGCTGCACGCTTTCGCCACAGCCGCATTCCCCGGTCTGGTTGGGATTGCGGAAGGTAAAGCCCGCACTCATCTTGGATTCGGCATAGTCCATCACCGTGCCGAGCAGGAACATGGTGGCCTTGGGCTCGACATAGACCTCGACGCCCTTGTCGCTGACATGGTCGTCACCGGCCACCGGCTCGGTGACATAGTCCAGCGTATAGGCCATGCCCGCGCAGCCGGCATTCTTGACGCCGACGCGCACGCCGATCACCGGCTTGTCGCTGTCTTCGATGATTTCATTGATGCGGGCTGCAGCAGCATCGCTCAACGACATGATCTTGAAGGCCATGGGCACATTCTTTCTATCGGCGTTTCACGATATATAGGCGCAAACGCAGAAAATTACCACCAGTTCAGCGCGACCTGGGCTTCTTCGCTCATGCGCGTGGCGTCCCAAGGGGGATCGAACACCATGTTGACGGTAACGTCCTGGATGCCCTCGACGCTGCGCGCCGCATTTTCCACCCAGCCGGGCATTTCGCCGGCCACCGGGCAGCCCGGCGCGGTCAGCGTCATGTCGATGACGAGGTTCCGGTCATCATCGAGATCGACCTTGTAGATCAGGCCCAGCTCATAGATATCGACCGGGATTTCCGGATCATAGACGGTCTTGAGCGCGCCGATCAGGTCGCTGGTAATGCGCTCCACCTCGGCTTCCGGCAGGTCGCCGCCAATGGTGGGCTGGATGCCGGGCACCGGCAAAGCCGGCGCGGGAGCAATCTTGGATTCGTCGATCTTGATATCGTCGTCAGTCATCGTGTGGTCCTCGCCGTTACGCGAAAAAAGTCAGGGCGCGTTCAATGCCGTCCACCAAGACGTCCACATCGTCCTTGCCGTTATATAGGGCGAAGGAGGCGCGGCAGGTAGAGCTGACACCAAAGCGTTTGAGCAGCGGCTGGGCGCAATGCGTCCCGGCCCGCACGGCAATGCCGTAGCGATCGAGAATCGTCGACACGTCGTGGGCATGCGCCCCCTCGATCTCGAAGGAGAAAATGCCTCCCTTGCCCGGCGCCGTGCCGATCATGCGCAGCTTGTTGATCCGGGTCAGGCGTTCGGTCGCATAGGCGGCGATCTCGGCCTCATGGACGGCGATGTCTTCCTGGCCGAGCGCGGTGATGTAGTTGAGCGCCGCGCCCAGGCCGATGGCCTGCACGATCGGCGGCGTGCCCGCCTCGAAGCGGTGCGGGGGCTCGTTATAGGTCACGCCCTCAAGCGCGACCGTGTCGATCATCTCGCCACCGCCCTGATAGGGCTGCATCTCGGCGAGGAGATCATACTTGCCGTAGAGCACGCCAATGCCGGTGGGGCCGTAGAGCTTGTGGCCGGTCATGACATAGAAGTCGGCGTCCAGATCCTGAACGTCCACCTTGCCATGCACGGCGCCCTGGCTGCCATCGATCAGCACCGCAATGCCACGCGCATGGGCGATCTCGATGATCTGCTTGATCGGGGTGACCGTGCCCAGGACGTTGGACATATGGGTAACCGCAACCATACGGGTGCGATCGGTCAGTGCCGCTTCAAAGGCGTCGATGTCAAAGCTGCCATCGTCGCGCACATCCACCCAGTTGAGCACCGCCCCCTGGCGTTCGCGCAGGAAGTGCCAGGGCACGATATTGGAGTGATGCTCCATGATGGTGAGGACGATCTCATCGCCTTCCCCGATCCGCGGCCCGGCAAAGGACGACGCGACCAGGTTGATCGCCTCAGTCGCCGACTTGGTAAAGATGATCTCTTCCACCCGGCCGGCATTGAGGAAGGCGCGGGTGGCCTCGCGGCCGCCCTCATAGGCCTCCGTCGCCCGATTGGCCAAGGTATGCAGCCCCCGGTGGACATTGGCATATTCGTGCCGGAAGGCATGGTCCATCCGCTCGAGCACCTGCACCGGCTTCTGCGCCGAGGCACCGCTGTCCAGATAGACCAGCCTTTTGCCGTGGATCTGCTCGCCCAGGATCGGGAAATCGGCCCGGACGGAGTCGAGGTTGAATGCCATCAGGCCTCCAGCAGCCAGCCGTCGACGACGCCGTTGAGGGCCTCGTTGAGGGCGGCATCTTCGATCGGGTCGAGCACTTCGGCGATGAAGCCGCGCACCAGCATGGTCTCGGCCTCGGCTTTGGTGATGCCCCGACTCATCAGATAGAACATGGAATCGGCGTCGAGTTCGCCGCAGGTCGAGCCATGGCCGCAGACGACGTCGTCGGCATAGATTTCGAGCTCGGGCTTGCTGAGGATCTCGGCTTCGTCCGAGAGCATCAACCCCTGCATCATCATCTTGGCATCGACCTTCTGGGCGTCGCGCTCCACCACGATCTTGCCTTGGAACACCGCCTTGGATCGCCCACGGGCGATCTGCTTGTACATTTCCTGGCTGGTGGTGTGGGCCACGCCGTGGCGGATATCGATGGTGATGTCATTGTGCTGGCCATCGGCCACCAGGTTGAGCCCGGTAAAGTCGCCATGCGCGCCCGGCCCGACAAAGCGGGCAAAGACCTGGCTGCGCGACAGGGCCGCGCCGGCATGGATTGTGACCGTGCGCAGCTTGGCGCCATCAGCCAGCTGATATTCATTGGTGGCAAAGTGGCTCACCGCCCGGGCGGACAGATCGACGGTGATATGGGTCACCACCGCATTCTTGCCGACGGCGAGATAGGTGGCGTGATTGCCGACATGGGCGGCGTCGGAGCCCGAAAAGGTCTCGAGGATCACGGCCGAAGCATTGTCGGCCACGAAGATCTTGAGCGAATCGGCAACATGGGCCGCCTCGCCCTCGATGCGGCGGTCGATCTGGATCACCGGATCAACGCTGCTTTCGAGCGTCAGACTGAGGCTTTCCTTGGCCAGCGCGCCATTGAGGTGCACCAGCACGTCGTCGCGCGTGCTCAGTGCCCCGCCCTCGGCCTTGCCGACGATGACGCCGGCCGGTGCCGTGGTCGAGGACTGGATGACGCCATTGGCGATCATCAGCTGATAGGCGCCGGCGACGCGCAGAGCCGGGGCACTGGCGGCATTGGCCGCCACGCCGAGCGGCGGCACGGCCTTCAGCAGGCTCTTGAGGTCGGTATAGTGGTAGCTCTCGACGCGACGCGTCGGCAGGCCGGCAATGCTGAGCCGTTCGGCTTCAGCGGTGGCACCGACGCTGGTGAGCTGGGCAATCAGGGTGGCTTCGGCCGCGCCGAGCCGGATGGGCATTGACTGTGCCATGATCAGGCCGCCGCGCCGTCGAAGTCGGCATAGCCCTTGGCTTCGAGCTGCAGCGCCAGGTCCTTGTCGCCGCTTTCCACGATCCGGCCATCGCTGAACACATGCACCACATCGGGCACGATATGGTTGAGCAGGCGCTGGTAATGCGTGATCACCAGCATGGAGCGATTGGCCGCCCGCAAGCCGTTGACGCCCTTGGACACCACCTGCAGCGCATCGATATCGAGGCCGGAATCGGTCTCGTCGAGGATGCACATCTTGGGCTGCAGCAGCGCCATCTGCAGCACTTCGGCGCGCTTCTTCTCGCCGCCGGAGAAGCCGACATTGAGCGGGCGCTTGAGCATGTCGGTATCCACGTTGAGCTCGGTACCGGCGGTCTTGACCGCGCGCATGAAGTCCGGCGTGGTCATCTCGGCCTCGCCGCGCGCCTTGCGCTGGGCATTCATCGCCGCCTTGAGGAAGGTCATGGTGGCGACGCCGGGGATTTCGATCGGGTACTGGAAGGCCAGGAACAGGCCGGCCGAGGCGCGCTCGGACGGATCCATCTCGAGCAGGTTCTGCCCGTCGAGCAGCACTTCGCCCTCGGTGATCTCGTAGTCTTCCTTGCCAGCCAGCACATAGCTCAGCGTCGACTTGCCCGAGCCATTGCGGCCCATCACGGCATGCACTTCGCCGGGCGGAATGATCAGGTTCACGCCCTTGAGGATGTCGCGATCTTCGATTCGGGCATGCAGGTTGCGGATTTCAAGGATTGGGGTGGTCATGTCAGCTCTTCCCGGCATCATCGCCGTCATTTTGTGGGGCAAAGCCCCCAATTACGTCTGGGCCTGAGCCCGAATTATTTGTCTGCGGCGACGGGCATTTTGAGCTCCATCGACGCCGGGCCGCCCGGTTTTCGGCTGTGGATGCGCACAACACCCAGTTCGGGGAGTTCCACCACATTGATCTCGGGCAGGCTCGAAACGCAGATATAGGTCAGCGTCTCGGTCCCCGAATTGGTCAATTGGTGCGCCAGTTCGGTCCGACCGGCCGGAGCCGACAGCGTATCCCCTGCCTTGACGGCGTGGCTCTCGCCACCAAAGCGGTAGGTACCCGTGCCCGACAGGATGATGATGATCTCATCTTCCTGGTAGTGGACATGCAGCGGAAACGCCGACTCGCCAGGCTTGACCGCAAAATAGCTGGCTCCCAGTTGGGTCAGTCCCATGGGCTTGGAAATGTTGGTGAAATCCGAGCCAATGCCGGGTGCCATGTCGCGGCGCTTGAGCGACAGCTCGGCCACCCTGACCACGGTCTGGATGCTGGATTCACTCATCCCACGCTGCCTTCAAGGCTGATCGCGATCAGCTTCTGCGTCTCGACCATGAATTCCATCGGCAGGTGCTGCAGCACATCGCGGACGAAACCGTTGACGATCAGCGCCACCGCTTCCTCCTCATTGAGGCCGCGCTGCTGGCAGTAAAACATCTGGTCGTCCGAGATCTTGGACGTGGTCGCCTCATGCTCGAACACCGCGGTACTATTGCGGCTCTCGATATAGGGCACCGTATGGGCGCCGCAGCGGTCGCCGATGAGAAGGCTGTCGCACTGCGTGAAATTGCGCGCATTCTTGGCCTTGGCGTGAGCCGATACCTGGCCGCGATAGGTATTGTCGGAAAAGCCGGCCGCAATTCCCTTGGAAATGATGCGGCTGGACGTGTTCTTGCCCAGATGGATCATCTTGGTGCCGCTATCGACCTGCTGGTAGCCGTTCGAGATGGCGATCGAGTAGAACTCGCCGCGCGAACCGTCGCCGCGCAGGATGCAGCTCGGATATTTCCAGGTAATGGCCGAACCGGTTTCCACCTGGGTCCATGAGATCTTGGAATTGGCGCCACGGCAGTCGCCCCGCTTGGTGACGAAATTGTAGATGCCGCCCTTGCCTTCCTTGTCGCCCGGGTACCAGTTCTGGACGGTGGAATACTTGATCTCGGCATTGTCCATCGCCACCAGTTCGACCACGGCCGCATGCAGCTGGCTTTCGGCGCGCATCGGCGCAGTGCAGCCCTCGAGATAGCTGACATAGCTGTCGGCCTCGGCAATGATCAGCGTGCGCTCAAACTGGCCGGTCTTCTTCTCGTTGATGCGGAAATAGGTGCTCAGCTCCATCGGGCAGCGCACGCCCTTGGGAATGTAGACAAACGAGCCATCGGTGAAGACGGCGCTGTTGAGCGTGGCGTAGTAATTGTCCGAAACCGGCACCACCGAGGCCAGGTACTTCTGGATCAGCTCGGGATATTCGCGGATGGCTTCCGAGATCGAGCAGAAGATGATGCCCACCTTGCTCAGCTCTTCGCGGAACGTGGTCACCACCGAAACGGAATCCATCACCGCATCGACCGCCACATTGGGGCGCTCGACGCCGGCCAGGATCTCGCGCTCCTTGAGCGGGATGCCCAGCTTTTCATACATTTCGAGCAAAGCCGGATCGACCTCGTCGAGGCTGGTCGGCGCCGGCGTCGATTTGGGCGCGGCGTAATAATACATGTCCTGCAGGTCGATCTGCGGATAGTGCACTTTGGCCCAGGTGGGCTCGGTCAGGGTCAGGAAGCGCTTATAGGCCTCGAGGCGCCATTCCAGCATCCAGGCGGGCTCGTTCTTCTTGGCGGAGATGAAGCGGACCGTGTCCTCGCTCAGGCCCTTGGGGGCCATGTCGGATTCGATATCGGTTTCGAAGCCGTATTTGTACTTGTCCACGTCAAGCGACAGCACCGAATCCACGGTAGCGCGATCAATGTTTTCCTTGAGCGTCGGGATATGGTCGTAGTCCGCCATGTCGGCTTCTCCTAATTGCTCCTCGGCGATTCAAGGTCGCCGCGAACCGTCTAAAACTCTTGCGGCCTAGGCCGCCTGCCCCTGCCGCGCCCGCTGGCGCTCCAGGATCGATTGGTAACCGGCAACGAACGCGTCAACGTCCGCCGCCGTGGAAGTCCAGCCCAGGCTGACGCGCAGGGCGCACTCGGCCAGTTCCGGCGCCACGCCCATCGCCGCCAGCACATGGCTGGGGCCAACCTTGCCCGACGAGCAGGCCGAGCCCGACGAGACCGACAGGCCCATCAGGTCCAGTGCCATCATCGCCGTCGCGCTTTTTACGCCCGGCACGGCAAAGTTGATCACATTGCCCAGCCGCGCCCCGCCGAATATCACGGCCTCGCCGGGCAGAGCCGCCTCGAGCCGGGCCGTCAGCGCGGCCACATCGGCCGATTCATAGTGCCCGGCAAAAGCCGCCGCTGCCGCACCAAAGCCGGCAATCAGGGCTGCCGCTTCGGTACCGCCGCGCCGACCCTGCTCCTGCCCGCCACCGGGAATGAGCCGGACCAAGTCGGCATGTGCCTTGACCAGCAGTGCGCCAATGCCGGCCGGCGCGCCGATCTTGTGGCCACTGATGGCCATCATATCGGGTGCGGAGGCGGCAAAATCGAGGGGTAGCTTGCCCAGCGCCTGCACGGCATCGATAAACAGTGTGTGACGCGTCGGGCCCACCAGCGCATTGATGCGCGCCATCGGCTGGACCACGCCGGTCTCGTTGTTGACCCAGTGCAGCGCCACCAGGAGGTTGCCCTCGGCATCGGCCAACACGTCAGCCAGTTGATCCAGATCAATGCAGCCATCGGGCAGCAGGCTAATCGTGATCACCGGTAAGCCGGTCGCCTCGGCCGCCTTGCCGACGGCAGCATGCTCGCCGGCACTGATGACAATGGCGCTGGCGGCAAAGCTCCTGGCGCCGCCGACAATGGCCTGCGTGATCGCTTCGGTGGCTGACCCCGTAAAGACGACCTGCTTGCGCTCGGCCCCCGCCAGTGCGGCAACCTGCCCGCGGGCGGTGTCGATCAGATTGCGCAGGGCACGGCCATGGCCATGTACCGATGAGGGATTGCCCACCAGATCCAGCGCAGCCAGCAGCGCCGACCGCGCTTCGGGAAGAAGCGGGGACGCGGCATTATGATCAAGATAGATCGCCGGTCTGGTCATCGGATTCCCGTTGGGCGCCTGCGCGCCGGTCATACCTTCCATGCCTGTGCCAGGGCGCTTGGCACCCCTGCTTTCAAACACTTCTTGAAATTTGCCGCCCAACTTCATTACAAGGGGCGCACTTGCAGGCCGTACTAGGCCAAAAACCCGAGTTTCGAACAATTCTAAACTAGATTTTGCGACCCATGTTTTAGGGAGCCGGGCTGGCATAGTCAAGCCGCTGGCCGCTACCCGGACATCGCAGACGCACACGAACAGAGCCACAACGGCCGGAAGAAGTAAGACCATGCCAGAAGTGATTTTCAACGGACCTGAGGGTCGTCTGGAAGGCCGCTATCAGCCCGGCAGGGAGCCCAATGCTCCGATCGCCATCCTGCTTCATCCCCACCCGCAGTTCGGCGGGACGATGAACAACCAGATCATCTACAACCTGTTCTACATGTTTGTGGAGCGCGGTTTTGCCGTGCTGCGGTTCAACTCGCGTGGTGTGGGTCGTTCGCAGGGCATGTTCGATCATGGCATCGGCGAACTCTCCGATGCGGCTTCGGCGCTGGACTGGCTGCAGACCATCAACCGCGAATCGCGTGGCTGCTGGATTGCCGGCTTCTCCTTTGGCGCCTGGATCGGCATGCAGCTGCTGATGCGCCGCCCCGAGGTGGAAGGCTTCATTTCCGTCGCCCCGCCGGAAAACCTCTATGACTTCTCGTTCCTGGCCCCCTGCCCGTCCTCGGGCCTGATCATCCATGGCGACAAGGACCGCGTGGCCCCGCCCGCCTCGGTGCAGAAGCTGGTCGACAAGCTCAAGACGCAAAAGGGCATCACCATCGAGCAGCAGATCGTCGAGGGCGCCAACCACTTCTTCGAGGGCAAGATCGACGAACTGACCACGGCCTGCGCCGAATATCTCGACCGTCGCCGTCAGGAGATCGCCGACGGCGGCGGGCGCTGAACTTCGAGCGCACTATTGCGATCATCCGAACCCCGGGGAGCTGCCGCTGAGCGGCGCTCCCCAGACCACAAGCGTTACCCGGATCGCATCCCATGACCCAGTTCAAATCTGACTTTCTCCGCACGCTCGCCGAGCGCGGCTTCATCCACCAGACCTCCGATGACACGGGCCTGGACAACCTCTTCGCCACCGAGACCGTCACCGCCTATATCGGCTTTGACCCCACGGCTTCATCGCTCCATGTCGGCAGCCTGATCCAGATCATGATGCTGCACTGGCTGGAAAAGACCGGCCACCGCGCCGTGGCCCTGATGGGCGGCGGCACCGGCATGGTGGGCGACCCGTCCTTCAAGGACGAAGCCCGCAAACTGATGACGACCGACACCATCCAGGCCAATATCGACGGCATCAAGCAGGTATTCTCCAACTACCTCAGCTTTGGCAGTGGCCCCAAAGACGCGCTGATGCTCAACAATGCCGAGTGGCTGATGCCGCTCAACTACCTCGAATTCCTGCGCGATGTTGGCCAGCACTTCTCGATCAACCGCATGCTCAGCTTCGACTCGGTCAAGCAACGGCTCGATCGTGAACAGTCGCTGAGCTTTCTCGAATTCAATTACATGATCCTGCAGGCCTATGACTTCGTCGAGCTCAACCGCCGCTATGGCGTGCGGCTGCAGATGGGCGGCTCGGACCAGTGGGGCAATATCGTCAATGGCATCGACCTGGGTCATCGCCTCGGCACGCCCCAGCTCTATGCCCTGACCAGCCCGCTGCTGACCACGTCCTCGGGCGCCAAGATGGGCAAGTCGCTCAATGGCGCCATCTGGCTCAATGCCGACCTGCTCTCGGCCTATGACTTCTGGCAGTACTGGCGCAATACCGAGGACGCCGATGTCGAGCGCTTCCTCAAGCTCTACACGACGCTGCCGCTCGAAGAGATCGCTCGCATCGTGGCGGGCGACATCAACGAGGCCAAGAAGCGCCTGGCGACAGAAGTGACCGGCATGATCCGCGGTATAGAGGCAGCCCAGGAAGCCGCCGAAACCGCGCGCGCCACTTTCGAGACCGGCGCCATCGATCTGTCGCTGCCCACGGCCACGGTGACCCATGCCGAACTGGCCAATGGCATCGGCATCCTGGCGGCCCTGGTCACGGCGGGTCTCGCCGGTTCCAATGGCGAGGCACGCCGGCACATCCAGTCGGGGGCCGTGCGGGTCAATGATGCCGTGATCGACGACGACAAGCTGGCCATTGGCGACAATGCCCTGCTGCCCGAAGGCGTCATCAAGCTCTCGGTCGGCAAGAAGCGCCACGCGCTGCTCAAGCCGGTCTGAACAGCCACCGACCTATGAATATCAAGGGCGCCGGGGCAACCGGCGCCCTTTTTCATTGCGCCTGCGGCAGTTCCTTGGCGCGGAACTCGAAGAGTTCGCGGAACACCCCGGGCACTAGCGCCGAGAGCGGATTGATCTTGAATTCCGGCCTGTCCAGCGAGCCCTGCACGGCAAAGGTCACGCCCACCAGACCCTCGCCGTCCCGTCCGCCCAGCAGCGGCCCGAGCAGCGGTATCTTCTGGAACACGCTGTTGATGCCGAACAGCGGCACATAGGTGCCCGTCAGGTCATATTGCCGGCTGGTGGTATAGATGAAGCCCCGCATCGTGCCGCCGACCGTGGCGCCGGTGACCAGCGCATTGTTGACCTCGACCCGGTCGGAACGGCGCAGGAAATCGACCTCGGCCACGTCGAAATCGAGCCGGTTCTGCTGGGCAATTGCGGAGCGCGAATCCGAATGATTGCCGAGCACCTGGGCGACATTGGACTCGTCGACAATGGCAAAGTCGCGCATCACCAGCTGCCCGGTTTCGACATCGCGCTCCCGGTCGGTGGTCAACACCAGATTGCCCGAGCCGCCGGCCAGCTGTGAATAGACCCCGAGAAAACGCAGGATGGTGCCAGCATCGTTGAAGGCCACCGACATGGTACGGCCATCCGGCGCCGGATTGCTCGTCACCGACAACCCATTGCCGTCGCTGAACTGCCCGGCAATGCTGGCCTCGCGCACTTCGCCGCCGCCCAAGCCCAGGGCCAGATCGAGGTTGAACACGGTGGTGGCGTAAAAGCCCAGCGCCCGCTCCAGCTTGATGTCGAGCGCCAGCGTCTGCATGGCCTGGCTGGTCTTGACCCCACCGGTGCCCTCATTGAGGCTGAAGAAGCGCTTGAGCATCGGCTTGAGGTCGAGCTGCGCCCCGCGCACCTGCACGCCATAGCCGCCATCGATCGGCTTGAGATCGAGCTGCGCGCTGTCGCCTTCGCTGAGGGCCAGCTGGCTGAAACTGGCCGAAACCAGCCCGTCGGTGGCGTGATAGGCGATGGCGCCCTGCGCCCGTACGGTGCCGAAGGCCAGGTCGATATCGCTCAGTTGCGACAGCTCGCCGTCCTGCTGCAGCGTGGCGCTGACCAGGCCGGCCGTACCCGCCGCCTTGCTAATCCCCAGATCCTGGATATTGAGCGCCGCGTCCTGCAGGTCCACCGCCACCTTGAGCGCGCCACCGGCCTGGGGCTGGGCCACGAAGCGCACGCTGCCCGACAGAAACGCCGAAGCATCAAAGCCCATCTTGGCCAGTTCGGCCACATCCACGGTCGAAGACAGGCGGAAAGCCGGATCGGTCGTGGGCGTGCCGGCAATCTCGACCTGGGCGGGGATGCCGTCGATCTCGGCCGTGCCGCCCAGTTGATAGCCGTCCTGGGAGGCGCTGAAGGCCAGCTGGCCATTGCCGATGCGGCGCTGCTCGATCGGCTTGGTGCTGGCGAAATCGGCCACGGTGCCGTTGAGCACATAGTCAAAGCGGATCGCCCTGCCGGTATCTTCGTCGGGCAGGTGAATGGTGGCTACCAGCCCGGTATCGACCACCCCGGTCAATGCCGCCACGTCGATGGGCAGCGCATTGTCGTCCAGCAGCGTCGGCTGCTGCGTCCGCACCAGGTCGAGCAAAGCCGGAATCGGGCCGCTGATATCGCCGGAGACTTCCATGATGCGGTCGGACGGATCGGTGCTGTCGATGACCACGGCCGGATTGCTCACCACGATGGTCCCGGCAGCCGTCGCCAACCGCCCGCCACCGGCTGAAATGGTCACCGCCGTATCGTCGATCTGCAAGCGCGTCTCCCCGCCCACGGCAATCGCCGCCATGGTCGCGGTCGGCTTGACTGCCACCCCGGTCCCCACCAGATCGATCTGGATGGCGTCCTTCGGCACCGGCTTGCGGGCCCCCTCATCGGCCAGCGATCCCACCGGGAATTTGAACTGCATGCGCGCCTGCGTGATCGTACCCTCGGTGAGGTTGGCCACCACCCAGTCCCGGGCTTCCGGGGCCATCAGATAGGGCCACAGCCGCTTCATGTCATCGGCACTAATCCCCTGGCCCGCCAGCGTCAGGTCAAGCCCCAGCCCCGCCTGCAGCATGTCGACGCGTCCGGCCGTTTCGACCCGTGCATCGCCCTTTTGCACCACCAGCCGGTCGATCCCCAGCGCGCCATAAAGCGGCGCCGACCAGCCGGAAAACTCGAGGCTATCAAACGGCACTGCCGGCGCCGCCATGTCTGCGGGATGCACCACGACTTTTTTGGCATTGAGCACGATGCCCAGCGTTGGCCCATAGACCGGGTCCAGCCCCATGGCGAAGACACCGGACAGGCGGGCCGAACTCTTGCCGATCTGCAGTGCCGCTTCACGCAGCGCGAACTGGCCGGTGCTGGGCGTCCAGTCGATATCCATGATCGAGCTGGCGATGGGGAAATAGGCATCCTCGAGGCGCAGATCGAGCCCGGTCAGATCGACCTTGAAGCGCCCGTCGGTGAGCTTGCTGTCGGTCGCGGCAAAATTGACGTCGATTGACAGCGCCCCGGCCCCGCGCAGCGCCGCCATGCTGCCGGCATCATCGATAAAGGGCAGGAAGGCGGCGAAGTCGATATTGGCCACATCCGCCTCGATATGCGCATTGCCCTCATCGTCAAGCGTGCGCGACAGGCTGCCGGCCATGGTGCGACCGCCCAGCGTTGCCGTGAAGGTGCCATGCGTATCCCGCAGATCGGCCGAAGGGCTGATATCGAGGTTGATGTTGTCGAAGCGACGATAAAGGCCATAGACCACGTCGTTCATGCCGACGATGCCGCCGCGGATGCGCAGGCGCGAAAACCGCCCCTGCGCCGCATGCTCGACAAGGTCGGCAATGCTCTGTTCGCTGGCTTCCAGATTGTAGATCAGCCAATCATTGTCCGAACGCATGGCCACCGGCGCAGCCGAGGCACTCAGGTCAATACCGGCGGCGCCGATGTCGACGGCGGGGAAAGCGTCCTCGCCCTCCAGCACCCGCACGGTGGGCGCCCCGCCGCCCGGGTCCTCGATCAGCTCAAAATCGCTGAGCCTCGGCCCGAACAGGTCCTGCACGATCTGGATATGCGGCTTGACGATGGTCACCGTGGCGCCCGGCTGCCCGAACAGCGCCCGCACCGGGGAAAACCCCACTTCCAGCGCGTCGATGGCGACCTTGGCGCCGCTCTTGCTGTCGGTCAGCAGTACGGGCGCGAACTGGATGACCGGCCAGACGCCGTTCTCCAGCGTCAGCGCCATGGGTCCCAGTGTCAGGGCGCTGCTGGGCGGCAGTGCCGAGCGGGCAACGGCCTGCGCCGCCTCACTGCCCATGGGCAGGCGGATCGGGGTAATGAGCAGCACGAGGTAAAGCAGCACGACCAGCAGGGCTGGAATGCCCAGCATCCAGACGGCTATCTTGGCAGAATGGCGCGCGGGATGGCGCTGACGCGGCACCGGCGCAGTGATCGAGGTGTCTCGTGGTCCGATTGACGCGCTCACTTGCATCCAGAACGAAGCTCTGCCGATATCGTCCGGCGCCCAAAGGAATCAGGCGCAGATGCGCTCTAATGCCCGATGATACCGGCTGGAATAGGGCACTGACACCCACTTTTTCCCCCAGTTCCCGATATGGAAATCCATGACCAAATTACAGCCCGGCGATGCAGCACCAGACTTCGCCCTGCCCCTCGATGATGGCACAAATTTCGTGCTGGGCGCCCAGCGCGGCAGGCCTGTCGTGCTGTTCTTCTATCCGGCCGATGACACGGCCGGCTGCACCACCGAAAACCGTGATTTCTCCGGCCTCGCGCCGCAATTCGCTGCGCTGGGCGCCAGCCTCGTCGGCATCTCCCCCGACAGCCTGGCCAAGCACGAAAAATTTCGCCGCAAGCATGGCCTGCAAGTGCCCCTGGCCGCCGACCCCGATCACCTGGCCATCAATGCCTATGATCTGTGGCAGCCCAAAAAGCTCTATGGCCGCGATTTTCTGGGCCTGATCCGCACGACCTTCATCATCGCCGCCGATGGCACCATCGCCGCCATCATCCCGGCCACGCGCATTGCCGGCCATGCGCAAAAGGTGCTGGAGGCGCTGCGCGATCATCTCGGTAAAGCCGCGCCAAAATAGGCTTTGTTAACCACGCAAGGTCATAATCGGCTCACCATATTTGTGGGGTAACGGGGTAGTCGCGTGCGTAACCAAGCCAGTTTCGGCCGGACCGACAAGGGCAGTGTCCCATCGAGCAAACCGGCGCGGCACGGCATTCATCCGGCGCTGTTCTACGCCATGTTCACCCTGCTGCTGGGCGGCAATGGCCTGCTGGGTACCGCCTTCCTGCTCTCGCCCGACATTGCCCGCCTGCTCAACGGCCAGACCGAACAGGTGGTCGAGGCCTATGAAGACCGCATCGCCCAGCTGCGCGTCGAGGTCGACCGGCTGCAGTCGCGCAGCTATGCCCAGGCCGGCGACATCAACCTGCAGCTGCAGGAACTCTCCCAGCAACAGGAAGTGCTGCTCGAACAGCACCAGCTGGTGCGGGCGCTCGTCGACAAGGCCGATGAACTCGGCATCGAGGCCGCCACCCTGTCCCAGCCGGCCGAGCCTGTTGCGCCGCCGGCCGCTACCCCTGTCGCTACCAGCACCGGCAATCCGGACATCGGCGATACCGCCGCCGCCGTGACCCGGATGATGGACGAAACTCAGTTCGCCATGACCTCGATCGCCGCCACCGCCATCGCCCGCACCGACAGCATTGTCGGGGAACTGGCCGATCTGGGCATTGCCGTGGAAATGCCGGACGCGGAAGATGGCGTCGGCGGGCCGCTGCTGCCGGCCCTTGAGGGCGGCGATACGGCGCCCATGGTCGACGATGCCAATGCGGTCATGGACGCGCTGCTGCGCTACAAGGCGGCGCGCGACAGCATAGACGGCGCGCCGGTGCACATGCCGATAAGCGGCAATTTCCGCCGCAGTTCCGGCTTCGGCAACCGCACCGATCCCTTCACCGGCAGCCGTGCCTTTCACGCCGGGCTCGACTTTGCCGCCGTCACCGGCACGACGGTGCTCAGCGCCGGCGCTGGTACGGTCACCTTTGTCGGCACCAGTTCAGGCTATGGCCAGATGGTCGAGGTCACCCATGACGACGGCCTCGTCACCCGCTATGGCCATCTCTCGGGTTTTCTCAGCCATGAGGGCCAGCGCGTGCATACCGGCACGCCCATCGCCAAGGTCGGCTCCACCGGCCGCTCCACCGGCCCGCATCTGCATTTTGAAGTGCGCAAGGGCGACAGCGCCATCAACCCCAAGGCTTTCCTCGATGCCGGCACGCGGCTGCGCGCCCTGCTGAGCTAGAAGACGCAGCCAGCGATCACCCTGTGTGACCGCTGGCCGCCACCATTGTGGGTCAGGCCACCTCGCCGGAATGGTCGGTAAAGTCGATGACCATGCGGCCATCGACCCGGCCAGCCTTGAGATCGGCAAACACCTTATTGATCTGCTCGAGCGGCACCCTGGTGATCTCGGCATGCACCTTGCCCTCGTTGGCAAAGCTGATGGCCTCGTCAAGATCGCGCCGCGTCCCCACGATCGATCCGCGCACGGTCAGCCGCTTCAGCACCACATCGAAAATCGGCGTCGGGAACTCGCCCGGGGGCAGTCCCACCAGGGCCACCGTGCCCTTGCGACGCACCACTTTGAGTGCCTGGGAAAAGGCCGGCGGTGATACCGCCGTCACCAGCACGCCATGCGCGCCACCGCCCGTGGCGTCCAGAATGCGTTGCACGGCATCGGCGTCCCGCGCATCGACCGCCAGCTCGGCACCCGAGGCCGTGGCCAGCGCCAGCTTTTCGGGCGCGATGTCGATGGCAACCACATGTACGCCCATGGCCACCGCATATTGCACCGCGACGTGACCCAGCCCGCCAATACCGAAAATCGCGACCCATTCCCCGGCGCGCACTTCAGTCTCCAGCAGTCCCTTATAGGTCGTCACGCCGGCGCACAGGATGGGTGCGATCTGCGCGAAATCGACATCGGCCGGCAGGCGGGCGACAAAGGCCGCCGAGGCGATAACATATTCGGCAAAGCCGCCATCCACGCCATAGCCGGTATTGTGCTGGTGCTCGCACAGCGTTTCCCAGCCGGTCTCGCAATATTCGCAGGACTGGCAGGCATCGTGCAGCCACGCCACGCCGACCGCATCACCGATTTTGACATTGCTGACGCCATCGCCGAGCGCCACCACGGTGCCGGCCACTTCATGTCCGGGAATGAATGGAAGGGTCGGCTTGACCGGCCAGTCGCCATCGGCCGCGTGCAGATCGGTATGGCACACCCCGCAAGCCACGACCTTGACCAGCACTTCGCCGGGCCCGGGCACCGGCACCGGCACCATCTCGATTGACAAGGGCTTGCCGAATTCGCGGACGACCGCCGCCTTCATCATATTGGCCACTGCTCTCTCCTGTGTGGGGGCAAGGTCATCCCTTGCCCCCACACAGATGCCATGCAGTGCCAGCGACCGCCTTGACCTGGGTCAAGGCCGGCCAGGCTTTGCGGGAGCGAAGCTAAACGGCTGATACCACCCTAGTCGCTGCTCACATCGGTGGCGACGCCAACGCGCTGCGCCAGGGCCGCTTCCATGAACGCGTCCAGGTCGCCATCCAGCACCAAAGCCGGCTGGCCGCTTTCGACGCTCGTGCGCAGATCCTTGACCATCTGATAGGGCTGCAGCACGTAAGAGCGGATCTGGTGGCCCCAGCCGATATCGGTCTTGCTGGCCGCCTGCGCATTGGCTTCTTCTTCACGCTTCTGCAGCTCGGCCTCGTAGAGCCGCGACTTCAGCATCGCCATGGCCGTGGCCCGGTTCTTGTGCTGGCTGCGCTCCTGCTGGCAGGCGACGATAATACCGGAGGGCACGTGGGTGATGCGGATCGCCGAGTCGGTGGTGTTGACGTGCTGTCCGCCGGCACCCGAGGCGCGATAGGTATCGACCTTGAGGTCGGCTTCGCGGATTTCGATGTCGATGGAATCGTCCACGACAGGGTAAACCCAGCAGCTCGAAAAGCTCGTATGCCGTCGCGCCGCCGAATCGTAGGGGCTGATGCGCACCAGGCGATGCACGCCGCTTTCGGTCTTGAGCCAGCCATAGGCATTGTGGCCGGACACCTTGATGGTGGCCGACTTGATACCGGCCTCTTCGCCGTCGTGCATTTCGAGCACTTCGACCTTCATCTTCCGGCGCTCGGCCCAGCGGGTATACATGCGCAGCAGCATGTTGGCCCAATCCTGGCTTTCGGTGCCGCCGGCGCCCGAGTGGATTTCCACATAGGCATCGTTGGCATCGACTTCGCCCGAGAGCAGCGTCTCGATCTGGCGGCGCTTGGCCACCTGCCGCAGCTCGAGCAGCGCGTCCTCGGCATCCTTGACGATCTCGGCGTCGCCTTCGGCTTCGCCCATCTCGATCAGTTCGACATTGTCGCGGATGCCCGCTTCGAGCTCGCGCACGGATTTGACCGCCACGTCGAGCTCGTCGCGCTCGCGCATGGTGGTGCGGGCCTTTTCCGGATCATTCCAGAAATCGGGGGATTCAGTTTGCGCCGTCAGCGCGTCGAGGCGGAGTTCTGCAGTATCCCAGTCAAAGATGCCTCCTCAGCAGGGTCAAAACCTGCTCGATTCCGGCGACGGTCTTTTCGATTTCCGTACGCATTGTCTATTCCTAAAAGGGGCCGCGTTGCAGACGGGAGGCAGATCTCCGCTCCAGCCCGAAACGCCACCCGGCAAGCTCTGGCCCCATGTAGCGGACGACGCTGGCAGGATCAACCGCTCCCTTGCCAGCAAATCCGATGCAAGTCATTATGAGCACGGTGACTGACGCACCGGAGGAAAGGATGTTTCGCAAGACTATTATTTTAGCTGGTCTGCTGTTGACGGCAAATGCACAGGCCCAGGATACTGTTGTTTCTATTGCTGAGGGAGAACGCATTTCCCGTATCGGGGGATGCCACGATTGCCATTCGGTCGGTTTCGCGGAGACCGGGGGCACCATTGATCCGGCCACTGCCCTCAAGGGCACCCCCGTGGGCTATCAGGGCCCCTGGGGCACGACCTACGCGGCCAACCTGCGCCTGACCGCGGCAGCCCATACGGAAGACCAATGGGTGGACTATCTCAAGAAACTGGAAACCAGACCGCCCATGCCTTGGTTCAATGTGCATTATTTCACCGAAGGCGAAATGCGGTCCTTGCACCAGTATATCGTATCGCTCGGCGACCCCGGCGATCCGGCCCCGCCCTACGCACCGCCCGGCGAGGCACCCCAGACGCCATTCCTGGTGTTTGTGCCGCAGAACCTGCCGAGCTGAGACGCGGCGGGCCGGTCAGCCGGCCCGCTGGCTCTTGAGATACTTGCGGATCGCCGTATCCCGCTTGAGCCGGGAGAGCCGGCTGAGGAAGAATATTCCGTTGACCTGTTCGATCTCGTGCTGGGCCACGCGGGCGGCAAAACCCTCGAGCCGAAGCCGCTGCGCCGTACCGTCTTCGGCGTCAAATCCGATCTCGACCCAGATGGCCCGCTCGATCGGCACCTCGATGGCCGGCATGGACACCGAGCCCTCGGGGCCGAATGCCTTTTCGCTGGAAGTCGCCAGCACCACGGGATTGAACAGCAGGCGATAGTCCCGCGCCATGCCCGCCGGCGCCACGCTGACCACCGCCACCGGTTCGACGCGGCCGATATGGGCCGCAGCCAGGCCATAGGCCTCGACGCCGGCAGCAGCTTCGCGCAGGGCCATCCCGGCATCACGGAGGGCAGCGTCCACCGGGCGCGATACGGCCGCCTGCTGCAGCAGCGGATCTGGATAGAGCACGAAGCCGCTCATCTAGAACAGCCCGCCGCGCCCCAGATTGGGATCGAGATATTGGCCATTGCCGCTCGGCTGGGTAATGCCGCCCTGATATTGCTGCTGCATCTGCTGCTGGCGCTGGATGGCGTCCAGCGTATTGGCGTCCAGCCCGATCACCGAGGTCATCAGGTTGGGTCCGGTGCCCGGCTTGAAGGATTCCTCCACCGCCGCTTCGCCATCAAACGCGGAAACGCCCGAATTGGGATTGATCCACGCCGTGCTCATGCCAGCTGGCACGTTGAACGGGGTGGCCGGCTTGCCTTCGAGCGCCTTGGCCATGAACTCGGTGAAGATCGGCGTGGCAAAGCTGCCACCGGTGACCGAACTGCCCATCGAGCGCGGCTGGTCGTAGCCGACATAGACGCCCACGGCCAGCTCGGGCGTGAAGCCGACAAACCAGGCATCCTTGTAGTCATTGGTGGTGCCGGTCTTGCCGGCCACCGGCCGGCCGAGCACCTTGGCGGCGGTGCCGGTGCCGCGCTGCACCACGCCTTCCATCATCGAGGTGATCTGGTAGGCGGTCATGGGATCGAGCACCTGCTCGCGATTGTCCACGATCAGCGGTTCACCCTGCCCGCGCCATTCATCGGCCTGGCAGTCCTGGCACAGGCGCTGGTCGTGCTTGTAGACGGTGACGCCATAGCGGTCCTGCACCCGGTCGATCAGGGTCGGCACGATCTTGCGCCCGCCATTGGCAATGGTGGAATAGGCTGCCGTCATCCGCATGTCGGTGGTCTCGCCCGCCCCCAGCGCCATGGCCAGCACCGGCTGCATGCTGTCATAGACGCCGAACATCTTGGCATATTCGGCCACCAGCGGCATGCCGATGTCGCGCGCCAGCCGGACGGTCATGACGTTGCGGCTGCGCTCGATGCCGCGCCGCAGCGTCTGTGGCCCGTAGAATTCCTGCGCATAGTTCTCCGGCCGCCAGATCGAGCCGTCGCTATTGCGGATTTCCACCGGGGCATCGAGCACCACCGAGGCCGGCGTATAGCCATTGTCCAGCGCCGCCGCATAGACGATGGGCTTGAACGACGAGCCGGGCTGGCGCAGTGCCTGGGTCGCCCGGTTGAACTCGCTCAGCGCATAGGAGAACCCGCCCACCATGGCCAGCACGCGGCCGGTGCGCGGATCCATCGCCACCAGCGCGCCCTCGATTTCGGGCACCTGCTGCAGCGTATAGGACCCGGTCTTGCCGGCCACCGGCGAGACATAGACCACATCACCAACCTTGAGAAAGCTCTCTACCCGCTTGGAAACCCACTTGATATCGGCCCCGGCCAGCGTGCCCTCGAGGCGCTCGTCCGAGGTCCCGCCATCGGCAATGCCGTCGGGCCGCAGGCCGATGCGGGCCGAGTTGTCGCCCAGCTCCAGCACCACCGCCAGCTGCCATTCCGGCACATCGCTCAGGGGTATGATCTTGCTGACATCGGCGCCCCAGTCGGCGCCCAGCGCGATGCTGGCCACCGGCTCGCGGAAGCCCCGGCTCTGGTCATAGGCGATTAGCCCATCCATCAGCGCCTGCCGCGCATAGGTCTGCAGCTTGGGCTCCAGCGTCGTGCGCACCGACAGGCCGCCGCCATAGAGCTGGTCCTCGCCATAGAGCTTGGCCAGGTCGCGCCGCACTTCCTCGGTGAAATATTCGGCCGAATAGAGCTGGCTGCCGCCCGCACGCGGGCTGACATTGAGCGGCTCGTCCTTGGCCAGCGCCCCTTCTTCGAGCGTGGCATAGCCATTCTCGACCATGCGATCGATCACCCAGTTGCGGCGCTCGATGGCGGCCTGGGGGCGCCGGAAGGGATGGTAATTGTTCGGCCCCTTGGGCAGCGCGGCGATATAGGCCGCCTCGCTCAGGGTGAGCTGATAGAGCGCCTTGTCGAAATAGTTCAGCGCCGCCGCGGCCACGCCATAGGAGTTCAGGCCGAGAAAGATCTCGTTGAGATAGAGCTCGAGGATGCGGTCCTTGGAAAACGTCGATTCTATCCGCAGCGCCAGCAGCGCTTCCTGGATCTTGCGGTCCCAGGTCTGGTCGGCGGTAAGGAGGAAATTCTTGGCCACCTGCTGGGTGATGGAGGAGCCGCCGCCCTGAATGGCGGTGTTGCCATCGAGCCGGGCCATCACATTGTCGCGCACCGCGCGGAACACGCCATCAATGGCAATGCCGCCGTGATTGTAGAAGTCCTTGTCCTCGGCCGAGAGGAAAGCATTGATCACCAGCGGCGGCACGGTTTCGATCGGCTGGAACAGCCGCCTTTCGCGCGCAAACTCGGCCAGCAGCGTACCATCGGCGGCATGCACGCGCGTTGTCACCGGCGGCTGGTAATCCTTGAGCACCGTATAGTCCGGCAGTTCCGCCGACACGGTGGTCAGATAGATGGCGCCCGCGCCCAGAGCGAGAAAGGCCAGAAATATCCCAAGGCCGAACAACCAGCCGATCAAGCGCAGCATCTAGTCAATCTCTCCGCGACATGTCCGAGCGGATCGGGCATGCCAGATGGTCAATGCGATACTGCCGGCGGCGCATCGCTGTCGTTGGCAGAATCATAGCAGAGACGCGGCCCAAAGTGGATCACAAGCCCGATGCCGCAGCCCGTTCCGACCGCTTGGCATCGCTCGTGACCGATTTGTCACATCACTCCGGCGCCACCATGCCGTCGAAATAGCTCGATATGCCGCGCGCCAGCGCCTCGGCGGTGCGCCCCTGCCACTCGCCCTGCAGCAGATTGGCCATGTCGTCGGTATTGGACAGAAAGCCCAGCTCGACCAGCACCGATGGCACATCGGGCGCCTGCAGCACAAAGAAGTCGGCCTGCCGCACCGGGAAGCGCCGCAATTCGACGCTGGCCTCGAGCTGATGCACGATCGACTGCGCCAGCGTGTAGGACTGGTGCCGCATCTCGCGGCGCATCAGGTCGAGCAGGATATCGACCACTTCGGGCGCCATTTGCGGCATGGCAAAGCCGGCAATGACGTCGGTGCGGTTCTCCTTGTCCGCCAGCACCTTGTCGAGCACGTCGGTGGCGTTCTCGTCGCGCGTATAGACGCTGGCGCCGCGGATTTCCGGCTGCTGGAAGCTGTCGGCGTGAATGGAGATGAAGATGTCGGCCTTGTTGGCCCGGGCCAGCGCCACCCGCTCTTCGAGCCGCAGATAGGTGTCATCCTCGCGCGTCAGCGCCACGTCGAAACGCCCGGAATCAACCAGCAATTGCTGCAGCTTGAGGGCGAAGGCCAGGACGATGTCCTTCTCCTTGATGCCGCCAGGCGCTTCGGCGCCGCTGTCAATGCCGCCATGTCCCGGATCGATCACCACCAGCGGTCGCGTGGCGATGGGCAGTTCGGAACCGCCGGCCGGGGTCGAGCTGTCCACCGCCGGCGCCGGCGTGACCGACGCCACGGCATCCTTGGCCACATTGGCGGCAAATTCCGCGGGCGTGGCGGCGATGATATCGACGATGAGCCGTGCTGGCTGGTCCTCAAAGGGGGCCAGCACATAGGCCTGCTGCACCTGGGCAGGCGCCGACAGGGTCAGGATGGTGCGCACCCGGTCCGGTCCCGCCTGCTGCACCTCATACTGGGAGATCACGCCCGCCTCGGTCACTTCCACAACCGGCTCGGGCACGGTGAAGGTGGCGGCGCGCACATCGATAGCCAGTCGGTCGGGCCCGCTCAGCGACACCAGCGCGAATTCAGTCTTGTCCGCCAGGTCGATGACCAGCCGCGCGCGGTCCGGCGTCGCGGTCACTCGTACGCCCATGACATTGGGCAGTCCCGCCATCGCTGCCGCGGCGGCGGCCGTTTCCTGCGCCGTGCTCCCAGCCGAGAACAGGGCCAGGCAGACCAGCAGCGGTAACAGGAAAGTGTGAATGGCTTTGAACACGTGCTGGCCGGCCCCTGGATCGCAAGGCGCCGCCCATCGCATCCCGGTCGGGCGATTCTGCGGCACTGCCGGCTCTTATGCGATGATTTGCCGGTCGGGCCAACATGGAGCCGCAAATGCCCGCCAAATTTGTCGTGACCGCAGGGCCTTGGAGTTTCCTGTTGCCAATTGGCCGCGACATCCCTACACGCTTAAGGCGAAGCGCAAGCTTTCCCGACGCCGGTTTTTGCAGCCTCAGGCTCTCTACGGCGGCACGGAAAGCGACCGGAAATGGGATCGAAGAGACCTCCCTGCTCTGGTTTAGAAGCGGCAATTCTTGCGCTTTTTACGAATTTCGGTCCCATTCGGGCCGGACGGCTGCTCGCCAATCCTCGGATGCAGGCAGCCCAATAGGAAGAGGTCAGATGGCCCGCAGGCGGACAATACGCGACGCGATCGAACAAGACGATTGCCGCTTTGCCACGCTGCAACTTTCGGCCATGACCAATCACATCGGCGCGCTCAAGGCAGAGCTTCTGCGCGCACCCACCCCCAAACCATTCGCCTCGCACTGCGCTACCAGAAGGATACCGGTTCTCCGGCGCCCTCTTGTCGGCGCGCGAAGGCGCGGAGTTCATTATGGCTACCAAGAGAATGCTGGTGGATGCCATCCACCCGGAAGAAACACGGATTGTCGTCACAGCGGGTAACAGGATCGAGGAATTCGATTTCGAGTCCGCCCAGCGCCAGCAGTTGCGGGGCAATATCTACCTCGCCAAGGTGACGCGCGTTGAGCCGTCCCTGCAGGCCGCTTTCGTTGAATATGGCGGCAATCGCCACGGCTTCCTCGCCTTCAGCGAAATCCACCCCGACTATTACCAGATCCCGGTTGCCGATCGCGAAGCGCTGCTGCGCGACGAAGAAGAAGAGCATGCCGAGGACGCCGAGGACCATGTCTCGCTGCCCGAAGGCGTGAGCGATGTCGAGGCCGACGCTGATCCCCAGGACAGCGACGACGACAGCCATATCGAACAGGCCCCGGCCAATTCCGAGCCCGTCGAATCGATCGGTGGCGCCGATGCGCTCGAGGAAGTGCCCGAGCGGCGCCGCCAGAGCCAGTCGCGCAAGCACTACAAGATCCAGGAAGTCATCAAGCGCCGCCAGGTCATGCTGGTGCAGGTGGTCAAGGAAGAGCGCGGCAACAAGGGCGCTGCCCTGACGACCTATCTCTCGCTGGCCGGCCGCTATTCCGTGCTGATGCCCAATACCGCCCGTGGCGGCGGCATTTCGCGCAAGATTACCAACGCAGCCGACCGCAAGCGCCTCAAGGAGATCACCTCCGATCTCGAAGTGCCCCAGGGCATGGGCGTCATCCTGCGCACGGCCGGTGCCTCGCGCACCAAGGCCGAGGTCAAGCGCGACTTCGAATATCTGATGCGCCTGTGGGAGAGCGTGCGTTCGCTCACGCTCAAGAGCCAGGCACCGTGCCTGGTCTATGAGGAAGGCTCGCTGATCAAGCGGACCATCCGCGATCTCTACAACAAGGAGATCGACGAGGTTTTCGTGGCCGGCGACGCTGCCTTCGCCGAGGCCAAGGACTTCATGCGCATGATCATGCCGAGCCACGCCAAGAACGTGCAGCTCTACAAGGATGATCAGCCGCTGTTCTCCAAATATGGCATCGAAGCCCAGCTCGACTCCATGTTCTCACCCACGGTGACCCTGCCTTCGGGCGGCTATATCGTCATCAACCCGACCGAGGCGCTGGTCTCGATCGACGTGAACTCGGGCCGCTCCACCAAGGAGCACAATATCGAGGACACCGCGCTCCAGACCAATCTGGAAGCCGCCGATGAAGTGGCTCGCCAGCTGCGCCTGCGCGACCTGGCCGGCCTGATCGTCATCGATTTCATCGATATGATGGAAAACCGCTCCAACCGGGCCGTCGAGCGCAAGCTCAAGGATTGCCTCAAGGACGATCGCGCCCGCATCCAGGTCGGCCGCATCAGCCATTTCGGCCTGATGGAAATGAGCCGCCAGCGCATCCGCTTCGGCGTCGTTGAAAGCTCCACCCACAAGTGCCCGATGTGCGATGGCACCGGCCTCGTGCGCTCCGTCGAGTCGCTGGCGCTGATGATCATGCGCAATATCGAGGATCACGTGCTGCGCCGCCATGGCCAGTCGATCAATGTGCGCGTGCCTGTCGAGGTCGCGCTCTACATCCTCAACTTCAAGCGCGAGACGCTGACGGCGCTCGAGATTCGCAACGCGCTCTCGATCACCATCACCGCCGACAGCAAGATGACCGGGCACCAGTTCGCCATCGAAAAGGGTGAAGTCCGCGTCACCACCTATGTCGAACAGCGCGCCGTCGAGCATGTCCGTGTCGACAGCGCCACCATCGACGATGATGCCGATGACGAGATCGAGGACGAAGTCGAGATCGAAGACGAAGAGGCCGAGGAAAAGGCTGCGCCAAATGGCGAAGCCGCCGATGGCGAAGGCCGCACGCGTCGTCGTCGTCGTCGCCGTCGCGGTGGTGCCGAACGCGGTGATGAAGGTGGCCAGCGGCCGCCCCAGCAGCGCGCTGCCCAGGCACCGGCTGACGATGCCCAGGCTGGCACCGATGCTGACGTCGAAGGCGACGCCGAAGACGCTGACGAGAACGGCGTGCAGACCGAGGCCGATGGCGCCGATGGCGAGCCCCGCCGCCGTCGCCGTCGCGGTCGCCGCGGTGGTCGCCGCAACCGTCGCGAGGGCGAAGAGGGCAACGAGCCATCCGCCGACGCAGCGGCAGGCGCCCCGACCCCCGCAACGGTCGATGCCGTCGCCGATGCCCTGCTGGTGCAGGACGAGCTGGCCGAGGCCCCTGCCGAGGAAGCCGCGTCCGACAAGCCCAAGCGCACCCGCCGCCGCAAGCCGGCAGCCGGCGCCGTCGTGACATCGCCTGCCGAGATCGCGGCCGTCGCGGTTGCGGCAGTTGACGAACAGGTGCAGGTGGATGCACCGGCCGAGGCCGCTGCTGACGACAAGCCCAAGCGCAAGCCACGGGCCCGCAAGCCCAAGGCTGAAGCCGAAGCTGCCGCACCGGCGGCCAGCGTCGTCGAAGCCGCCCCTGAAGTCGAACCTGCTCCTGCCGTAGCGGCTCCCGCCGCTGCTGCCGAGGCTGAAGTTGACGTCGAGGCGCCCAAGCCGCGCCGCGTCAAGAAGGATCTGCCCGCCGAAGGCGTCGTGGTCTCCTCCAGTGCCCCCAAGGCCGAAGAAGAGCCGACCGACGAGCCCGCGGGCAAGAAGAAGGCCGGCTGGTGGCAGCGCCGCCTCGGCCTCGGCTAAACAATCAGAAGGCGGCCCCTCGGGCCGCCTTTTTTGTTTCCGGTCCCTAATGCCCCTTGGGCACGCCCTCGCGGCGGACGATATGGACGCCCTCCTCCACCGTGCGGCGGATGATCAGCCTGGCATGGGGTTCCTCGGCCTGGCGCTGCGCCGGCTTGTCAGCGCGGTGATCCAGCCGGTGCCGATCCGGCCCCAGATAGTTGCGCGTCTCGACATAGAGATGCTCGCGCCCGATCTGGCCGGCCAGCCGCGTCGCCATGCCCTTGCCTTCGGCGGGCACGTTGATCACCTCGTCAAACCCCATTTCCACGCAGGCGCGGACCTGCTCCTCCGATGCGTCGCGCAGGAACATGACGACCGGCGCGTAGCACAGGCTCACCGAGCCGGAATGGCGCAGGTTTTTCAGCAGCGCCAGCCTGTCGGCATCGCCGAAGTCGAAATGCACCAGGAAGAACACCAGTCGGTGTGAGAAAGGCGCATGCCCCAGCGTCGGCGACCAGGCCGCGATATCGCCGAAGCGCAGCTTGTGGGCTAGCCGCATCAGCGCCTCGGTATCGGGCTGGTTATTGGCCACGACGAGGGCAACGCAATGGGCCAGGATGTCAGGATCTGGCGGATGTGTGTGCATGGTCGGACCTCCCCTTCCTGCAGTCATCACCCTATCATGGCGGCAATGAATGATTGTTTAGGCCGACATGCCGATGCAAGCGGGGGCGCTAACCCTCTGCTAACGCAACAATCCGCTCATCCGCTCCAGCGCCAGATCGATGGTCGCCGCGCTCCCGGCATAGGAGAGCCGAACAAAACCGGCCCCGTCTACCCGGTCGAAATCCACCCCCGGCGTCATCGCCACTCCGGCCTCCTCCAGCATGCGGCTGCAAAAAGCCATGGCATCATTGGAGAACCTGGAAATCCCGACATAGGCGTAGAACGCCCCGTCCGACGGGCCGCCGACGTCAAAACCCAGTTCGCGCAGCCCGGCATCGAGCCGTAACCGGCTGGTTGCGTATCCCGCCTTCTGCTCTTCGGCATAGTCGCGCTCGCCCAGCGCCACAGTCGCCGCGATCTGGCTCAGGGTCGGCGCCGAGATGAACAGGTTCTGCTGCAGGATTTCCGCCCGCCGCACCAGATGCTCGGGCAGCACCATCCAGCCGATGCGCCAGCCGGTCATGCAGTAATACTTCGAGAAGCTGTTGATGACGATGGCGTCTTTGGTCAGCTCCAGCGCGCTGATCGAAGGGCCCCGATAGTCCAGACCATGGTAGATTTCGTCCGAGATCAGCGTCACGCCCAGCCGCGCGCAGGTGGCCACGATATCGGCCAGGCCCGCCCGATCGACAGCCGCGCCCGTCGGATTGGCCGGGCTGGCAAACAGCAGTCCCTCGAATGGCTCGCGGGCATGGGCGGCGGCAATGTCGGCGCCAGTCAGCTGCCAGTCATTGCCCATGCTGACCGGGATTTCCACCACCCCGAAGCCGAGGCCGAGCAGCGTGTTGACATAGGCCGGATAGCCCGGCCGGGTAATGGCGATGCGCGCCCCTGGCCGGAAAGCGGCATGAAAGGCCAGGATGAAGCCGGCCGACGACCCCATGGTGCAGATGATGGCATCGGCATCCACGCGCACCCCGTGCTGGTCCTGGTAATAGCCCACCAGCCCGTCCCGCAGCCCGTCCAGGCCCTTGGCATTGGTGTAGCCCTGGGCATTGGGGAGCGCCTGCCGCACGGCCTCGATGACCCGCGGGGCCGGCGGCGCGCCGGGCTCGCCCAGCTCCAGATGGCAGATGCTGCGTCCGCTCGCTTCGAGAACCTTGGCGCGCTTGAGGATTTCCATGGCCTGGAAGGGCATCAGGCCATCGGCAGAACTATCGGTCATGGTCACTCGCGTTTGCTAGGGTGCCCTCCCGGCCTAACCCGTACCGCCCTGCCTCTCAACAACAATTGATGGGGATGTGCCCGTCGTGTTTACTGCCCCCTGCTAATCTGCTGGCGCCTCTGCTAGAAGGCAGGCCTTGCTCAGGACCGGAGTCCACTTTTTCCATGTCACGCGTCACCGTCGTTCTCGTCGCCCTTGCGGGCATTCTCGCCGGCGCCCTGGGCTATGCCACCCTGGTCAAGCCCGCCGCGCAAACCGACACGGTGGCCGTGCAGGCCCTGATCGACGAGGCCATTACTGCCTATGACGCCCAGCGCATTGCGGCCGCTCCGGCCACTGCACCCGCCCAGGACGTGGCGACCATCGCGCCCGAAACCATCAACCCGCTCATCGAGTCCTTCCTGATGAGCGATCCCAAGATCCTGCAGCGCATGTCGGTGGCGCTTGATTCCACCCTGCGCGAGGAAGAGCGGGAGCAGTCCACCGCCGCCATCGCGTCCATGCAGGACGCCATCTTCAACGATCCGCGGCAGATCGTGGTCGGCAATCCCGATGGCGACGTCACCCTGGTGGAATTCTTCGACTACAATTGCGGCTATTGCCGCGCCGCCCTGCCCGACATGGCCGCGTTGCTGGCCGAAGATCCCAACCTGCGCGTGGTCTTCAAGGAATTCCCCATCCTCTCCAACGAATCCATCGATGCCGCCCGCGTCGCCGTGCTGGTGGGTGATTCCGACGTCGATTACTGGAGCTTCCACGAGGCGCTGTTCAGCAGCCGCGGCAAGGTCGACAAGGACGTTGCCCTCGCCGCCGCCGCCGATCTGGGGCTGAGCCAGGTCAATCTCGAGCTCGACATGGGCTCGGCCGCCGTCGCCGAGACCATCCAGACCTCCTACGAGATCGCCAAGGCGCTCAACATCACCGGCACCCCCACCTATATCATCGGCAACGAGATCATCCCCGGCGCCATCGGCATCAACGAACTGCGGACGCGCATCGCCAATATGCGCGCCTGCGGCCAGACGCAGTGCGAAGGCTGACGGGTGAAATTTCACCCGTGCTTTGCCTTTTCAGTGCAATTCGTGTAACCGCGCTTGCTTGACGTCGAAGACCCGGTGCACAAGGCAAAAATCATGGCAAAGCGCGTTCTCGTCCTCAACGGCCCGAACCTCAACCTGCTCGGGACCCGCGAGCCGGACATCTATGGCGCGAATACGCTCAAGGATGTCGAGACGCTGTGCGAGCAGACCGGCGCCGAGCTGGGCCTGGAAATCGACTTTCGCCAGTCCAATCACGAAGGCGAGCTGGTCACCTGGATCCAGGAGGCCCGCACCACAGCCGATGCGATTCTCATCAATCCGGCCGCCTATTCCCACACCTCGGTCGCCATCCATGACGCCCTCAAGGCAGTGGGCCTGCCCGTTGCCGAGGTGCATCTGAGCAATATCCACCAGCGCGAAGCCTTCCGGCACCACTCCTATGTGTCGGCGGTCGCCTTCGGTGTCATTTGCGGCTTCGGCGTCACCGGGTATAGAATGGCGCTCATGGCGCTCGCCGAAAAACTCAATTAACGATCAACGCGTACCGCGCGGGAGACCGACAAGAATGACCAAGTCATCGCAAGTGGATCAGGATCTGATCCGTGCCATCGCCGAGCTGCTCAACAAGGAAGATCTCGCCGAGATCGAAATCGAGCAGGAGGACTTCCGGGTCCGCGTCACCCGCTCCTATCCCAATGAGGCTGTGACCTACGCCGCGCCCCAGCATTATATGCCGGCGCCCCAGCAGGCGGCACCGACCTCGATCGCGCCGGCTGGCTCGGTTCCGGCGGCAGCGCCTGCCGCTGCCGAAGACCTGGCGTCCAATCCCGGCACGCTGACCTCTCCCATGGTAGGCACCGCCTATCGCTCGCCCGAGCCGGGCAAGGCTGCCTTCATCGAAGTCGGCGCCAAGGTCACCGAGGGCCAGACCCTGCTGATCATCGAAGCCATGAAGACCATGAATCAGATCCCCGCACATCGCTCGGGCACCGTGACGCGCATCCTGGTCCAGGATGCCCAGCCGGTGGAATACGGCGAGCCTCTCGTCGTCATCGAGTAAGGGGAACCCCATGTTCCAGAAGGTCCTGATCGCCAATCGCGGCGAAATCGCTCTGCGCATCCTGCGCGCCTGCAAGGAGCTCGGCATCCAGACCGTGGCGGTGCACTCCACGGCCGACGCCAATGCCATGCATGTGCGGCTCGCCGACGAGAGCGTCTGCATCGGGCCGCCGGCCGCCAAGGATAGCTATCTCAACATTCCCTCGATCATGGCCGCCATCGAGATCACCGGTGCCGACGCCGTGCATCCCGGCTATGGCTTTTTGTCCGAGAATGCCCGCTTCGCCAAGATCCTGACCGAGCACAAGGTGACCTTCATCGGTCCCTCCTCGCACCATATCGACATCATGGGCGACAAGATCACGGCCAAGAAGACCGCCGTCGAGCTGGGCATTCCTGTCGTCCCCGGCTCGGCCGGTTCGGTCGATACCGAAAAGGATGCCGTCAAGATCGCCAAGGAGATCGGCTATCCCGTGCTGATCAAGGCAACCGCCGGTGGCGGTGGCCGCGGCATGAAGCTGGCCACCTCCGAGGAAGACGTGCTGGTCGCCTGGTCGACAGCCCGCGCCGAGGCCCAGGCGGCGTTCGGCAATGGCGCCGTCTATATGGAAAAATACCTCGGCAAGCCGCGCCATATCGAAGTCCAGGTACTGGGCGACGGTCAGGGCAATGCGGTGCATCTGGGCGTCCGCGACTGCTCGCTGCAGCGCCGCAACCAGAAGGTCTGGGAAGAGGCCGGTGGCCCTACCATCACCCCCGAAGAACGTGACCGCATCGGCGAGATCTGCGCCGTGGCCATGCGCAAGCTGTCTTACTCTGGCGCCGGCACGGTGGAATTCCTCTACGAAGAGGGCAAGTTCTACTTCATTGAGATGAACACCCGCCTGCAGGTCGAGCACCCGGTCACCGAGCGCATTACCGGCATCGACATCGTCTATGAGCAGATCCGCGTCGCCTCGGGCGAAAAGCTCTCGATGGCCCAGAGCGACGTGACCTTTACCGGCCACGCCATCGAAGTGCGCATCAATGCGGAAGACCCGCAGACCTTCGCACCATCGCCCGGCACCATCACCTTCTACCATCCGGCCGGCGGCGTCGGCATCCGCGTCGATTCGGCGGTCTACCAGGGCTACAAGATCCCGCCCTATTACGACTCGCTGATCGGCAAGCTGATTGTCTATGGCCGCACCCGCGACGAGTGCCTGCAGCGCCTGCGCCGCGCCATCGACGAATTCGTCATCGACGGCATCAAGACCACGCTGCCGCTGTTCCAGCGCCTGATCAAGGAACCCGAAATTCTCTCGGGCAACTATGACATCCACTGGCTGGAAAAATACCTGGCTGAGAACAAGTCTTGATCCACCAAAGGGGCGCTCTGCGCCCCTTTGCTTTAGCATGCAAGGTTTACACCATGGCCCGACGGCAGGATCCCTTCGACCTCGAGATCACCCCCGAACTGATCGTGAGGGCCTATCAGGCCGGCATTTTCCCGATGTCCGAGGATGCCGAAGACGAAAACCTGTTCTGGGTCAGCCCCGAACAGCGCGGCATCATCCCGCTCGATGGCTTCCGCCTCTCGACCAGCCTGCGCAAGGCGATCCGCAAGTCCGGCTTTGTAGTCAAGGTCGATAGTGATTTCCCCGCCGTCATTGAGGCCTGCGCCACGGTGGGCGCCGATCGCGACACGACCTGGATCAACCGCACCATTCGCGCCGTCTATGGCGAACTCTTCGCCCGCGGCATTGCCCATACCGTGGAGGTCTGGGACGGCGCCGACCTCGTCGGCGGGCTCTATGGCCTGGCCATTGGCGGCGCCTTCTTTGGCGAATCCATGTTCCATCGCCGCACCAATGCCAGCAAGATGGCCATGGCGCACCTGGTCGACCGCCTCCGCGCTGGCGGCTTCGTCCTGCTCGACACCCAGTTCCTCACCGATCATCTGGCCTCGCTGGGCGGCGTGGAGATTCCGCGCGCCGACTATGAAGAACGCCTGGCCCAGGCGCTTCGGCTCAACGGCAACTGGCACGCGATCGACGCTAGGGCGCCAGCCTGAAGGCAATCTCGGTAACGGGATGGCCGGAGGGGTCTTCCCCGGGATCCTTGTGGTAGATTTCGAGGCGATTGGCGCCGACAAAGCCATTGCCCGCCTCGACACCGTCCAGCCGCAGGCCCCTGGCCACCGTCCATTCATGCAGCGCCATATTGGCCGCGTGCAGTTCATGATAGGGCATGGTTGCAGTCAACGAGGCAAACCGGCCGCCCGGCAGCAAGCCGGTCTGTACCCTCCCCGCCGGCTTGAGCAGGCTCGTGGTCGGCATGCCGGCCTGCATGTCCATGGTGCCGTCGGGGTAGAAGTTCACATAGTTGAAGAAGGGCGGACCGGAAGTCCGGCCGCCCTGCGCCTTTACCCAGGCGATGACGTCGTCGATCAGCGGTGGGGCCACAGCCGCAATTTCCGGCTGGCTGAGCCGCAATACCATGGCGGCAAAGGCCTGTTCCGGCCGGGTGACGATGATAGGTTCAGTCTGCATCTGTTCCTCCTTGCTTATGGCGCTCCCTCAGGACGGATGGCGTCGCCTAGTCGATCAGGGCCCCGCCGGTGGCATTGGCGAATGTCGCCGTCATGCCGGCCGCCAGATCGCTCGAGAGCAGCGTCACCGCGTCGGCCACCTGCGCCAGGGCGGTAACACGACCCAGAGGGACGCCGCTGCCCCACTCCTGCGCCAGTTGCTCGAATGACTTGCCGACGGCCTCGGCATGCTGCATCCAGACGTCGCGCACCCCGGGGGCGTCCGGCGATCCCGGCGAGCGAACCCAGCACACGCGGACGCCTTGCTGACCGGTTTCCTGCCCCAGCTGACGCAGGAAGTTCTCCACGGCAGCGCAGGCGATCCCGAAGCCACCGACATTGGCGCTGGTCATCCGCCCCACATTGGCGGTGATCCCCACGATCACCCCGCCGCCATTGTCGGCCATGTGGCGCGCCAGAATGGTTCCAGTATGGAACCAGGTGGTCATGCCCCCCAGGATCGGCGTCATGACGGAATCATAGCCCATTGCCACCATGTGACTGCCCTGCACATCACCCCAGAATATGCCGTTGAACATGATCTTGACCGGCCCGACCCGGCCGGAAACCTCGGCCAGATGCTGGCGGATCGAGTCCGGATCACGCGCGTCCACGACCGTCACCTCGGCGCTGCCGCCAAGCTCCCTGATGGCATCCGCCACGCGCTCCAACGGTTGCCGCTGGCGCGCCGCCAGCACCACATGGGCGCCCTCGCGCGCATAGGCTCTGGCCACCGCACCACCCACCGCGCCGCTACCGCCATAGACAATGGCCGTCTTGTCCTTGAGCAGCATCCTGTTCTCCCCTGTTGCCCCGCCGCCCTGCTCAGGCTTGCGGTCCAGACCCTACTGCCTGAGACGACGAGAATCGGCCGCCGACTTCGACAGCCGCTCAACAAAAAAAGGCCCGCCGGGTGGCGGGCCTTTCTGAGCTGAATGCGGCGAGCTAGTGGTTGTCGCGGGGAATGCCGTTGGTCTGGGCAATCCGCTGATACTTCTCGGCCGGGCGCAGGATGGCGCCCTCGCCCAGCTGGCCCACAATGCCGCGCTGGATTTCCTGCCACGGGGTCTGGCTCTTGGGGAACTTGTAGCCACCCATGGTTTCCAGGTCTGCCCGGCGCGTCGCGATCTCCTCGTCCGAGATCAGGATATTGGCCTGGCCGATATTGAGATCGATCCGCACGCGGTCGCCCGTGCGCAGGATGGCAAGGTTGCCACCGGCTGCTGCTTCCGGCGAGGCATTGAGGATCGAGGGCGAACCCGACGTGCCCGACTGGCGGCCATCGCCGATACAGGCCAAAGCCGTGATGCCCTTCTTGATCAGGTAGTTCGGTGGCCGCATGTTGACCACTTCTGCTGCACCGGGATAGCCGATCGGGCCGGCGCCACGCATGAACAGCAACGTGTTTTCGTCGATCTCGAGCGCGGGATCGTCGATCCGGTGGTGATAATCCTCCGGCCCGTCAAACACCACCGCCTTGCCCTCGAACGCGCCCGGGCTGGCCGGATTGTTGAGGTAGCGATCGCGGAACTCGGTCGAGATCACTGATGTCTTCATGATGGCATTGTCGAACATGTTGCCGCGCAGCACCAGGAACCCGGCCTCGGTCTTGAGCGGGTTGTCGAAGTGGCGGATGACCTTGTCGTCCTGGATCGTGGTATTGCGGCAGTTCTCGCCAATGGTCTTGCCGTTGACGGTGGGCGCGTTCTCGCGGATCAGGCCCTGGCTCATCAGCTCGTTGACCACCGCCGGCACGCCGCCGGCATGGTAATAGTCTTCGCCCAGATATTCGCCGGCCGGCTGCAGGTTCACCAGCAGCGGCACCTTGTGGCCATAGGTCTGGAAATCCTGCAGTTCGAGTTCGACGCCGATATGCTTGGCAATGGCCTGGATATGGATCGGCGCATTGGTCGAGCCGCCAATGGCGGAATTGACCACGATGGTATTGATGAAGTTATCCTTGGTCAGGATGTCGGAGGGCTTGAGGTCCTCATGCACCATGTCGACGATGCGCTTGCCGGTGCGATAGGCCATTTCCTGGCGATCGCGATAGGGCGCCGGAATTGCCGCCGAGCCGGGCAGCTGCATGCCCAGCGACTCGGCCAGCGAGTTCATGGTCGAGGCCGTGCCCATGGTGTTGCAATAGCCGGTCGAGGGCGCCGAGGACGCCACCAGTTCGATGAACTGGGCATAGTCGATCTCGCCGGCCGCCATCATCTGGCGCGCCTTCCACACAATGGTGCCCGAACCGGTGCGCTCGCCCTTGTGCCAGCCGTTCAGCATCGGGCCGACCGACAATGCGATGGCCGGAATATTGACGGTCGCCGCGCCCATCAGCATGGCCGGGGTGGTCTTGTCGCAGCCAATGGTCAGCACCACGCCGTCGAGCGGATAGCCATAAAGCACTTCGACAAGCCCGAGATAGGCCAGGTTCCGGTCAAGCCCGGCCGTCGGGCGCTTGCCGGTTTCCTGGATCGGGTGCACGGGAAACTCGATGGCAATGCCGCCCGCTTCACGGATGCCTTCGCGCACGCGCTCGGCCAGCACGATATGATGGCGGTTGCAGGGGCTGAGGTCCGAACCGGTCTGGGCGATACCGATGATCGGCTTGCCTGACTGCAGCTCTTCGCGCGACACGCCGAAATTCATGTAGCGCTCGAGATAGAGCGCCGTCATGTCCGGGTTCTCTGGATTGTCGAACCAGGCGCGCGAGCGCAGTTTGGTGGGCGCTGAACCGCCGTTACCTGCCGTCATTTTGAACTTTCCTTGCTGCTGCCGGCGGCGCGAACAAGGCCGCAGGTTTGCATCGTTCTAACATGGCTGGCGGCGCTGTGAATGGCTTTCGATAGAAAAATCATACTTTTGCGCCATGCCGGAATCATAGCGCACAAAATCTGTCGGAACGCGCATCCGGCCTTACCCGGCGATGAGACGGCATGGCACCGGTTCAGGCATGCTCAACTGGGACCGGACAGCGAAATTCGGTCTGGCTGAAACCACATTCAGCCATTAGGGTCGCGCCAAAATTGGCCGACGGGGAGCTTTTCGTGACCGATATCGTAGACTGGGTGGCCGTCGACTGGGGCACCTCCAACCTGCGTGCCTGGGGCATCGCCGCCGATGGCAGCGTGGCGCTGGAGCGTCACTCTGACAGGGGCATGGGTCGACTGACCCGCGACCAGTTCCCAGCCGCGCTGAACGGGCTGCTCGAGGACGTCAAGGGCGCGCGCAGCGGCCCGCTTGACGTGCTGATCTGCGGCATGGCTGGCGCCCGCCAGGGCTGGCTCGAAGCCCCCTATCTGGTCGCCCCCACCGACCTGCGCGCCCTGCTGGCCAGCGCCGTGCGGCCGGACATGCCCGACGGGCGCCTGGCCCCTTCCATTCTGCCCGGCGTCTGCCAGAAGGCCGGCGCCGACAATGTCATGCGCGGCGAAGAGACCCAGCTGCTCGGCCTTGCCGCCACCCAGCCCGGCTTTTCCGGCATGGTCTGCATGCCCGGCACCCATTCCAAATGGGCTGAGCTCGCCGGCTCGCGCATCGAACGGTTCTCCACCGCCATGACCGGCGAGCTCTATGAAGTGCTCCGCACCCATTCCGTGCTGCGCCATTCCCTGACCGGCGACCTCGACGGCCCGGGCCGGGCCGAGGGCTTTGCCCTGGGCGCCCAGGCCGGGCTCGACCACCCCGACAAGCTGCTCGGCACCCTGTTTCAGGTCCGCGCCGGCGCCCTGCTCTCCGACCGCCAGCCCGATTGGTGCGCCGGCTATCTCTCCGGCCTGCTGATCGGCACCGAGATCGGCGGCAACCGTCATCTGATCGGCCAGGCGGCTGTGCCCTTGATCGGCGCCAGCGCCCTCTGCGCCCTCTATGCCCAGGTGCTCGCCATGATCGGCGCCACCGGGGTGCCCCACGATTCGACCGCTATTGTCCTGGCCGGCCTCAAGGCCGCGCGCAGCTACGCCGCTTAGGAGCCTATTATGGAACACCGTCACCTCATCGCCATCCTGCGCGGCATCACCCCCAGCGAAATCATCCCCGCCTGCCAGGCGCTGATCGACGCCGGCATCACCATGATCGAGGTGCCGCTCAATTCGCCCGACGCCCTGATCAGCATTGCCATGGCCTCCAATGCCCTGGGCGACGCGGCCACCATCGGCGCCGGCACCGTGCTGAGCAAGAAGCAGGTCTGGGCGGTTTCGGAAGCCGGCGGCACCTTCGTCGTCTCGCCCGACACCAACAAGCAGGTGATCGAGGAAACCATCCGCCTGCAGATGCTGTCCTTCCCCGGCGTCTTCACCCCCACCGATGCCTTCCGCGCCATCAAGGCCGGCGCCACGGGGCTCAAATTCTTCCCCGCCGAAGTGCTTGGCCCCAAGGGCATAAAGGCCATGAAGGCCGTGCTGCCGCCCGAAATCCCGCTTTACGCCGTGGGTGGCGCCGCCCCCGACAATTTCACTGACTACTTTGCCGCCGGCTGCACCGGCTTTGGCCTGGGCTCCTATCTCTACAAGCCCGGCATGGATGCCGCCCAGATCGGCGAACGCGCCGTCGCCGCGGTCGCCGCCTATGATGCGGGAGCCCCGGCATGACCCAGACCGCCAAGCTCATCCTCGACAGCCAGTGTTCCCTGGGCGAAGGCCCACTCTGGCATCCCGGCCGGCAGGAACTGTTCTTTTTCGATATCAACAACGAGACGCTGTTCTCGGTGACCGCCGCCGGCGAGATCACCAATCAGTGGCTGTTCAACGAAATCGTCGCCGCGGCCGCCATCGTCGATGACGATACCCTGGTCCTGGCCACCGAGACCGGTCTCAAGGGCTTTGAACTGGCCACCGGCGGCATTGCCCCGATCGTCGGCATCGAGGCCAGCAATGGCGCGACCCGCACCAATGACAGCCGCGTGCATCCCTCGGGCGCCTTCTGGATTGGCACCATGGACAAGAGCGGCGACGACGCCGCGATCGGCGCCGTCTACCACTATCGCGCCGGCACGCTGACCACGCTCAAATCCGGCATTGCCATTCCCAATGCCACCTGCTTCTCGCCCGACGGCACCATTGCCTACTGGGCCGACACGCCGACCAAGAAGATCATGCAGGTGGCCACCGATCCGGCCACCGGCCTACCGATCGGCGAGTGGACCCTGTTTGCCGATGTCTCGGATGGCCGCGGCTATCCCGATGGCGCCGTGGTCGACAGCGAAGGCTATCTGTGGAACGCCAAATGGGGCGGCTCCTGCGTCGTTCGCCACGCGCCGGACGGCTCGATCGACCGCATCATCGAAGTCCCCGTCAGCCAGGTCACCTGCCCTGCCTTTGGCGGCCCCGACCTCAAGACGCTCTTCATCACCACCGCCGCCAAGAATCTGAGTGCCGAGCAACTGGCCGCCGAAAAAGTTGCCGGCGGCCTCTTCGCCATCGATATCGACGTGGCCGGCCAGGCCGAAACCCCCATCCAACTCTGAGATTGCTGCCATGATCAACCCGACCCTGGGCGTCTGCTACTATCCCGAACACTGGTCCGAAGACGTCTGGGAAAGCGATGCCGCGCGCATGGCCGAAGTGGGCATTGCCTATGTGCGGATCGGCGAATTCGCCTGGTCCCGCTTCGAGCCGACCCCGGGCGATCTGCACTTTGACTGGCTGATCCGCGCCATGGACGTGCTGGGCAAGCACGGCCTCAAGGTGATCTTCGGCACGCCCACCGCCACGCCGCCGCGCTGGATGGTCGACCGGCATCCCGACATGCTCGCCGTCGATGCCCAGGGCCGGCAGAAGGGTTTTGGCTCGCGCCGGCATTACGATTTCTCCCATCTCGGCTATCGCGAGGAGGCCGGCCGCATCACCCGCCTCTTGGCCGAAGCCATTGGCGATCACCCGGCGCTCGCCGGCTGGCAGACCGACAATGAATATGGCTGCCACGGCACTACCTATTCCTATTCGCCTGCCGCCAAAGCCGGTTTCCAGCATTGGCTGGCCGCCAAATACGGTACGGTGGACGCGCTCAACGCCGCCTGGGGCAGTGTCTTCTGGTCGATGGAATATAACCGCTTCGATCAGGTCGAGCTGCCCAACCTCCTGGTCTGCGAGCCGGCCCCGGCCCATGATCTCGACTTCCGTCGCTATGCCTCCGACCAGGTCGCCGCCTTCAACAAGGTGCAGTTCGACATCCTCAAGGCCAAGCGCCCCGACCTGCCGGTAATCCACAATTTCATGAGCCGGACCACCGATTTCGACCATTACGACCTGGCCGAAACGCTCGATATTGCCAGCTGGGACAGCTATCCGCTGGGCCACCTGGCCGTCAGCACCGAGCCCGAAGAGGTCAAGCGGCAATATATGCGCCAGGGCGAGCCGGACAATGCCGCCTTCCACCATGACCTCTATCGCAGTGTCGGCCATGGCCGCTGGTGGATCATGGAGCAGCAGCCCGGCCCGGTGAACTGGGCCAAGTTCAATCCCGATCCCCTGCCCGGCATGGCGCGTCTCTGGGCCTGGGAAGCCTTTGCCCATGGCGCCGAGGTGGTCTCCTATTTCCGCTGGCGCCAGGCCCCCTTTGCCCAGGAGCAGATGCATGCCGGCCTGTTGCGACCGGACAGCGAGCCCGCGCCCGCTTATCACGAGGCCAGCCAGGTCGCCGAGGAACTCAAGACGGTCGGCATTACCGGCCCCGCCACCAAGGGCCGCGTCGCCCTGGTCTTTGATTATCAGAGCGAATGGGCCTGGGAAGTCCAGGCGCAAGCCCAGGGCTTCAGCCACGCTGCCCATGTCCGGGCGCTCTACGCCGCCTTCCGCCGCCATGGCCTCGATGTCGATATCCTGCCGCCCAGCACCACCAGCTTTGCCGGCTATGCCATTGTCGCCATCCCGGCGCTGTTTGCCTGGAACGACGCCCTGCGCAGCGCCATTGCCGAGTTTGACGGCCACCTCCTGATCGGCCCCCGCTCGGGCTCCAAGACGGAAAACTTCTCCATTCCCACCCGCCTGGCGCCTGACCTGCCGAGCAATCTGCTCGACCTCAAGGTCATCCGCGTCGAGACGCTTGATCCGAGCATTGAAGTCGAGGTCAAGGGCAGCGGGGCTATCCATCACTGGCGCGAGCGCATCGAGACCAAGGCCAATGTCGTCATCGAGGATGGCGACGGCTGGCCGGTGCTGGTCAACCAGGGCAAGCTGTTTTACCTGGGCGGCAGTGGCTCCAAGGCACTGGTCCACCGCGTCGTCGACTACCTGATCGCCGAGGCCGACCTGCCGACCCTGTCGCTGCCCGCCGGCATCCGCTGCCGCACCCGCGACGGCCTGCGCATCTACGTGAATTACAACGCCAGTGCCGCGACGCTGACCCCGGCCAGCGACGAGACCGGCTATGTGCTGGGCTCGGCCGACCTGCCCGCCGCCGGCGTCACCATAGCGCGACTCGCCACGGCCGGTTGAGGTTTACAATGGCGGTGCGGATATCGAACCGCGCCGCCGTCTCGTCCCATTTCAGCCAGTGCACGCCGCCGGCAGCCAGATCATCGCTGTCGATCACCTGACTGACGGTGCATGTCTGCGGCGCCCTTAGCCGCGTGATCACGAGGTCATGGCTGCCGCAGTCTTCGGCAAAGGCGGCGGCATTCTTGACCACGGCGATGGAAAAATCCGGCCTCCGCGCGATACAGCCCAGGCCGTCGCAGCGCATGTCGGAAAAAGTCTCGGCAATCTCCTCCTGATAGTGTTCGCTCCAGACATCGACGGCAAAGCTGCCGGTACGGCCGGTCACCAGCCCCATGCCCGTGTCAGCGCGCACCGCCACGGCCTGGGTCGTATCGGCGATCAGCACGTCCGGCCGCTGGTCAAAGCCGAACAGCAGCACCAGCGGCACGGCCAAGGCCGGCCCGAGCAGGCGCCAGCGCGTGCTGAAAAAAGCGAACCAAGCCAGCGCCACGAGCCCGATTAGCAGCGCCCAATGGGTCAGCAAAGGGTTACCGGTCAGGCCAGCGATCCAACCGGCGACAAGGGTGGCGCCATCTACCATCCGGTCAATGCCCCACCCCATGATCGCCACGAACGGCGCCTCCAGGCCCAGCGGCATGGTCAGCACGGAAAGCACGCCGAACGGCATGATGACGAGGCTCACCAGAGGCAGCACCAGCACATTGCCGATCACCCCCAGCGGCGCGGTCTGCTGGAAGTGATAGGCCGAAAACAGCAGCGTTGCCGTACCGGCGATGAGACTGGTCACCGCCGTGGTCCACACCGCCCCGCCCAGCCGGGCGGGCCAGGCGCGGTCAGCCACCGGCATAGCCCGCGGCAGTTCATAGATGCCGATCAGCGCCACCACGGCGGCGAAGGACAGCTGGAAGCTGGCCCGGAACACGCTGGCCGGATCGATGACCACGATGGCCAAAGCCGCCAGCGCCACATTGCGCATGGTCAGCGCCCGCCGCCCTGCCAGCACGGCGCCGAAGATCAGCCCGAGCATGATCGCCGAGCGCAGGGCCGGCACATTGGCCGCCCCGCCGGCCAGCAACATGTATCCCGCGGCGGCCAATAACCCTGCCACGGCGGCGACCCGCTTGACCGGCAAGCGATTGGCCAGGGCCGGAATGGCTGCCAGCAGCCAGCGCAGCAGCCAGAACACGCCCCCCGCGACGATGGAGAGGTGCAGGCCGGAGATCGAATAGATGTGGGCCAGTCCGGACTGCGCCATCACCTCCCGCGTCTCGTCGCTGATGGCGCTCTGGTCGCCCACAACCATGGCCCGGCCAATGGCCGCCGCCGCGCCATCGAGCTGCGCCTCGATCCGGCCACCAATGGCCATGCGCAACTGCTCGATGCCGCGGGTGCCATCCAGCCCCGAGCCCTCCCCGATCTTGGCAAAATCGCTGGTGACGATGCCATAGGCGCCGACGCCGGCGAAGAAGGCGTGGAACTGGCCATCAAAGCTGCCCGGCAGCACCGGCCCCGGTACCGGTGCAAAGCGCACCTGGCCCCGGATCGTATCGCCCGGCGCCAGCACCGGCTGGGGCGGCACTACCAGCCGGGCCCGCGCCATCGGCACGGCCCGCGTATCGCCAATCGGTGTCAGGCCAGAAACGATGATGCGCCGATCACTCTCGGTTGCCGACACGATCTCGTCGACCCGGCCCTCGAAGGTCCCATAGGCCGGATAGACCAGCATGGGCGTGCCGAACCAGTGCCCATGCAGCGGCAGCAGGCCAAACCCGGCCCAGAAGGCCATCAGCAGCCCCGCCACCGGCAGGTGCGCCGATTGCCGCAGCAGGACCAGCACTGCCGCCAGCAAAAGCCCTACGCCCGCCAGTGCCCAGGCCTCCGGCTCGGCTGGCAGGCCCGCATAGACGATCAGACCGGCAATCATGGCGAAGGGCAGCAGCACGAACAGCCGGCGCGCCGCGATATCGGTGGCGATGGCAGTAGCGACCGTCTGGCGCAGGCCCGGTCCGCTCGCCGGTCGGCGCGCCAGCGGCGGTAGCACGGCGACAGGCGACGGCGCTGTCGGGACTGCGACCGCCTCGCTGTGTCGATCCAGAATTTCGCCCTGTTGCACCGGCTCTGCCCCCGCCCTTGCACTCGTGCCCCTCTATGCTACACAGCCCTTTCAATCTCTCCAAGCAGTCCGGTCTCATGTCCCAGGTCGTCACCCGTTTCGCCCCCTCGCCCACCGGTTACCTGCATATCGGCGGTGCCCGTACCGCCCTGTTCAGCTGGGCTTTTGCCAAGAACCAGGGCGGCAAGATGCTGCTGCGCATCGAGGATACCGACCGCGAACGCTCGACCGAAGCGGCCGTGGTGGCGCTCATCGATGGCCTCAAATGGCTTGGTCTCGACTGGGATGGCGAGCCGATCAGCCAGTTTGCCCGCGCCCCGCGCCACGCCGAGATCGCCCGCGAGCTGGTGGCCCTGGGCCATGCCTATTACTGCTACAGCTCGCCCGCTGAGCTCGACCAGATGCGCGAAGAGGCCCGCGCCGCCGGCAAGCCGCCGCGCTACAATGGCTATTGGCGCGATCGCGACCCCAGCGAAGCCCCTGCTGGCGTCGATCCGGTGATCCGCATCAAGGCGCCGCTCAGCGGCGACATCGTCGTCAATGACCATGTCCAGGGCAAGGTGGTATTCAAGGCCGAAAACCTCGACGATTTCATCATCATGCGCTCGGATGGCACCCCCACCTATATGCATGCGGTGGTCGTCGACGACCATGACATGGGCGTCACCCACATCATCCGCGGCGACGATCACCTGACCAATGCCGCCCGTCAGATCATCATCTACAATGCCATGGGCTGGCCGGTGCCGGAAATGGCCCACATCCCGCTGATCCACGGCCCCGATGGCGCCAAGCTCTCGAAACGCCACGGCGCCCTGGGCGTCGAGGCCTATCGCCAGCTCGGCTACCTGCCCGAGGCCCTGCGCAATTACCTGGCCCGCCTCGGCTGGAGCCATGGCGACGACGAATTCTTCTCCACCGACCAGATGGTCGAGTGGTTCAGCCTCGACGCCCTCAACAAGGGCGCGGCGCGCTTCGACTTCGTCAAGCTCGAGAACATCAACGGCCACTATATCCGCGAGGCCAAGCCGGATTACCTCTACGACGTCATGCTGGCGACCGCTGCCGAAGTGCAGCGCCACATCGATGTCGAGGGGCTTTCCGCCAACAAGGCCACGGTCCTCAGCGCCCTGCCCGAGCTGCAGCCGCGTGCCAAGACCGTTCTCGAGCTGATCGATCTGGCCCAGTTCATCTATGCGTCACGCCCGCTGGCTATTGATGCGGCGGCGTCGGCGCTGCTGACTGCCGATTCCCGTGCCGTGCTGGCCGACATGGCCGAGGTGCTGCGCGGTCTCAATGACTGGTCGGTGCCGGCCATCGACGCGGCCATGCGCGTGCTGGCCGAAGCCAAGGGCCTCAAGCTGGGCAAGCTCGCCCAGCCCCTGCGGGCCGCCCTCACCGGACGCACCGTGTCGCCCGGCATTTTTGAAGTCATGGTACTCATCGGCCGCGATGAATCCATGGCCCGCCTTGAGGACCAGATCGCCGCTGTCTAGTGCTATTCGCAGGGTAAGCCTTGCTTACCCATCAGTTGCCTCGGGCCGGTAAAAGCTGATACCTGTCCGAGTATATATGTGACTGCCACATACACGGCCCCGACCCTGCCGAAATCCCCTTCCAACCGGGGTTCCGGGGCCTTCGAGGAGAGCTAAATGACCGATAAAGTCGCCAAACTCGTCATCGGGGACATCACCCACGAATTTCCCGTTCTATCTGGCACCGTTGGCCCGGATGTGATCGACATTCGCACCCTCTATGCCAAGACCGGGCTGTTCACTTACGATCCCGGATTTACCTCGACCGCAGCCTGCGACAGCGCCATCACCTATATTGATGGCGACAAGGGCGAATTGCTCTATCGCGGCTACCCGATCGACCAGCTGTCGGAAAACAGCTCCTATATCGAAGTCTGCTACCTGCTGCTCTATGGCGAACTGCCCGGCAAGAAGGAACTCGCCGAGTTCGACGAGCTGGTCACGCGCCACACCATGGTGCACGAGCAGATGCATTACTTCTATCGCGGCTTCCGCCGCGATGCGCATCCGATGGCCATCATGACCGGCGTTGTCGGCGCCATGGCCGCCTTCTACCATGACTCCACCGACATCACCGATCCGCAGCAGCGCGAGATCGCCTCGATCCGCATGATCGCCAAGATGCCCACCATCGCGGCCATGGCCTATAAATATTCGGTCGGCCAGCCCTTCGTCTATCCGCGCAACGATCTCGATTACGCGTCGAACTTCCTGCATATGTGCTTCTCGGTTCCGGCCGAGCCCTTCCAGGTGAACCCCACCATTGCCAAGGCGATGGACCTGATCTTCACCCTGCATGCCGATCACGAGCAGAACGCCTCGACCTCGACCGTCCGTCTGGCCGGCTCGTCCGATGCCAATCCCTTCGCCTGCATCGCGGCCGGCGTGGCCTGCCTCTGGGGCCCTGCCCATGGCGGCGCCAATGAAGCGGCGCTCAACATGCTCAAGCAGATCGGCACCGTTGATCGCATTCCCGAGTTCATCGCCCGGGCCAAGGACAAGAGCGACCCGTTCAAGCTCATGGGCTTTGGCCATCGCGTCTACAAGAACTTCGATCCGCGCGCCACGGTGATGCAGAAGACCGCCAAGGAGGTCCTCGACCTGCTCGGCGTGCACAACAACCCGACGCTGCAGGTGGCCCAGGAGCTCGAAAAGATCGCGCTCGAAGACCCTTACTTCATCGAGCGCAAGCTCTATCCGAACGTGGATTTCTACTCGGGCATCATCCTCGAGGCGATCGGCTTCCCGACCTCGATGTTCACCGTGCTGTTCTCGGTGGCCCGGACCGTCGGCTGGATTTCCCAGTGGAAGGAAATGATCGGCGATCCGCAGAAGAAGATCGGTCGCCCGCGCCAGCTCTACAATGGCGCCCCGGCCCGCGACTACAAGGCACTCGACGCGCGCTAAACGCCCGTCCAGTGGCTCAGGACCCGGTCAGCCGGGTCCTGGCGCGGCGCATCTGCCGTGCCGCTCTCCATCAACTGCGCAAGCTCGCCAAAGGCCGCAATCTGGTCCTGGCGGGCTTTTTTGTTATCGAGCAGGTCGAGCAGGCTGGCTACCATGGCCTTGGCGTCGGGCTGCGATTGCACCAGTTCGGTGACCTGGGGTCGGCCCAGGATGATATTGGGCAGTGACACCACCGGCCGCCCGATCTTGTCGAACACCCGCGCCTGATGGCTGTCCATCACATAGCTGACCACCATGGGTAGCCGCGCTAAAGCCAGCTCCAGCGTCGCCGTGCCCGCCACCGACAGGGCCACTACGGCCTTGCCATAGAGTGCCCGCCGATCGGCCCGCGCCGACACCACGCTGACCTTTACCGGCCAGTCCGCAACCGTGGCCTCGATGCGCTCGGCCAAAGCCGGCAAGGTGGGAATGACGACGCCATTGATGGCTGGATGGTCTGCCAGCGCGGCGACGACTTCTCTGAACAGCGGCAGATGCCGCCGCAGCTCGCCATCCCGGCTGCCGGGCAAGAGGATCAAGGGGCCGCGCTCGACCGGCGCCATGCGTTCCAGCACCTCGGCCAGTGCCGGATGGCCGACATAGGAGGTCGGCGGCCCGTTCAGCTTTGCCATCACGGCCGGCTCGAAGGGCAGCACCGCCAACACCTCGTCAAACAGCGGCGTGAGCTTGGCGGCCCGCTCGGGCGCCCGCGCCCAGACGGTTGGCGCGCCATAGAGAATGACCGGTCCCACATGGCCCAGCCCCTTGAGGCGCTTGGCGACCAGCTTGGAAAAATCCTGCGCGTCCACCAGGACCACAATATCGGGCCGCCCGGCGCGGATGGCCCTTGCCGTCTGCTCCACCCGCCACAGCAGCAGCGGCAGGCGCTTGAGCACATCGCTGATGCCCATGACCGACAGATCGCCCATCGGATAGAGCGAGGCCAGGCCTTGGGCGGCCAGCTCGTCGCCACCCACGCCGCTAAGGCTCAGGGTCACGCGCTGCCGCAGCCGCGCCACGAGGTCTGCCGCAATCCGGTCGCCCGAGGGCTCGCCGGCCAGGATGAAGAGCTTGAGCGGGCTAGTCATGGTCAAGCCTCATGCCGATGACGGAAATGCCAAGCCTTGCCGCGGCTTCCACCAGGGCTGCCCGCTGCAGCACCAGGCTCTGCCCGGCCTCGACGGCAATTACCGCAATCCCGGCAGCGGCGCAGCGCTCGACGGTTTGCGGCCCGATCGAAGGCAGATCGACAAAGCCCGATTGCTGCGGCTGCCTTGCCTTGGCCAGGATCAGCGGCGCCGACCCGGTGCCGGTCGAACCCCGCGCCCGCAGCGCCCCCACCCGGTCGATCAGCGCATCGGTGCCACCGATATCTTCGACGGCAATGATCCGCCGCCCCGAGACGACCGCCGCCTGCCCGATATCGAGCGCCCCGATGGCCCGCGCCGTTTCAAGCGCAAAGGCGGCGGCGGGGGCATCGTCAAAACCAGGTCCGGCAAGGACGCCCTCGCCGGCCAGCAGATCGGGCGACAGCTCGTGCACGCCCACGAGGTCGGCCCCGGCCATCTTCTTGAGCACCTTGGCCAATGCTGCCAGCGCGGCGTCGCCGATCGGCGTCTCGGCCACGCCCTCGCCCGGCGCCGCATTGCCATTGGCAAAGCGGATCAGCCCGGCCCGTGCCTTGTCGGGCAGGTCAATGCCGCCTGCCATGATGATATGGCTGGTGCGAAACACCTTGAGCGACCAGATGATGCCCAGCGGATTATCGAGATCGACGCTGCCCATCTTGACGCCGGCAATAGCCTCGCGCGGCGCCAGGGTCAGCACCTGCACCTTGTAGCCCGCCGCCAGGGCCGCCTCGACCACATGCGGCACCAGCGCACCGGTGCCGGCAAAGATCGTCAGCCGGCCCGCCATCTTGGCCATCACTCAGCGGCTGGGCCGTTGCGCGGGGTCAGGATCGGCCGGTCGGACGCGGCCATGATGAAGGCGACAACCTCCTGCACCAGCGCATCATCCTTGAACAGATCGGCGGCATCCTCGACCCGCTCGCGCAGCGTGCCCTCATTGGAAAAGATCTGCCGATAGGCGGCGCGCAGGCGGTGGATCGCCTCACGATCGAACTTGCGCCGCTTCAGGCCGACCAGGTTGAGCCCGGTCAGCGCCGCCCGATTGCCCACGGCCATGCCGAAGGGAATGAGGTCGCCATCGATCATCGAATGCGCGCCGACAAAGGCATGCGCCCCGACGCGGGTAAACTGGTGCACCACGCTGCTGCCACCGAAGATGACATTGTCACCGATCTGGCAGTGGCCGGCGATACCGACATAATTGGCCATGATCACCTTGTTGCCGATGATCGAATCATGGGCCACATGCGCGCAGGCCATCAGCAGGCAGTCATTGCCGATCCGGGTCAGCATGCCGCCGCCCTCGGTCCCCGGGTTGATCGTCACCGACTCGCGGATAATGCAATTGGTGCCGATTTCGAGGCGCGACGCCTCGCCGTGATATTTGAGGTCCTGCGGCTCGAGGCCAATCGAGGCGAAGGGGAAGATGCGCGTGCCCGCGCCCACCGTCGTGTGGCCGTCAATCGTGGCATGCGACACCAACTCGACATTGTCGCCCAGCACCACATGCTCGCCCACGATGCAGAACGGGCCGATCTTGACGCCCGCGCCCAGCTGGGCCCCGGCGCTGACGATCGACGTCGGATGCACCGATGCCGTGCTCACGAACTTGCCTCGACGATCATCGCGGTGATTTCAGCTTCCGCGATGACAACGCCGTCAACCTTGGCTTCCGCCTTGTAGCGGCCGACATTGCGCCGGCGCTGAATCTTGGCGATATGGAATTCGATGACGTCGCCCGGTCCCGCCGGCTTGCGGAACTTGGCCTTGTCGACGCCCAGCATCAGCACGATGTTTTTCTTGCCCGTGCCGGAATCATGCTTGATCACAATGGCGCCGGCCGTCTGGGCCATGCCCTCGATGATCAGCACGCCGGGGAAAATCGGATTGCCGGGGAAATGCCCCTGAAAGATGGGCTCGTTGAAGGTGACATTCTTCACCCCGACCGCCGATGTGTCGCCGTCGATCCGGATGATCTTGTCGATCATCAGGAACGGGTAGCGATGCGGCAGGCTGATGAGGATCTCGGCAATGCTCATCGCATTGAGCTCGGTGCTCTCGGTCATCCCCGCTTTACCCCTTTGGATAGTTTACGCATGGTGGCAAGTTCTCGCCAGAAATCGCCGATATCCTGAGCGGGAGCGCCCGCCAGTTTGGAGCCTTCCGGCCAGTCCTTGGTCACCGCAGCCCGCCCGTGCACCACCGAACCGGCGCCGATGCTCAGATGGCCGGACGTGCCAACCCCGCCGCCCATCAATACGCCGTCACCGAGCACCGTCGAACCCGACAGGCCGCTCATCGCCGCGATCAGGCAATTGCGGCCGATCCGGCAGTTGTGGCCGATTTGCACGAGGTTGTCGATCTTAGTGCCTTCGCCGATCATCGTGTCGCCCAGGGCGCCGCGATCAACCGTCGAATTGGCGCCGATCTCGACCTTATTCTGGATCAGCACGCGGCCCAACTGCGGCAGCTTGCGGTTGGAAATGCCGAAATCGAGCCAGCCAAAGCCCTCGGTGCCGATGCGGGTGCCCGAATGGATCACCACGTCATTGCCGATATGGGCACAATCAATGGTGCAATTGGCGGCAATCGTGGTGTTCCGGCCGATGGTCACCCCGGCCCCGATCACGCTATTGGCGCCGATAATGGTGCCGCGGCCGACTTCCACGCCCTGCCCGAGCACGACATTGGCCCCGATGATCACGCCTTCTTCGAGCACAGGCTCGCCCAGGTCGTCTCGCCCGCCAGCCATCACGCTGCGCGTGCTGGCGGGATAGAGGTAGTCGAGAAAATCTGCAAACAGGTGATGCGGCTTGTCGCTGACCAGCGCCAGGCTGCCTTCCGGCACGGACTCCAGCAGCGCCGGTAGCACGATCACCAGCCCCGCCGCCGTTGCCCGCAATGCTTCGGCGTAGCTGGCATGAGCCGCCAGTACGAGATCACCAGGTCCGGCCGTGTCCAGATCGGTGACACCGGCTATAGCGAAGTCGGGATCGGTGAGGCCCGCCAGCAGGTCGCCGCGCCCAAGCGCGGTCAGGATGGTGCCCACTGTGGCGGGGCCCGCGAAGCGATGGAAACGAATATCGACCATGATGTCACTTAAAAGCATTGAGCCGCGGCGCTACCGCCCCGCGGCTCAATGAACTGTTTTACGCCGTTTTTGGCTAGAGCAGAGTCTGCAGCGACAGCTGGAAGACCTGCGTACGATCAGCGGAAGACTTGCTCAGCACGTGAGCAACGTCACCACGCAGCGGGCCAAACGGGCTATCCCAGATCAGCGAGGCGCCGATCGACGTCCGCCATGGCGTGTCCTGGCTGGCGCCATTGACACCCGTGTTAGCCGCAGCGCCGGTGCCGGTACGCGGCAGACCGTCAACCCAGGCCGCATCGGCCCAGAGCGCACCGCTCAGCCCGTAGCTTTCCGGCAGGGCCGGGATCGGGAAGCTCACCTCGGCCGAGATGCCAGCATACATGGTGGCGCCGAGATATTCGCCGCTATTCAGGCGCGGCCCGAGACCACGGCCTTCAAAGCCACGGATCAGCGAGGTACCAGGATTGAACGCCTCAACCGCATGCACGCCATTGCCGCTCATGTCGTTGATCACGCCAGCCTGACCCTTCAGGCTCGCCACCAGACCGGCATCTTCCAGCACGGGCACGAAATAACGGGCACGGGCTTCCGATTTGATCAGGTTGTGATCCCAGCCGATATACTGCTGGGTGAAGGTCGCATAGAGACCCTCGGTTGGCTTCTTAACGTCATCGACGCCATTCCAGGTCAGGGTATAGCCAACAAATGCCTTGTTGAATTCCTGACCGTCAACCACCAGCGACGAACGGTATGCCGGATTGTCGGCATTGTCCTTGATGACCTTGTGCTCACCGCCGGCAAACACCGTGGCCGACAGGTCGGAGGTCAGCGGGATGCCAAGGCGGAACTGACCGCCGGTAGCCTGCGAACCATAGAACGTAGTCGTCGTCTCTTCGCTGATGCGATGATAGGCATCCACGCCAGCCGACACCTTGAGACCCATGAAGCGGGGCTCGGTGAACGAGAAGTCAAAGGTGCGACCGGCCTGCGATGCACCCACGGCAGCCCGCAGATACTGGCCACGACCCAGGAAGTTCCGTTCCGTCAGCGACAGTTCGCCCAGGATGCCGTCGGAGGTCGAGTAACCAGCCGTCGCACCATATTCGCCTGTCGAGTCTTCGGTCACGGCAACGTTGATCACAACCTTGTCGGGAGCCGAGCCAGCTGCCGTCGTCACGCTAACGGCGGAGAAGAAGCCCAGTTCGTCGATATTGTTGCGGCCACGAACCACCAGTGCACGATTGAAGGGGTCGCCTTCAGCGAACTCCAGTTCACGACGGATGACAAAGTCACGTGTCTTGGTATTGCCGGTAATGTTGACCCGCTCGACATAGACCCGTGGGCCTTCATCGACCAGATAGGTGACCTTGAAGGTACCGTTGGCAACATCACGATCCAGGCGGGCCCGGACGTCGGCGAAGGAATAGCCCTGCGTCGTCGCTTCGTAGGACATGTCCTCGATTGTCGACTGCAGATCATCGACCGAATAGCGGCTACCCTTGCCGGTCTGAACGGTGCCCTTGAGCACATCGGTATTGAGACCGGCAATGCTGGTCTCGATGCCGACGTCGGAGAATTCGTACTTCTGGCCTTCACTGATGGTGAAGTTGACGAAGTAGGCATTGCGGGCCGCATCATACTCGCCGACCGAGGTCACCTGCGCATCAGGATAACCGCGATTGGCGTAGTACAGGCGGACGCGCTCGCGATCGACAGCAAGCTTGCGCTCGTCATAGCCGTCATCCTTGAGCAGCCAGCTCAGGATGCCGGTTTCCTTGGTCAGCATGGCACCCTTGAGGTTGCCGGCCGACAGTGAATTGTTACCCGTGAAGTTGATCGCTGCGATACCCGCGCGATTGCCTTCGTTGACCACGAAGACAACGCGGACACGGCCATCAGGCAGAGCCTCGGTCCGCGACGTCACCGATACGGAAAGGAAGCCCTCGCCATCATAGGCCTGGCGGATGCTCTCGATGTCGGAAGCCAGGCGGCTCTGGGTGAAGATGCCGGAGGCCGACACATCAACCATGCCCAGCAACTGCTTGTCGGTGAAGCGCCGATTGCCCTCGAACAGAACCGAGCCAACCAGCTGCTCTTGGGCCTGGGCCGTCGCAACACCAACAAGTGGGATGCCGGGACCTGCGAGCGAAGCTGAGCCCAGTATCGCCAGCGCCAGGAACGCGCCGCGCATCAACTTGGTGGGGTGGATCATATTAATATTGCCTTCTGCGACCATGCCCAAAGAATCGCCATGCATAGCGCTCCCCCAAGCCAATTCCATTACACCGTTTTACCGCCTTTTTAACCAACGGCAAGGCGTAAGCCTCGTCGGGGTTAGCAAAAGCTTGGTGCTCTTGTATTCCTGCAACACCTTACAAACCAAGGTTAACCTGGGGTTAACGAAGGATCCCGAGATGCGCAAAGAGCGTATCATTAAAGAGCGTAAACACCATCAAACTCAAGACAAGGGCAAATCCGATGCGGAAGCCGATCTCCTGAACTTTCATGCTGAGCGGACGCCCTCTCACAGCTTCAACCAGATAATACATGAGGTGGCCGCCGTCGAGCATGGGTACAGGCAAAAGATTGAATATCCCGATATTTAGCGAGAGCAGCGCCGTCAAATTTATGAGTGCGATAATCCCCAGAGTCGCCACTTCGCCGGAAACCTTGGCCACCTTGATTGGTCCGCCCAGCTGTTCGACATCGCCGCGGCCGACAAAGAAGTCGCCCAGAAAGGCGCCGGTGCGCTGCACGATGAAGCGGATTTCCTCGGTCGTCATGCCGATCGCCTCGATCGGACCGGGCCGATAGAGCGTCACATCGGTCTGCTCGACGTCCCTGCTCACCCCGATTCGGCCGATCCGCTGCATATTGCCGAAGCGGTCTTCCACCTCGGTGGCCTCGGGCAGCACCACCAGCGTCTCGGTCGCCCCGCCCCGTTCGAGCACAACCGTCACGTCGCGCTCGGGGCTGGTGGCCACCATGCGCTGGAAATCCTCAAAGCCACGCACGACATAGCCGTCTACCGAAACGATGACGTCGCCAGGCGCTATGCCGGCCGCTTGGGCCGGTGAACCGGCAATGACCTCGCCGACCACGGGCGGAATGGTGTAGCGCCCATAGCCCAGCAGCAGGGCGTAGAGAATGACGAAGGTCAGGATGACATTGGCTGCCGGCCCGGCCGCGACGACCGCGATGCGCTGCCAGACGTTCTTGTTGGCAAACAGCCTGGGTGCCAGCTCGGGATCGGCATTGGCGATGGCTTCGTTGTCCGGCGTGCTGGCCGCATCCATGTCGCCGACAAAGCGCACATAGCCGCCCAGCGGCACCGCCGACAGCCGCCAGCGCGTCCCCGCCTTGTCCTTCCAGCCGAACACTTCGCGGCCAAAGCCGATGGAAAAGGTCTGGATGGCAATGCCGTTCCAGCGCGCCACCAGGTAGTGCCCCATCTCGTGCACGAAGACGATCACCGTCAGCACCGCCAGGAACGGCACCACATAGGTCAGCAGCCAGTAAAGGTTCGCGAAGGGCCAGGCGAAAATTTCGAACATTGTCTTCCTTGTGCGGTCAGCTTTGTCGCCAGCCTACCAGTAGAGCAGTCCCTGGGCGACCGACCCGAAGTCTGCATGCAGCCAGCCAATCAGCAGCACCAGCAAGACGCCGAATGTGAGGCTGTCGAGCCGATCCATCAAGCCGCCATGGCCCGGAATGATGTCGCCGCTGTCCTTGACGCGGAAATGCCGCTTGACCGCGCTTTCGCTGAGATCGCCCAGCTGTCCCAGCACGCTGATGACGGCCGAGAGGAGGAGACCGATCCACCACGGCGAATCCGTCACGAGCACCCAGACCACCAGCCCGGCCCCCGTCCCCAGCGCCAGCCCGCCCAGCGCGCCAGACCAGGTCTTGCCCGGCGAAATATCGGGCGCCAGCTTTTCGCCGCCGATCTGCCTGCCGGCAAAGAAAGCGGCCGAATCGGTCATCCACACCACGGTGCCCAGATAGACCCCGGCCCAGACCCCGGCAAAGCTGTCGCCCCGCATGGCCAAGGCCGCAATGATGATGGCGCCATAAAGGCTCAGGCCCAGCACGCGCCACCACATGCCCTCGCCGCGGGCGACCAGCGCGATGACACAGGCGATCGCGATCACCGCAACACTGCTCCAGGCGCCCCAGAGCGGGAATACCAGGCCCGACAGCGCAACAAGGCCAATCAGCACCATGCCGGTGCTGGTCAACGGCGCACGCGACACCATGGTCTCCCATTCGCGATAGGCGCCGGCAAACACCGCCCCCACCACGGCAGCAAAGAAATAGCTGCCCACCAGAAGGGCGGCAGCGGTCAGGGCGATCAGCACCGAGGCCGACATCAGGCGCGGCCCCAGGTCGGACCACAGGCGGCGGCGCTCCCCGGACGGCTCAGGCACGCGATTGCCGGGTTCACTCAAGATTGTGCCGCCCCTGTCCCGCCGAAGCGCCGCTCGCGCTGCGCATAGGTCTCGAGCACCCGCACAAAGCTGGCCTCGTTGAAATCGGGCCAGTGCTCGTCGACAAAGACGAACTCGGCATAGGCCGCCTGCCAGAGCAGGAAATTGGAAATGCGCTGCTCGCCGCTGGTGCGCAGGATCAGGTCGGGGTCAGGCAGGCCTGCCGTATAGAGCGCCGCCTCCACGGTGGCCTCATCAATGTCGTCAGGCGCCAGCCGCCCGGCTGCAACCTCGCGGGCAATCCAGCGGGTGGCGTCGACGATTTCCGCCTTGGCGCCATAGTTGAACGCCACCACCAGCACCAGCCCGGTATTGTCCGCCGTTTTGGCCTCGACATCATCGATCAGCCGCACCAGCGAAGGCTCGAGGCCCACCCGCGTGCCGATGATGCGCACCTTGACATTGTTGCGGATCAACCGCTGCAGATCGGACGCAACAAAGCGGCGCAGCAGGTTGAAGATGAACGCGACTTCTTCGCGCGGGCGTGACCAGTTCTCCGACGAGAAGCTGAACACGGTGAGGTATTTCACCCCATAGGTGATGCACAGCTCGACCATGCTGCGGAGCGCCTTGACGCCCTCGATATGCCCCTCGGTGCGGCGCTTGCCCCGCGCCGTGGCCCAGCGTCCATTGCCATCCATGATGACGCCCAGATGCGTCGGCACGCGCAGAGCTGCACGTTGCGCGGGGTCGGCGGCGATGGCTGGATCAATCGACATCTACGCCCTCCCGGCGCAGCCGGTTCGGCTTAAACCTGCATGATTTCGGCTTCTTTGGCCGCCACGACGTGGTCGATCTCGGTCACGGCGGCATCGGTAGCCTTCTGCACCAGGTCGGACTGCGCGCGCGCATCGTCCTGGGCCATGTCGCCGTCCTTTTCCGCCTTCTTGAGCGCGTCCATGCCGTCACGGCGGATATGGCGCACCGCCACGCGGGCGGCTTCGGCATAATTGTGCGCGACCTTGGTCAGGTCGCGGCGGCGCTCTTCATTGAGCTCGGGCAGCGGCACGCGGATGATCTGCCCCTCGCCCATGGGATTGAGGCCCAGCCCGCTGTCGCGAATGGCCTTTTCCACGGCATTGGCGAGGCTGCGGTCCCAGACCTGGACGCTGAGCATGCGCGCCTCGGGCACCGTCACCGTCGCCACCTGGTTGAGCGGCGTGCGCGAGCCATAGGCCTCCACGGTCACGGGTTCGAGCAGGCTCGCGCTGGCGCGTCCCGTGCGCAGGCCCGCCAGCTCGTCCTTGAGAGAGGTGATGGACTTCTGCATGCGGGTTTTGATGTCAGTGAGGTCGTAGGCCATTGTGTCGTCCTTCCAGTCTGGCGCGTCTAGCCCACGCGGGTGGAGCGGGCAGTGCCCGCCAGCACACCGGCAAGGCCAGCGTCGTCGTCAAGCGCGTATACGATTATCGGCAAGCCATTGTCGCGGGCAAGCGCGAATGCGGCAGTATCCATGACCTTGAGGTTCTGCCCGATCACTTCGTCATAGCTGACGGTCTCGTAGCGGGTCGCAGTCGGATCCTTCTTGGGGTCGGCCGAATAGACGCCGTCCACCTTGGTGCCCTTGAGCAGCACGTCGCATTCGAGCTCGATCGCCTTGAGCGCTGCGGCCGTGTCGGTGGTGAAAAACGGGTTGCCGGTGCCCCCGGCGCAGACCACCACAAAGCCCTCGTCCAGCGCTGCCTTGGCGGCGCGGGCGGTGAAGCTGTCGGCGACCGACGGCATGGTGAGCGCGGAAAATACCTTGGATTTGACGCCCTGCCGGCTGATGGCATTGCTCAGGGCCAGCGAATTGATCACCGTGCCCAGCATGCCCATCAGGTCGGCGGTGACGCGGTCCGTGCCATTGGCGGCCACGGCCATGCCGCGAAAGATATTGCCGGCGCCGATGACGATGGCGATCTGCGTGCCGTTCTTGGCGGCATCGGCGATCTGCTTGGCGACCGATTGCAGGAATTCCGGCTCGATGCCGAACGACTGGTCACCGGCCAGCACCTCACCCGATACCTTGAGCAAAATGCGTTTATAGGCAGGCACCATCGACGAACCCCTTACGGAAAACAGCGCGAGGCACCGAATCCGGCGGCCCGGCAGACACTAAGGCAAAAGCGCCTTCAAAAGAAAGCGCCGCACCGGGCAAAACAAACTCAGGCAGGGTTTTGTGCTCGATCCCGGGCCAAATCAAGGCGAGCCGGGAGAACAGCGAGCGGGCCCATGGGCCCACCCGCAGGGATCGGCGGCAAGTTTACTTCTTGACGCCGGCGGTAGCAGCGACTTCAGCCGCAAAGTCGGTCTCGACCTTTTCAATGCCCTCGCCGAGCGCAAAGCGCACGAAGCGGGTCAGCTTGATCGGCGCGCCGACGGTCTTTTCGGCATTCTTGATCGCATCGCGGACCTTGGTCTCGCCATCGATCACGAAGGTCTGGGCCAGAAGGGTCACGTCCTCGAAATACTTGCGCATCCGGCCGTCGACCATCTTTTCGGCGATCTCTGCCGACTTGCCCGATTCCTTGACCTGCTCGAGAATGATGGCGCGCTCGCGGGCCACCACGGTCTGGTCGAGGTCTTCAGGATCGATCGACAGCGGGTTGGTGGCCGCAATGTGCATGGCCAGCTGCTTGCCGAGAGCCGACAGGGCAGCCTTGTCACCGGTCGATTCCAGCGCGACCAGAATGCCGATCTTGCCAAGGCCGGTCTTGACCGCGTTATGGACATAGCTTTCCACGACACCGTCGCTGACCGAGACCAGCTCGGTGCGGCGCAGGTTCATGTTCTCGCCGATCTTGGCGATGGCTTCGCCCAGTTCGACCGAAACCGTATTGCTTGTGCCCGGATAGGCCATTTCGCCCAGCGCGGCGACATCGCCCTTGGCCTCAAGCGCCAGCGTGGCAATGGTGCCAACAATGGTCTGGAACTGCTCGTTGCGGGCAACGAAATCGGTTTCCGAGTTCACTTCGACAACGGCAGCCGTGGTGCCCTTGCTGGCAATGCCAACCAGGCCTTCGGCAGCGACGCGGTCGGCCTTCTTGGCGGCCTTGGCGAGGCCGCGCGTGCGCAGCCAGTCGATCGCCGCTTCCATCTCGCCATTGGTCTCGGCCAGGGCCTTCTTGCAGTCCATCATCCCGACGCCAGTTGCGTCGCGGAGCTGCTTGACCATTCCTGCAGTGATTTCCATGGGTTCACCTCTTGGCGGCCCCATTGCAGGGGCCGCATCGTTCAAAATCAGGACAAAATCCGCGTGACGCGAACTTAGTTGATGGTGGGCTGCGCGACTGGCGCTTCTTCGGCGGCCGGGGCTTCGACCGGCAGGTCTTCAACCGGAGCCTGCTCACGGGCACCGGCATCGGCACCCAGCGCCGAGGACGAACGGCCGATGCCGTCGATCGCCGCACGCGAGATCAGCGAGGTATAGAGCTCAAGGGCGCGCGAGGCGTCGTCATTGCCGGGAATGGCGTAGTCGACGGTATCGGGATCGCAATTGGTATCGACAATGGCGATGACCGGAATGCCCAGGCGACGGGCTTCCTTGATCGCATTGGCTTCCTTGTTCGTGTCGATCACGAACAGCAGCGATGGCAGGTTACCCATGTCCTTGATGCCGCCCAGGTCGCGCTCGAGGCGTTCCTGTTCGCGGCTCATCATCAGGCGTTCCTTCTTGGTGCGCAGCGCGAGTTCGTCATCGCCCATGGCTTCGAGTTCACGCAGACGGGCGATCGACTTGGAAATCGTCTGCCAGTTGGTCAGCGTGCCGCCGAGCCAGCGCGAATTGACGAAATACTGGGCCGACTGCTTGGCAGCCTCGGCGACCAGGGGAGCGGCCTGGCGCTTGGTGCCAACGAACAGCACGCGGCCGCCATCGGCGACGGTGTCGCTGACGAGCTGCAGGGCGCGGCTCAGCACGGGAACCGTCTGGCTCAGGTCGAGAATGTGGATGTCGTTGCGAACGCCGAAAATGTAGCGTTCCATCTTGGGGTTCCAGCGGTGCTTCTGGTGACCAAAGTGAACGCCAGCTTCAAGCAATTGACGCATAGAAAAATCGGGCAGTGCCATTGGGGCTGCTCCTGTTTACCGGTTGATGCCGCCACGAGGCCTTGCGGCGGTTACCCGCCACCGGATGGCATTTCGGTTCCCCAAAACGCCTGCCTCGTGTGTGAAATCGCGCCGACACACGGTCGAACGCAAGCGCGATATAGGCGAAGCGGCCGAAAAGGGCAAGAGCCCGGCGCCCTGCCCGGCCCGGATAAGGCCCATAATGTGCCGCCGACGCGGCGCCGGTAACCGCGCGCTGACGGTTCAGGCGGGACTCGCGACCGCAGCGCCGCCATCCGCATCGTCATCGTCATTGCCCGCCGCATAGGCGCGCGACAGGTCGCGATAGGGGCGCGAATTGAAGGCGAGCACCGTCACCAGCACGCCGACGACCCCGGCCAGGGTGAAGACCAGCGCGATCCCCCGGTCGGGCCCGGTGCCGAACCAGTCCCCGATCGATTGCGCCCCGGCCCCGTCGGTCATGAACGGGATCACCACGAACTGGGTCAGCGGCCCGATCAGGAAGGCCGTCAGCGGCGAGGCGGATTGCTCCACCGATTGGGCAAAGCCGAATACCCTTCCCTGCCGCTCCAGCGGCACCACCTTCTGCAGCGTCGTATGTTCGGCCGCCTCGGCATAGGGCGCCAGCAGCATCCAGATGAAACAGCCGGCGGCCAGCAGCCAGATCGAGGATTGGATGGTGAACACGCAGCAAGCCGACCAGGTGATGAGGTTGACCAGCAGCAGCGTGCGCAACGGATTTTTGCCCAGCCCGGTGCGGGAGATGATGATCCCGCTCAGGATGAAGGCCGTGGACAGCGCGCCGAACATCAGGCCCCAAACCTCGACGCTGACCAGCGAGAGACCATAGGCGTCAAGCAGCGCCATGAAGACGCCACCGAGGAAATTGTTGAAGCAGGCAAAAAAGATCAGCGCAAACAGCCCCGGCACGGCGGCGATGACGCGTATCGTGCCGGCAATGTCGACGCGCCTGGGCTCGGCCGGGTCATCGGCGCTCGGCGCTACGCGCCCCTCGTCCACACGCACCAGGGCAAGGTGCAGCAGGACCAGCGCCGTGGCGGCAATAGCCAAGCTGATCACGCCCAGCATGCCGGTATAGGCCACCAGAAACCCCGATATCACCGAAGTGGTGAGAAAACCGATGCCCGTGACCATGCCCACCAGGCCATTGGCCTTGTCACGCTCCCCTTCCGGCACCAGGATCGTCACCAGGGTGGTCAGGGCAATGGAGCGGATATTGCCGGCAATCACCCCCAGCATCACCAGCAGCACGAAGCCCCAGAGATAGGGGCCATAGGGATCGGCAAAGGCGCCCTCCGGCTCGAGCAGCAGGACGACCAGGCTTGCCCCATAGAACAGCGCCGAGACCACGCTCGAGCCCAGCATGGCGGTCTTTTTCGCATTGTGATCGACGATCGAGCCGAACCAGAAGCCGAAACCCGCGGTGAACACCAGATAGACCCCGGCGATCATGCCGGTGGCGAAGACCGACCTTGTCTCCAGAAACGTCCAGAACGTGATGGCGAACCAGACCGTGAAATTGGTGATATTGGCCACGAGGTTGTTGGCCAGGATTTGGTTAAACGGCTTCATCTTTCGGCCTCGTTCCGGCACCCGCGCGTCCTGCTTGCGGGCAATTGCTGAATATAGCTCTGCGCCAGCAGGCTGACGAGATGTGTCAGCAGCCGGCACCATGGCGACGAGCGGCTGAGGGATTTTTCGACAGGCTTGGGCGAGGAGCACCTGGTCTGCCGAGAATTTCGGGATGAGTTGCCACGGCCGGAGACGCCGGGGCGGATCGGGGTTTGATCGTCACTTTGGGGTGATGGGGTGGACGCCCCCCGGCGGCATCGATGTGCCAAAGTGGAGTCGTTCAACACACCACTTGAGGAGGCGCCCATGTTGGAAGTTACCACAATCGGTCTGGATATCGCGAAGAACGTTTTCCATGCGCACGGTGCAGATTCAAGCGGTCGAGCTCTGTTTAGCCGCAAGATCAGCCGCACGAAGTTGCTGGAGTTCTTCGCTCGGCAGCCACAGTCCCTAGTGGCGTTGGAGGCGTGCGGCGGTGCGCACCATTGGGCGCGCGAACTCACGCTGTTGGGTCACAAGGTCAAGCTTATCCCGCCAGCCTATGTGAAGCCCTTCGTAAAGCGGAACAAGAACGACGCGGTCGATGCCGAAGCCATCTGCGAGGCAGCGCAGCGTCCCAGCATGCGGTTCGTGGCGATCAAGAGCGAGGAACAGCAGGCATCAGCTTTGGTGTTTAGAACCCGCGACCTTCTGGTGCGGCAGCGCACCCAGTTGATCAATGCGATCCGCGGCCACCTCACCGAGTATGGCTGGGTCGCGCCAAAGGGTCCGTCACATATAGCGGTGTTGGCCGACATGCTCGATGGCGAGATGGGCTCGTCGCTTCCAGACACAGCCAAGCCCATGTTCCGCACGATGCTCGATCTGCTCGATCAACTGAACGCCAAGATAGGCGAGCTGGACAAGGAGATCGCACGGCGAGCCCGCGAGGATGTGGTCGCCCGGCGACTGATGACAATACCGGGCGTGGGTCCCATCACCGCTACGGCGATTGTAGCCCTTGCTCCGCCAGCCGAGACGTTCAGCAAAGGTCGAGACTTCGCCGCCTGGTTGGGTCTGGCGCCACGTCAGCTCTCAACCGGTGGCAAGCAAAAGCTGGGCTCGATCACCAAAATGGGTGAGCGAACCTTGCGGCGGCTTCTCATCATTGGCTCCAGTGCGGTGGTCTTGCAAGCGAGCAAGCGAGGTGCGCCCGCAGGCTCATGGCTTGAGCAGATGATGGCTCGCAAGCCGCGCATGCTGGTCACGGTCGCACTGGCCAACAAGACGGCGCGCATCGTCTGGGCGCTGCTCATCAAACAAGAGGAATACAAAGCTCCGGTCGCAGCTGCGGCGTAAGCCAAGGCGGGCCAGAGGTCGTCGGAGACGTAGTCGGTCGAAGGAAGGTATGGCACAACAGTCGGCGAGACGGGGTCGGAAAACCAGGGCAATCCACTGTGCCGAGAGCACGCCGTGGGTGATATGGATCCGGTCCGCGAACTCCCATACGGGCCCGCAGCCTCTGGTGCTGCATCAGAGGCCGGACAGATGGCAGCATCCGACTACGTGCAATCCTTCAAAAACCGCTTGCGTCTTACGGGGCGTCCACAGATGGATTGCGGACGGGCGGCTCATGGCGGCGATAGTCTGATCGTTGCCGCCCAGACGTCGAGTTGACGGATATTCCGCCGCGCCGTAACAATTGGCGCATGATGATCGAAAACGGCATGGTCGTAGTAGGCGCGCGCATGGGCACGGCAGCATAGCTGCCAGGCGAAAGCACCCATGCGCGAAAAAATCAGCCCCCAAAGGGGCTTTTTTATTGCCCCGTTTCCCACCCCAACAATTGGCTTTGATCATGCCAGGTCCATCAGCTTCTCCTCGCCTCTCCACGTTGGTTTTTCTCTCGGCACTTGCTATCCTGCCGATCAACTTCTTCCTTCCATCCCTCCCCCAGATGGCCGCCGAATTTGGCGTAGATTATGGACTGATCGGCCTTTCGCTGGCGGCCTATGCCATTGTGTCAGCATGCCTTCAGCTCGTTGTGGGCCCGCTCTCGGACCGTTTTGGTCGCCGGCCCGTAATCCTCTGGGCGCTGGCGATATTTATCGTTGCGACAGTCGGTTGCGCCCTGGCGCCGGATGCCTGGACCTTCCTGGCCTGCCGGATGGTGCAGGCTGTGATCGCGCCAACCTACGCGGTGTCGCTCGCGGTGATCCGTGACACGACCAATCGAGAACAGGCCGCGAGCCGGTTCGGCTATCTGGCCATGGCGTGGGCAATTGCACCCATGCTCGGCCCCACGGCAGGCGGGCTGCTTGATCAGGTATTTGGCTGGAGGGCCAGCTTCTACGTTCTGGCGCTTTTTGGCATCGCGGTCCTGGCATTGTGTTGGACCGACCTGCGCGAGACGAACACGTCGCGATCCATGACGATGCTGGAGCAGTACAAAGCCTATCCCGAACTGCTCGGCTCCAAACGCTTCCTGGCCTATTGCCTGTGCATGGCCTTCTCGGTCGGCGCCTTCTATGCCTTCCTGGCTGGCGCTCCCCTGGCCGCTTCAACCTTCGATCTATCGCCAGCAGTTCTGGGTCTCTACATGGGCTCGATCACAGGCGGCTTCGTGCTCGGCAGTTTTCTGGCCGGGCGACTCGCCGGCAATCTCCCGCAGGCCACCCTGCTGATCGCAGGCAGGCTTGTGGCCTGTGGTGGGCTCTTGTTCGGCATCTTGCTGTACTTTGCCGGCGTCGATCATGTGATGGCATTGTTCGGGCCATGCCTGTTCGTCGGGGTATCGAACGGCCTTACGCAGCCTATTGCCAATGCTGCGGCAATTTCGGTGCGCGCAACGCAGACGGGAAGCGCCGCCGGTCTCGCCGGCCCGATCACCGTCGCCGGCGCTTCTATTATGGCAGCGATCGCAGGTGCCGTCTTGACGCAAGAGAATGCCCAGTCTGGCCTGCTAATGGTGATGCTGGCCTCAGCGATCCTCGCCCTGGCTGCAGCCCTGTCTGCTCGTCATCTCGAAATCAATACGGCCCAAACGACATAGCCAAAGGAGAGCGCGCCACGTCTGCTTTCGGCGAAGGCGAAGCGTTACCCCTGTTTCTGCGATGGTCTCGAAGCCGGCCCCCTAGATCACCACAGCCCTTGGCCGATAGGCCCCTTCCAGTTCAGCGATGTCTTCCACGCTGAGCTTGAGGTCCAGCGCAGCCACCGCATCGGCCAGATGCCCCGGCTTGGAGGCGCCGATGATCGGCGCGGTGACCAGCGGGTTTTGCAGGACCCAAGCCAGAGCGACCTGGGACATGGCAACGCCGTGGCGCTGGGCGACGGCCTGAACGGCATCGACAATGCCGCGGTCCATCTCGGCGGTGTCGCCATAGACCTTGGGAATGACATTGTCGGTGCCGGAGCGGCCGGTGGCCTGGCCCCAGGGGCGGGTGAGCAGGCCCCTGCCCTGTGGGCTCCAGGGGATGATGCCAACGCCTTGGTCGGCGCAGAGCGGCAGCATTTCGCGCTCCTCCTCGCGGTAGAGCAGGCTGAGCTGGTTCTGCATGGAGACAAAGGGCGTCCAGCCGTTCAGCCGGGCGACATACTGGGCCTTGGAGAATTGCCAGGCGGACATGGACGAGGCGCCGATATAGCTGGCTCTGCCGGAGCGGACGACGTCGTGCAGCGCCTCCATGGTCTCTTCGATGGGCGTGTCATCGTCCCAGCGGTGGATCTGGTAGAGGTCGACATAGTCGGTCTGCAGGCGGTCGAGCGAGGCGTCGATTTCGCGCAGGATGGCGCGACGGGACAGGCCGGTGGCATTGGCATCGGTGCGGCGGGTGGCGCCATTGACCTTGGTGGCAAGGACGATGTCCTCGCGACGCACGAAATCCTTGAAGGCGCGGCCCAGGATTTCCTCGGAACTGCCATCCGAATAGACATTGGCGGTGTCGAAAAAGGTGATGCCGAGATCCAGCGCCTGGCGGATGAAGGGACGGCTCTCCGCCTCGGGCAGGGTCCAGGGATGATTGCCCTGGTCGGGCGCCCCATAGGTCATGCAGCCAAGGCAGAGGCGCGAGACCTTGAGGCCGCTGTTACCCAGTCGCTTGTGGTCCAAAACCGCTCTCCCGCTCCGATATTTGTCCCACGCAGCGTAAGCCTAAGCGGCGCCGGCTGCATAGGATTATTCAGCGGGACGGCTTTGGACTGGCGCAACGCTCTCAGTGAAACCGTACATCCGTCACGCCTTCGAGCGCCTTGATGCCGCCGGCGACTTCGGCCGTCAGCCGATAGGCCCCAGGCAGTTCGATTTCATACTCCCGTGCCCCGCCGTCACGGATGACGACGAAGTTCACCTTGCCCTCGCCGCCCCTTTTGAGCTGGGCGTTGATCGAGCCAAGGGGCGAGGCGCTGGCGGCAAACACCGTCAGGCGCCGGTCGATCTTGTCCTCGATGCCGTCGATCGGCTCGGCCGAGAGCAGCCGGAGACTCACGCCCTCGGCGCGCTCGTCGGCGCCCACCTGCAGGATCACCGACTTGCCCGGCGACAGGATCGGCCCGAACTGGCTGATCTGCTCGGAAAAGGCGATGACCTCAAAGCTCCCCGTCTGGTCGGATAGCGTCAGGATCATCATCGGCGTGCCCTTGCGGGTGCGCCGATCCTGCCTGCCGCTGATCGTGCCGGCCAGCCGCCCGGCCGAGGCGCCATCCTTGACGGCGCGCTCGAAATCAGCCCAGCGCTGCACCCGCAGCTTGTCGAACATGTCGGAATAGGCGTCGAGCGGATGGGCCGAGAGGTGAAAGCCGAAGGCGGATAGCTCGCGATCGGCCCGCTCCGTCGTCGACCAGCCCGGCACGCCTTCCGGTAACCGCACGGTTTCCGGTTCCCCAGCGTCGAACATGTTCCACTGCCCCTCATTGCGCTCGGCGGTCAGCGACTGGGCCATGCCCATCACCGCCTCGATGGCCGCAAAGGCCACTTCGCGCCGCGGCACGATGGCGTCGAAAGCCCCGGCATTGGCCAGCGTTTCGAGCGTCCGCTTGGAGAGCACGCGCGGATCGACGCGACGGGCAAAGTCGCCCAGATCCTTGAACGGGGTATCGCCACGCACCTCGACGATATGCTCGGCCACCTGCCGGCCGACGCCCTTGACGGCGCAGAGACCGTAGAGGATCTGCTTGTCCTTGACAGAGAACACCACCTGCGAGCCGTTGACGCAGGGCGGCACCAGCGCGATCTTGTTGCGCTTGGCCTCGCTGCGGAATTCCGCCAGCTTGTCGGTATTGCCCATATCCAGCGTCATCGACGCGGCCAGGAATTCATGCGGGTAATGCGCCTTGAGATAGGCCGTCTGATAGGAGACGAGCGCATAGGTCGCCGCATGGCTCTTGTTGAAGCCGTAATTGGCGAACTTGGCCAAGAGGTCAAAGATGGTGTCGGCCTGGCCCAGCTTGAGCCCGTGCCGGATGGCGCCCTCGCGGAAGCGCTCGCGCTGCGCATCCATCTCCGACTTGATCTTCTTGCCCATGGCGCGGCGCAGCATGTCGGCTTCGCCCAGCGAATAGCCGCTGAGGAGCTGGGCGATCTGCATCACCTGCTCCTGGTAGACGATAATGCCATAGGTCTCGTCGAGCACCTTGGAGAGGTCCTCGTGGGGATATTCCACATCCTCGCGCCCGTGCTTGCGGTCGCAGAACATCGGGATATTGTCCATCGGACCCGGCCGATAGAGCGCCACGATGGCGATGATGTCCTCGAACCGGTCCGGCTTCATGTCGAGCAGCGCCCGACGCATGCCGGCGCCCTCGACCTGGAACACGCCGAACGTGTCGCCCCGGGCATAGAGGTCGTAGGTCGGCTTGTCGTCGATCGGGATATCCTCGATGCGGAAGCTGCCGCCATCGAGGTTCACCATATTGACGGCATATTGCACCGTGGTCAGCGTCTTGAGGCCGAGGAAGTCGAACTTGACCAGGCCCGCCGCCTCGCTCCACTTCATGTTGTACTGGCAGACCGGCATGTCCGAGCGCGGATCGCGATAGAGCGGCGCCAGGTCATGCAGCGGTCGGTCGCCGATGATGATGCCGGCAGCGTGCGTGGAAGCGTGGCGGAACAGGCCCTCGAGATTTTTGGCAATGGCGACCAGGTCGGCCACCGTCTCATCCTCATCGGCCATGGCCTTGAATTCGGGCACTTCCTTCATCGTGCGTTCGATCGACCAGGGATCGGCCGGATTGGCCGGCACCATCTTGCAGATGCGGTCCACCTGGCCGTAGGGCATCTGCAGCACGCGACCGACGTCGCGCAGCACGGCGCGCGCCTGCAGCGTACCGAAGGTGATGATCTGGCTCACCTGCTCGGTGCCGTATTTCCGCTGCACATAGCGGATCACCTCTTCGCGCCGGTCCTGGCAGAAGTCGATGTCAAAGTCGGGCATCGAGACGCGTTCGGGATTGAGAAAGCGCTCGAACAAAAGGTTGTAAGCCAAGGGGTCGAGGTCGGTAATGGTGGTGGCATAGGCCACCAGCGAGCCGGCGCCCGAGCCACGGCCGGGGCCTACCGGAATGCCCTGCGCCTTGGACCAGCGGATGAAATCGGCGACGATGAGGAAATAGCCGGGAAACTGCATGGACTGGATGATGCCCAGCTCGAATTCCAGCCGCTCCCAATATTCTTGCTCGGTCTTGCCCGGCGCCGGCCCGGGATTGGCGAGCCGGTTGCGCAGCCCCTCCTCCGCCATGGCCCGCAAGGCATCGGCCTCGGCCGCCACCGCATCCTCTTCGCTGAGATCGGGCGCGGCGGCGAATTTGGGCAGGATCGGCTTGCGCGTCAGCGGACGGTAGGAAACGCGCCGGGCGATCTCGACGCTGGAGTCCAGCGCCTCGGGCAGGTCGGAGAACAGCGCCGCCATTTCAGCGCGGGTCTTGAAATAATACTGGTCGTTGAGCTTGCGCCGCTCGGTCTGGGCCAGCACGGTGCCGCCGGCAATCGCCAGCAGCGCATCATGCGCCTCGAATTCCTTGGCCGATTTGAAGAAGGGCTCATTGGTGGCCACCAGCGGAATGCCCTTGCGATAGGCATAGTCCACCAGCCGCGGCTCGACGGCGGCCTCCTGCACCCGGCCATGCCGCTGCAGCTCGATATAGAAGCGATCGCCGAACAGCTCGGCGAGCCGGTCGAGGCGACGAATGGCATTGCCGTCCTGCCCCTGGGCAAAGGCCATGTCCACCGCGCCCTCGGGCCCGCCGCTCAGGCAGATCAGGCCCTCGAGCTGCTCGCGGCTCAGCCAGTCGAGCTGGGCCCGCGCCGTGCCGCCATCGCCCTCGATATAGGATTTCGACACCAGCCGGGACAGATTGCCGAACCCGGTCTCGGTCTGGGCGATCAGCACCACGCTGGATTTGCCCGCCCAGGCGACATGGCCGCGCTCGCTGATGCGCTCTTCGCCGGCGGCAAAGTCGATGGCCAGTTCCACCCCGACCAGCGGCTGGATGCCCTTCTTGCTGGCTTTTTCGGAAAATTCCAGCGCGCCGAACAGATTGCCCGTATCGGCAATGCCCAGCGCCGGCTGCGCATCCGCATCGGCCAGCTTGAGGATGGTCTCAAGCTGCAGCGCGCCCTCAAGCAGGGAATAGGCGGAATGGACGTGAAGATGGATAAAACCGGGACCTGTCATGACATCCTTTATGACTGCCGCGGGAGCGCGATCAACCCGTCCCGACGCGGCAATCCACAAGTCAGCCCGCTTGCGCTTTTCCGGTGACGCACTGGACGCGCATGCCGGCACAAGCTGCAGCTGCAATAGCGTCAGGATCACACGAGTCGGGTGACGACATCCATCCAGGTCAGCGCGCCGATGGTGAAGGCGCCCAGCGTAACGAAGGCGGCGAAGTCCTTGATGAAGGTAAGCATCTGCATCTCCCGTGTTGCTATAATGTTCTTATATGTTCCAGCTTTGTTCTTGTCGAGTGTGTAGGACGGGAACAGCGGGGATTGCCGGCGACTGGTTAGCGGACTGTTAATATTTGCGCTGGCGCGCCACCCCTTGCCGCCGGCCGCGCCAAAGCTCAGTCTGGTACGGCGATCCCGCCCGAGACTCACCACCATGACACCGACGCCCCATCTCAGCCTGGGCCTGCTGCTCACCGCCTCGGCCGGCTTTGCCGACGTGGTCAGCTTCATCGAGCTGGGCGGCCACTTCACCTCCTTTGTCAGCGGCAATACGACCCAGCTCGGCGATGCACTGGCGCTGGGCACCTGGTCGGTGGCTCTGCTTACGGGGTCGCTGGTGAGCCTGTTCTTTGTCGGCAGCCTGGTCGGCTCGCTTTTGGGGCTGCTGGCGGGGCCGCGCTGGGGCTCGAGCCTGGTGACGGCTTTGGTGGTGCTGAGCTTCCTCGCCACGCTCATCGGCGCCGCTCTGGGCAGCCCGCCGCGCCAGTTCATGCTGTTCCTGGCCGCCGGTGCCGGCGCGCAGAACGCCATCCTGCCCTCGACCGGCTCGGTGCGGCTGGGCACCACCTTCGTCACCGGCACGCTGTTTGCCGCCGGCCAGGACCTCGCCCGGGCGCTGCGTGGCCTCGCCCCACCCTGGCGCTGGGCCCAGCATCTGCTGGTCTGGTTTTCATTGCTGCTGGGCGGCCTGCTCGGCGGCCTCGGCTATGCCGGCCTGGGTCTGAACGCCCTGCTGGTCCCCGGCGCCATCTATCTCGGCTTTCTCATCGCCTTCATCGCCCGCCGCCCGGCCAAGGTCATGGCCTGACGGAAAAAATACCCCGGCTGGTCGATCATCCGAATTCATCCAGGCGCGGTCGCTTGCCAACGGTGACGCTATCAATGTTCTCGACATTGAAGCCCATGATCAGTGACGGGATCATCATGAAGACAAGGCAGAAGACCGGCAGCCCGACGACGGTAATCACCTGCTGCAGCGCCACCAGGCCCAGGTCGCCGGCCAGAATGATCAACATTGCGGCGACCAGCCCCTCCATCACCCCCCAAAACACGCGCTGACGCACCGGACCGGGTTCGTCCGACCCGGTGCAGAGCATATCGACCACCAGCGATGCGGAGTCCGATGAGGTGGCGAAAAATATCGCTACCACCACCACAGCCAGTCCCTGAATGAAGGGAGCGAAGGGGAAATGCTCGAAGAAGGCAAACATCGCCAGGGGCACGGACTCGGCAACAGCGCGGCTGATTTCACCCGCTTGCGGCCCCATCTGCTCCCGGATCGCCAGGCCGATGCCATCGATCTGCAAGGCCTGCCACCCGAAGATGGCAAACCAGATCAGCGTGAACAGCGATGGCGCCAGCAGCACGCCTGCCACGAATTCGCGGATGGTCCTGCCCTTGGAGATGCGGGCGACAAACAGGCCGATAAACGGCGACCAGGTCACGGTCCAGGCCCAGTAAAACACCGTCCAGTCCCCCTGCCAGCCCCAAGGCTCATTGGTAGGGTTGATGTTGGCGAGCATGTCGTTCCAGAAGGCCAGGCGCGGCAGGTTGGACAGGTAGAGGCCGATGGTTTCGACAGTGCCGCGGAACAGGAACAGCGTCGATCCGGTCACCAGCACGAACACCATCAAGGCGACAGCCAGGCCGATATTGAGGTTGGACAGAAACTTCACGCCCTTGTCGAGGCCGGCGACAATCGAGACTACCGCTACCCCGGTCAGCACCGCCAGGATGCCGACGGTCAGCAGCACACTGTCGTCGACGCCGAACAGCGCGGACAGACCCGCGGCTATCTGGGATGACCCCAGCCCTAGCGAAACGGCAACCCCGAACAGCGTGCCCAGGATGGCGACGATGTCGATCGCCTTGCCAATCGGACCGTGGATGCCTTCCTTGAGTAAGGGATAGAACACCGAACTCACCCGGACGGGCAAATCATAGCGGTGGATGAAATAGCCGAAGGCCAGCCCTGGCAGGGTAAAGATCGTCCAGGTGTGCAAGGCGAGATGATAAAGCGCGATTGAAACGGCGTCGCGGGCTGCCTGCTCGGAATAGGGCACGACGCCGGGCAAGGGCGGATCGGCAAAGTGGCTGATCGGCTCGGCAACGCCCCAGAACATCAATACTGTTCCGATACCGCCGGCGAACAGCATGGCGAACCAGGAGAGATTTGAGTAATCCGGCGTGCTGTCGCGGCGCCCGAGCTTGATATGGCCATGCTTGCTCAGAGCGGCCCAGATCAAAAACCCCAGCCAGACATTGACGCCAAGGATGAAAAACCACCCCAGATTGGTGACGATCCACCTGCGTCCCACGGCAAAGGCCTCAGCGATGGGCTCTGGGAAGACAACCAGCAGCAGCACGAACAGCAAAGTGCACCCTGCCGAGACGAAAAAGATGACGGGATCGGTTCTGAGCCCCAGCCGCCGTGCAAGACTTTCCACAGACCTATCCAATCAATTGCCGATGCGGGAACAGCGCGGCGGTCACCGTCGCGCCATATTTCGGAACGCGGCCTCACGCCAGACGTTCCAGAATCAAGGCGCGGCTGAAGCTGTGGCCGGCATTGCAGCGGCCGGATGCTCACGTTCTGTGCGCGTTGCGGGGCCCGGGCGAAAGGAGACCAGATGGCGTTATTGGTGGGTTTTCTGCTCGTCGCCTTACTCGGCATTGGGCATCACTACGGCCTATTGGCTGTCAGAGCGCTCAAGCCAAGTTCGAAACATGAGCCCGCTGCTGCGATCCTCGTGACGTTTCTCGGTCTGCTGGCCCTGCACACGCTCGAAATTCTGGCTTTCGCCGTCGCGTATAAGGGCCTGCTTGTTTGGGGTGCCTTCGGCGATCTTGCCGGGAGCTTTGATGAGAGCTGGGATGGGCTGATCTACTTCTCCGGCACCAATTTTGCGACGCTTGGCTACACCCAGATAGAAACCACCGGCTCAATCCGGATGATCAATATGATGCAATCGCTTGGAGGCTTCATGGTGCTGACCTGGTCTGCGACTTTCCTCTACTCGGTGTCGGAGCAGGCGTGGAAAGACTAGCATCGACCTCAGCCGCCTCGGCTTGTTGAGCGCTGCCGGTTCGCAAACCACGCACAAGGAGCCGTCGGCAAGCGACCCAATTCCGGCCGTCAAAAAAGGCCTGCCAATATCCCGAGGCTGTGGGAAAACTCGGCGAGAAAATCAGCGAGTAGAAAACGATTCCGCCCTGAGCAGAGGATCTGTCACCTACAGCCCTCTTTAGCCATTCGCGAGTAGGAATTTAGGGTGAAGTCCTCGGGAATTCGGCCTGAGAGACACCCGCGCGGAATAGCTTTCTAACAACATTTTGGAAGATCGAGTTTTCACACAGCCTCATCCCCAAAGCTGCCACCGCCAAAACGGCTTACCCCAGAGCTTTCTCGAATGCCGTGTGAACACCCATCGCCTCAACGATCAGTCGCATGTCGTCTTCCTCAAGCTGCCGCTTCGTCCCGCGCATGGCGATGCCCCAATGGGCGCCGTGGTCGCGGGTCAAGCGGAGTTGGCCCAGAAGCGGTCTGATCGGCGCGGGCTGAGCGGACGCAAGATAATCGACATCGACGCGAAACGGATTGAAATCCATCGCCTGCGCGGCGCGATAGGGCGCACTCGATGTGACCTGGCCGATGGTGAGGAACGCCTGCACCGCCGCGCCATCGCTTGTGCCCTCACGCGGGCAGTAATAGACAATCCAGTCGCCCTTTTTGAGGGATTGTACCGCAATGTGCCTGCCATGCCCGAGTTGGGCAAAGCCGCCGTCGCGTCCGGCGCGAGCATGTTGAGCCGATGCGACACCCATCCAGAAGGTCATTTGTCTGTCCCCTCAAGCGCCTCGGCGCAGCGTTGCAGCAGCTCTCCGAGCAGTTTTGCCTCGTCCTTTGTCAGCCCGGCCAGCATCTGCCGCTCCACCGTCTCCGACGCCATCGCGCCGGCCTCGGCGGCGGCTTTCCCCTTTTCCGTCAGCTCCGTCATGATGATGCGGCCATGCTCGGGATGTGGCGTGCGCAGGATGAACCCATCCCGCTCAAGGGTAACGAGCATGCCCTGCATGGACTGCGGCGTGACAAAGGCCGCGCGCGCCAGCGAGGCGTTCGAGATCTGCGGGTTGTCGCCTATGGCCAGCAGAACGGCATTCTGCGCTGCGGAGACGCCTGTCCCCGCCAGTTCCGCTTCCAGCCGCTGGCGCAGTCGATGCTGGGTGATTTTCAAACTGTAGCCGATCCAGGCCTCCCCGCTCGACGGGGTCATTTTGCGCATTGACATATCAGGAGCCTGATATTTATATAAGGAACCTGATAATAGACCGGAGAGAAGACTATGACAATGCCAATCGGACCATCCTTTATCGCCTTGCAGGTGCGCGATCAGGCGGCCTCCGTCGCTTTCTACAAGGACGTCTTCGGCTTCGCGGCACAGGAGCGTAATCCGCCCGGCGCCGTCGTCTTCACCACCACGCCGATTGCGCTGGCGCTGCGCGAACCGCTGCGGCCCCTGCCCGCAAGCGGCCCGCTCGGCACCGGCATGGTGCTGTGGATCGCCTGCAAAGATGCCGACGCCTTTCACGATCAGATCATCGAGCGCGGCGGCACGATACTGAGCCCGGTCAATGACGGCCCGTTCGGCAGGTTTTTTGTGGCCAGCGACCCCGATGGCTACGCGCTCACCTTCCACACAGCGCAAAACTGAGCACTGGGACACGCGGCCCAACAGTCCGCGCACCTGACCCAAAGGATGCTCACGCCGCACACACGAAAGGCCCGGATCGCTCCGGGCCTGTGGTCGTAGGCGCGGCAAATACCCGCAACCTTGGCGTTACGCCCGGCGCGGTGGCGCCACGAGGAAAGCCAGCTTGAAGGCCAGCGGGTTGACCAGCTGGCTGACCACGAAGGCGATCGGCCAGGCGGTAATGAACGATACCGGCCAATGGGCCACAAAACCGGGCCCGGCATTGATGAACCCCATCACGCCGCTCATGATGAGCGCCATGAAAAAGGTGATAAAGAGGGAAAGGGTGATCTGGGTTTTCTTGGACATGAAGGCTCCATCAAGGTTCGGCTGACGGAGACCATTCCACGTCAGCACCAAGTCCCCTCAACAGGGATTGGTGCCGTGGGACGCAGAACCTGCGACGAATGCCTGCACAGGGCAGGACCGGGATACCAACCGGCGACTTCATTTCGGCCTGCGAGAGTTAGGCAAAGCCGCCCCGCAGCGCAAGCCGCGCCGGCGAATGGCTGGCCTGCATAGAAAACGCTTACGCAAACGCGCGCTTTGCGAGCAAGCGGTCGCCCCAATCGTCGGCTGCCCGGCAGGACACCGGGCTGAACGAGAAGCCGGTTTGGGCGCCGCGTACGGCACCCGTCTGTTGTTCCCAAGGACCTCCGGCACGCGCTGAGACTGTTTACCGGCAGCACACCGCCCGCTATCTTCATCATGCCATTCGGTCTAAGCCTATGGCTATACGGCTGTCTTTGACGCCATCCAAAGGACTCCGATGTCATCATTGCCAGTGCCTTCGCTGAAATTTCTGGCCGGCGGCGGCGAGATGGGCCAGCGCATACGGGCAATGGACTGGTCCGCGACACCCCTGGGTCCGCCAGACAACTGGCCGGGTAGCCTGAGGACCCTGGTGCAGGTGATGCTCATGTCCGGGCAGCCGATGTTCATCGCCTGGGGCCCCGAGCGCATCATGCTGTATAACGACGGCTACGCGCCGATGTGCGCCAACAAGGACCCATGGGCGCTCGGAAAGCCCTTCTCGGCGGTTTGGGCCGACATTATCGCGGCTGTTGGTCCGATAATGGATGCCGCCTATGCCGGGATCCCGACTTACATGGATGACATCGAGTTCCTGATGACCCGACACGGTCAGCAGGTCGAGACGCATTTTTCGTTCGGTTACACGCCTGTCCACGACCACGACGATCATATTGCGGGCATGTTCTGCACCGCACTGGAGATCACCGCGAAGGTTGCTGAAGCAAAGGCCCGGCAAGCTGACGCGCAGCGCCTGACCGAGATGTTCGAGCAGGCGCCCAGCGCGATCGCCGTGTTGCGCGGGCCCACCTACATATTCGACGTGGCCAACTCGGCGTATCAGCGCCTGGTGGCGAAAAAGGACTTCGTGGGTCAACCCGTTGCCGAGGTCATGCCAGACCTGTTGGAGCAAGGTTTCGCTGACCTGCTCGATCGGGTGTATTCGACCGGCGAGCCGTTCGTCGGCTCGGGCGTCCCCATTACCGTACTCGATCCCGAGACCGGTACCAGCACCGAACGGGTGATGGACTTCGTCTATCAGCCGATGCGCAACGCCGATGGCCAGGTCGACGCCATTTTTGTGGAGGTCGTCGACGCCACCGAGCGACACAATGTCGAGAAGATGCAGGCGCTGCTCACCGAGGAAATGGGGCATCGCATCAAGAACCAGATGGCCGTCGTGCAGGCGATCGTCAATCAGACCCTGCGCGGCGCGCCTGACATTCGCGCAGCCCGACAGTTGATCAATGATCGGCTGGTCGCGCTGGCCAGCGCCCACGATCTGCTGCTGCGGGGAAAAGGCGAACGCGCCTCGGTGCTCAAGCTGATCGAGACGGCAATGGAGCCTTATGGCCGCACCAACGAGCGTCAGATTTCCATTGTCGGCACCGATATCGAACTCGCGCCGAAAGCGGCTCTGTCGCTGGCGCTTATCTTGCACGAACTCGCCACCAATGCCGTCAAATATGGCGCACTCTCGGTGCCGGAGGGACGGTTGGAAATCCAGTCGACCACGACCATGGTCGACGGCAGATCGGTTTTCAACCTAACCTGGAGGGAGGCCGGCGGACCGCCCGTGAGTGAGCCGTCATCCTTGGGATTTGGCACAAGGCTGCTGCGCGGCGGCATCACCGGCGTCGCCAACAGCGTCGAGCTGACCTACGCGCCCATCGGCTTCAGCTTCAGCCTGACAGCCTCGGCTGTTGAAATCTTGAGTTCGTAGCCCCAACCGAACTTTTTGATCGAGCCCGGCTGACCGCGCTCGGGTCTCCCCGAAGTCCCGCAAACAAAAAGGCCCGGATCGCTCCGGGCCTTTTTCTGATTGGACTGAGGACATCAGTCCTTGTCGACGGTGGCCTTGGGCTTTTTCGGCTTGGGCAGGGCCTTGGGCTTGGCGGCCCGCGGCGGCGCCGCGATCAGCTCGAGCTTGGCATCCTTGCCTTCGCCGACCACGGCCACGGTGACCGTGCCGCCATTGACCAGTTCGCCGAACAGCACCTCTTCAGCCAGCGGCTTCTTGATGTATTCCTGGATCACCCGGCCAAGTGGCCGCGCGCCCATGCGTTCATCATAGCCGCGTTCGGCCAGCCAGTCGGCGGCAGCGGGCTGCAGCACGATGGTGACATTGCGCTCGGCCAGCTGGCCTTCCAGCTGCAGCACGAACTTCTCGACCACGCGACGGACCACTTCACGGGGCAGCGGCGCAAACGAGATAATCGCATCCAGCCGGTTGCGGAATTCCGGGCTGAACAGGCGGTTGATCGCCTCTTCGTCGTCGCCCTGCTCGCGCTTGCGCCCAAAGCCGATCGGGCTCTTGGCCAGCTCCATGGCGCCCACATTGGACGTCATGATCAGGATGACATTGCGGAAATCCACCGACTTGCCGGTGTGATCGGTCAGCTTGCCATGGTCCATCACCTGCAACAGGATGTTGTAGAGGTCGGGATGGGCCTTCTCGATTTCGTCCAGCAGCACCACGCAATGCGGGTTCTGATCGACGCCATCGGTCAGCAGGCCGCCCTGATCGAAGCCGACATAGCCCGGCGGGGCGCCGATCAGACGGCTGACGGTGTGGCGCTCCATGTATTCCGACATGTCGAAGCGCAGAAGCTCCACGCCCAGGGTGTCGGCAAGCTGCTTGGCCGCCTCGGTCTTGCCCACGCCGGTCGGCCCGGTGAACAGGTACGACCCGATCGGCTTTTCCGGTTCGCGCAGGCCGGCACGGGCCAGCTTGATCGCCGAGGACAGAGCCGTGATCGCTGCATCCTGGCCGAACACCACGGTCTTGAGATTGGTCTCAAGGCTGCCCAGCATTTCCGCATCGGACTTGGAGACCGATTTGGGGGGAATGCGGGCAATGGTGGCAATGGTCGCCTCGATGTCCTCGACATCGATGATCTTCTTGCGCTTGTCCGGGGTCAGCAGCATCTGGCCGGCACCCGTCTCGTCGAGCACGTCGATCGCCTTGTCGGGCAGCTTGCGGTCATTGATATAGCGCGCGCTGAGCTCGACTGCGGCCTTGAGGGCCTCGTCGGTATACTTGATCTTGTGGAACTCTTCGAAATAGGGGCGCAGGCCTTTGACGATCTCGATGGCGTCCGGGATCGTGGGCTCATTGACGTCGATCTTCTGGAAGCGCCGGACCAGGGCCCGGTCCTTCTCGAAGAACTGGCGGTATTCCTTGTAGGTGGTCGAGCCGATGCAGCGGATCGCACCACTCGCGAGCGCGGGCTTGAGCAGGTTGGACGCGTCGAGCGCCCCGCCCGAGGTCGCGCCGGCCCCGATCATGGTGTGGATCTCGTCGATGAAGAGCACCGAATTCGGCATCTTCTCGAGCTCCTTCATCACCGCCTTGAGACGTTCCTCGAAGTCGCCGCGATAGCGCGTGCCGGCCAGGAGAGAGCCCATGTCGAGCGAATAGATCACGGCTTCGCGCAGCACCTCGGGCACGTCGCCCTCGATGATCTTGCGGGCCAGGCCCTCGGCAATGGCGGTCTTGCCCACGCCGGCATCGCCGACATAGAGCGGGTTGTTCTTCGAGCGCCGGCACAGCACCTGGATGGTGCGGCGCAGTTCGGCATCGCGCCCGATCAGCGGGTCGATCTTGCCGGCACGGGCCTTCTCGTTGAGGTTGACCGCAAAATCGGCCAGAGCCGAGCTCTTCTTGGCCTCGGCGCCGCCTTCGGCATGGTTCTCGCCATCTTCGGCGCCATGCACCTTGCGCTCTTCGCTCGGGCCCGACTTGGTAATGCCGTGGCTGATGAAATTGACCGCGTCCAGCCGGCTCATGTCCTGCTGTTCGAGGAAATAGGCGGCATGGCTTTCGCGTTCGGCAAAGATCGCCACCAGCACATTGGCACCGGTAACCTCTTCGCGACCGGACGACTGCACATGGATGACGGCGCGCTGGATAACGCGCTGGAACGCGGCGGTCGGCCGCGCATCCTGGCCATTGGGGACGATCAGGCTGTCGAGTTCTTCATTGATGAAGTCCTCGAGATCGCTCTTGAGCGCGTCGACATCGACATCGCAGCCGGTCAGAACGGCGATCGTTTCACGGTCGTCGGTCAGGGCCAGCAAGAGGTGTTCGAGCGTGGCGAACTCATGGTTTCGCTCGCGCGCCAGGTTCATTGCCTGATGCAGAGCCTTTTCAAGTCCGCGGGAGAATGAGGGCATATGATGTTCCTATTGCTTTTCCATCACGCATTGCAGCGGATGCTGGTTCTTGCGTGCCGTATCCATGACGCGGGTGACCTTGGTCTCGGCCACCTCGTATGGATATACGCCGCACTCACCGACCCCCTTTTGGTGAACGTGCAGCATGATCTGCATGGCGTCTTCACGCGATTTGTTGAAGACGTCCTGCAGAACGAGAATGACGAATTCCATCGGCGTGTAATCGTCATTGAGCAGCAGCACCCGATAAAGGCTCGGGCGCTTGGTCTTGGGCCGGGTCTTGGTGATGGTCCCGGCATCGGTATCACCCTTGCCCGGATCCTCACTCTTGGGCCCCGCCATGGTGGGGCCAGGCACCTGACCGCTGGCGGTCGGCACCTCATCGGTCGTGGCGGGACGTCTATTCAAGGTCATGGCAAAAATCATCTGTCGTGAGGAAAACGAAGCAGCTGGTGGGAGCCATTATGTAGGCAAAATCCGCGCTGTGTTAAGGCCCCATCCATCCCGAATTTGTGAGCGGCACAAAAGCCCCCCTCTTCAAAGGCTTATACGCAGGCGAGGCCGGCGCGGATCCCATTGTGTGCCGCCACGGTGAGCCCCGGCTGGCGCAGTCCGGGACGACCGCCGGACCGCGACCTCCAGCTCGGGCGCCTGGACTTTCTCCACAGTCACACAAATCGATGGCATTTTACGGATTCGTAACACGCCGGGCGTAGAACTGAAGACTTGTTGGACGGTCTGGGCGCGTGGGGCTCACCCGGGACGTCCTTGAGTAAGCGTTGTTGTCGTTGCGTACGGGCATTTTTGTGCCCGAGAGTAAGAGTTGGAGTACCGGGTGGCTTCCCAGGCGAAATCCCCATGGCGCATTGCGCTGACCCGCGCCCTTGTTGCAGTGCTGCTCGCCTTGGCGGTCAGCGCCCACGTGGCGGCACCGGCCCAGGCCATCGAAAACCTCCGCAAATATGCCGGCATCGTCGTCGATGCCAAATCCGGCAGCGTGCTCTATGAGGAGGCCGCCGATAGCCGGCGCTACCCCGCCTCGGTCGCCAAGGTGATGACGCTCTATGTCCTGTTCCAGGAACTGAGTGCGGGCAATCTCAAGCTCTCCACCAAGATGACCGTCTCGGCTCATGCCGCTGCGGCTGTGCCCACCAAACTGGGCCTGCGCTCCGGCGCCACTATCACGGTGGAAGATGCCATCAAGTCGCTGGTGACCCTGTCGGCCAATGACATGGCCCGCGTCATCGCCGAACATATCTCGGGCTCCGAGAGCAATTTCGCCCAGCGCATGACGGCCACGGCCCGCGCCTTGGGCATGCGCAACACCACCTATCGCAATGCCTCGGGCCTGCCCGATGGCGGCCAGCTGACCACGGTGCGCGACCAGGCCATCCTGGGCATCGCCATCTACCAGCACTTCCCCAGCTATTATGAGTTCTTCCAGACCAAGAGCTTCAGCTACGGCAAGTCCACCTATGGCAACCACAACCGCGTGCTCGGCTATATGGGCGCCGTCGACGGCATCAAGACCGGCTATATCAACGCGGCCGGTTCCAACCTGCTGACCGCCGCCCGCAAGGATGGCCGCCATATCGTGGTCGTCGCCTTCGGCTTCAATTCCTCGGCCTCGCGTGACGAAAAAGTCCGTCAGCTGGTCGCCTCCTACCTGCCCAAGGGCCGCAGCGGCGATTATCTGCGCACCGCCATGATCCCCATGCCGGGCAGCCAGGGCTCCACCCAGGTCGCCGTGGCTCAGTCGCCATCGGCCGGTCCGGTCTTTGTCATGCCCATGCCCATGCCCGGCTTCCGCCTGGCACAGCTGGTGGCCGCCAATGGCGCCCAGCCGCAGGCCCAGGTCGCCCCGCAGCTGGCTGTCGCCACCACGGCGCCCCTGCCCCAGCCCATGCCGGCCGATCTCGGCCTGCAGCCGGCCCTGCAGGCCGCCAATACGCTGGGTGCACCCTCACAGACCCCGCAGCCACCGGTGCCCACCCAGGACGTCATCGGCGCCTGGCTCAGCGATACCTATAATCTGGGCGCGCCGCCCAGCGCGCTCGGCCAGACACCGCCATCGGCGCCACTGGGCTATGTGCCACCCGCCAATACCGGTGCGCCAGCAGCCGGCCAGCCGGTCGACCTTTTGACCTCGGGCAGCGTGCCGGTTGCCGATGTCAGCGCCACGCCGGGCGGCTGGGTTGTGCAGATCGGCGCCGGACCGTCGGAAGACAGCGCCCGTGCCATGCTGGCCGACGCAGCCGGCAAGGCCGGCGGCCTCAATGATTTCCGCTCCTATGTGGAGCGCTTCGAAAAGAACGGCAGCGTGTTCTACCGCGCCCGCTTTGTCGGCTTTGGCGGCCGCGACGACGCCACCGCCATGTGCAACCAGCTCAAGCAGCAGGACCTGGCCTGCCTGGCCATGCAGAGCTGAACCGGAACGAGACTGACAAGACGAGCCGGGGCCGATGAGCCGCCGGCCATGAGGGGAAGCAAATTGGCGCCTGTGTTTGGAGTAGCCCAATGAGCGAACGTACTGCCCTGACCGAGCTGGCCAATTTTGTCGGCCGCTCGAGTCTGCTCAACGAGGACATGGCCGCGCGCAACCGCGTGCTGGCCGGCATTGCCGGGCGCCTGCTGCCGCGCAAGCGCAGCGTCGGCGATCTGCTCGGCGTGGTCCTCGCTTTGTCTGCCCGCACCCGCCGCATGGTGCAGGAGCCGGTTACCGTCGATATCGACGTCTTCGCCCCCGGCGGCGCCCGCGCCATCAAGCTTGATCTCGGCGAGCGCTGAGCCCGCCTGACACTAGCCTCAGATTTCGCTGTTCAGCATATGCACGAAGCGCTGCTCGGCTGCCGCCTGCGGGGAGAGGGTCGTGGCCAGCGCCAGGCGGGCCTGCGACCGCGCGCTGCGCAGCAGGTGCAGCGCCTCCACCAGGTTGCGATATTCATGCCGCGCGCTCAGATGCGACGCCGACGGCAGCCCGCCCAGCATGTCCTCGTCGAGCGGATCAAACACTGTCAGCCCGCTGGCAAACAGCGACCGGAAGATGACGCGCTCGGCAATGCCGTCCGCCACCCGGCAGCCCAGCCGCAGGGCGATGCGCTCCAGCATGGTCTGCACCTGCCGCATATTGCGCGAGGACAGCATGGAGATGCGGTTGCGCACCAGCACCCAGTCAAAGGTCCGCCCGTCCACGGCCAGCCGCTCCGAGCGGGCGCGCTGCACCAGCCGGGCATAATGGCTCATCTCGCGCGGCTCGCCCGTCACCGGGTCCATCTGCGCCATCACATTGAGATCGATCAGGCTGTCATTGACCGGCGTCACCAGCGTATCGGCCAGCGAATGCGCCAGCCGCGTCAGGTTGGTGTCGAAGCCGGGCGTGTCGATGATGAGGAAATCGGCGTCATGCTCGACCTCCCCCACGGCCTGCCGGAACAGGTCGAACTCGATGCGGTGATTGGCCTTGAGCGAATCCCCGCGCGACACCGGCAGGTGGAAATGGGTGGTATGGGGGACCTTGAGGCCGCGATTATGCGCCCATTCCCGGCGGTTGCGCACATAGTGGGTCAGCGTCTGCTGCCGGCTGTCGACATCGATCGTGGCCACCTTGTAGCCCTCGTAGAGCAGCTGGATGGCCAGGTGAAAGGCCGTGGTGGATTTCCCCGACCCGCCCTTTTCATTCCCGATTACAATGACATGTACGCCATGTCCGGCCATTGCCTACTCCCGATCTCTGGGCGCAATTGTCCGGCTTTCCCGCCGGGCTGGCAAGCTTTGGCATGGTCAATAGTAGTTAAACGCTTAATTTCGCCTCAGGCGGAGAGCCGCAGCGCCTCGGCCGCGGCCTGCCCGCTGGTCTGGGTGATGGGCAGGTTGAGCGCCGCCACGAGGTTCCGATATTCCTGCCGCGCCGCCAGATGCGACACGCTCGAGCCTTCGGCCCCCATGTCGCCGTCCAGCGGATCAAACACCGTCAGCCCGCTGGCAAACAGCGAGCGGAAGATCACCCGCTCGGCAATGCCGTCAGCCACCCGGCAGCCAAAGCGCGTGGCAATGGCGTCCAGCGTCACCTGCACCTGGCGCGCATTGCGCGAGCCCAGCATGGAAATGCGGTTGCGCACCAGAACCCAGTCGACGCTCTCGCCGGTCACCGACAGGCGCTCCGAACGCGCCCGCTGCACCAGCTTGGCATAATGGCTGGTCTCGATCGGCTGGCCGCTCTGGGCATCCACCCGGGCCAGAACGTTGAGGTCGATCAGGCTGTCATTGACCGGGGTCACCAGCGTATCGGCCAGCGAATGCGCCAGCCGGGTCAGGTTGGTGTCGAAGCCGGGCGTATCGATGATGACGAAATCGGCGCGGTTCTCCACCTCGCCAATGGCCCGCCGAAACACGTCGAACTCGGCCCTGTCGTTCTCGCGCACCGAGTCGCCCCAAGCCGATGGCAGATGGAAATGCTGCGGATTGGGCAGGGTCAGCCCCCGCTCCTGCGCATAGGCGCGCCGGTTGCGCAGATAATGGGTCAGCGTCTGCTGGCGGCTGTCCACATCCACGCTGGCCACGCGATAGCCGGCATGCAGCAGATAGATGGCCAGGTGAAAGGCGGTCGTGGATTTCCCCGAACCGCCCTTTTCATTGCCCACCACGATGACATGCGCACCGCTTCGCGCCATTGCCGCCCCCAAATCAATGCGCCTGCCGCACACCGCTAACAGAGGCCGCTATGGTTAATAGCCCCTTAAGATTGGCGCCTGCCAACAGCTAGATCAGTCCCAATTTGGCAAGGTCCGCCGCAAGTTCAAGCGAACCGGCATTTTCATTGGCCCCCAGATCGGGCGGCGCATCGGCCGGCGTAAGATAGCGCCAGCCCTGGAACGGTCGCTTGGGATAGGGAATCGTCCGAATCAGCTCGGGGGCGAGGATGATGTCGCAATAGTTCTTGCCCTCGCCGTCTTCATAGGGCGCCAGCCGCAGGATGGGCTGCCGGCAGGTCACCTGCCCGGCAATCACCCAGTAGATCGAGGCAAGGCCCTCCATCTCGGCGGCGCGCTTGGGCATCATGCGGGTGCGGTGCACATGCACGTCCTCGCCATAGTCGACGCCCCACCAATGCGCACGCTCGTTGCGGTAGCTTTCGAGCTCCTCAAAGCTCGACACCCCCACGCACAGCTTGATCATGTGGATCATCGACACCCTTCCGGCAAAAGCAACGGGCGCCCGAGTGGCTCGGGCGCCCGTTCATAAATTTTGTGAGTGAAAAACTCTAGCGCCTAAACGCCAGCAACCACGGAGAAAACCAATCCCATCGAGAGCAGGCAAACCATTGTCCAGCTTGCTGCACGCCACATAGTGGCCCTCGGTTGACTACGCATATATCGCTCCTTGTCAGCCGTTCACTGCTCCGGAAGCCGGCGGAACGTTCCGCCACACTCCCGGTATCAAAGCGTTAACCCTGTCATAAATCCTTTGCAAGCGGCGAAGTTGTCACACTCCGAAGCGTGCCAAAGGCAAAATCGCGCCAGTGGCGCGATTTTAGCTGAGGAGGCCATGAGAGCTACGCTCGAGTGGCAGCTCGAATGGCAGCGGCCGGCCCAAAGGGCAAATCGTTGAGGGATAGCGATTCCATACAAGAAGGCCACGATAGCCCAGCTTGAGCGGCGGCATAATGCAGCCTCAGCTAAACCCTATCCACGCACCACCCGCTGCCCCTGCGCCAACCGCCTGAACACTGACTCCCCCGTCCTGGCATTCCAGGCCGCAATCACCCGCGCGACATTCTCATCGGCGTCCGCGTCGGTCTGCACCTCGAAATCGTAACTCTTGCCAGCATGGATGGTGCGGAAATCCTGTTCGGCACTGCCGATCGGCCGGTCACCGCGCGCCTGTTCGCGCTCGATCAGCAGCGGCAGTGGGCAATGCACCCCGACAAAGAACACATCAAAGCGCGAAAACAGCGCCACCAGCTCGTCCAGCCAGCCGGGAGTATCGAGAATGTGCTCCAGCACCAGGTTGTTGCCCGCCCCAGCATAGGCCGCCAGCGACTGGTGGAATCCGTCGAAGAACGGCTTGCGCGCCGCCTTCCAGTCAAATTCCCCGCTCTTGAAACGGGCCGTCGGCAACACACCGGCATCGCGCAGATGGTCGATGGAAATATGCCAGAACGGCAGTTCGATCCGCGCCTGGATACCCCGCGCAATCGTCGACTTGCCACTGCTCGACGCGCCGTGCACGAAAATGATCTTGCCCGGCTCGGCCATGCCCTAGAACAGCCCGAACCACAGCCCGGCAATCCCCAGAAAGGCGAAGAACCCCACCACATCGGTGATCGTGGTCACGAACACCGCCGAGGCGATCGCCGGGTCGGCCTTGAACTTGTCCAGTGTCAGCGGAATCAGGATACCGGCCGTGCCGGCCACGGCCATATTGATGATCATCGCCGCCGCGATCACCACGCCCAGTTCGAGGTTGTTAAAGCGCAGCCAGGTCACCAGCCCGATCAGTATGGCAAAGATCACGCCATTGATCAGCCCGACCACCATTTCACGCCGGATCAGCCGGCGCAGGCGGCGCCCGTCCAGCTCGCGCATCGACAGCGCCCGCACGGTGACCGTCATCGTCTGGGTGCCGGCATTGCCGCCCATCGAGGCCACGATCGGCATCAGCACGGCCAGCGCCACCATCTGCTCGATGGTGGCGTCGAACAGCCCGATGACCAGCGACACGCAAACCGCCGAGAACAGGTTGATCACCAGCCAGGGCACGCGGCTGCGCGCCGTATCCACCGTGCTGTCGGAAATATCCTCGTCGCCCACGCCGGCCAGCAGCTTGATGTCCTCGTCGGCCTCTTCGTGGATAACGTCGACCATGTCGTCGATGGTCAGCACGCCGACCAGGCGATTGCTTTCGTCGACCACGCCCACTTCGATCAGATCGTAGCGCTCGAAGTCGCGCGCCGCCTCTTCCTGGTCCTCATTGGCGTCGACCAGCACCAGATTGGTGTTCATCAGCGCTTCTATCGGGGTGGTGCGCGGCGCCCGGATGAACTTGTCCAGCGCAATGGTGCCCAGCACCTGGTAGGCCGCGTCGACCACATAGAGCTGGTAGAATTCGTCTGGCAGCTCGCGCTCGCGCCGCAGATAGTCGATGGTCTGCCCCACCGTCCAGAACGGCGGGATGGCGATAAAGTCGGTGAGCATCCGCCGCCCGGCCGAATCCTCGGGGAAGTCGAGACTGCGTTTGAGGCTCAGCCGCTCGAAGGTGGGGAGCTTCGCCAACACCTCGTCGCGGTCGACCTGCTCCATGTCCTCAAGCAGGGTAACCGCGTCATCGTTGTCGAGGCCGGCCACGCCGCGGGCGATTTCCGCATTGGGCAGCTCTTCCATCAGCTGCATGCGCACCGATTCATCGACCTCGGTCAGCGCCGAATAGTCGAAGCGGTCGCCCAGCAGCTGCACCAGCTCGACCCGTTCGGAAGCGTCGAGCGATTCCAGCACATCCCCGATATCAGCCGCATGCAGCTCAGCCATGACCAGGGCAATATCGTCGGCCCTTCGCGCGCTCAGAAACGCCCGCAACCGCTCCAGCCAGAGCGGACTGATGCGGTCATCGTCGTCGCGGAAGGCATTGGGATCAATGCCGTTTTCGGGATCGGGATTGGTGTCGGAATCTGTGCTCAAGACTAGGCCCTTCGGTCCGGCATTGCGGGGCCCCAAAGCTGTAGCCAATCACGCCCCGCTCCGCCAGCGGCGCGAGCGGGATTTCAGCGGGGTTGGAGAGAATTGTTAGGGGTAACTGGAGGGCTATGACGGCAGCACTTGACGATGCACCAGGAAACGCATGCGGCAGCCCGCTCGCCCTCCTCCGGAGCCATTGGTCGACAGCGCAAAATGCCGGCAATTATCGCCGACGAGCGCCCCGCCTTTGCACTCCGAAAACAAAAAGGGCCGCCCCGAGGGGCAGCCCATTTTTCATATCATCCCTGGAGATGATGGTGCGGTCGAGAAGACTCGAACTTCCACGCCCTTTCGGGCACAGCGACCTCAACGCTGCGCGTCTACCAATTCCGCCACGACCGCACATTCTGGTAGAAGCTCCGGCGCCAAAAGGTGTCGAAGCGATTGGGGATGTAGCAAAGGTTCCTCCCAACCTCAAGCGCTTAAATGGCCAATCGCATTTGCCTGTGGAGAGCCTGCCGCCACGGATGGAAAAGCGGCAACCGGCTTTGCGCGACGCCCCTGGCGCGACAGGGGCCCGAAGCCAGCGGTTTGAATCTCTCAAACCGCATAAGGCTCTAGCGGTGGCGCGAGGTCTTGCCGATGATCTGCACGCGCAGGTGGCCGTCCTCGACGCTGACTTCGCCATGCGCGATCAGCGTGCCATTGGCATAGATGGAGAGCGGATCGTTCTCCCCGGCATCCAGTTCGATCACCGCGCCACGGCCCATGCGCAGCAGATGGTGGATCGGCATGCTGGTGGCGCCCAGTTCGACAGTGATGTCCACTTCAATATTGTCTAAGGTGCCCATATATGTGTGATCCGTCCTGGCGCCGCCGTCGCGGGCCGCTGCATCTGATGTGAAGACTATCCTCGGACACCCATGGTTATGGAAGCGTTAACAAAGCGTAACGACACCTGCCAAATGCGTAGCAAATTGGCACGAACTGATGATCGGCCGGTGCAATGGGTGATCTCGGCCGACCCGGTCCCCTATCCGGTGGCGCTTGCCGCCATGCAGGCGCGCGCCGCTGCCATCGCCGCTGGCGAGGCCGAGGAAGCCGTCTGGCTGCTTGAGCACCCCCCGCTTTATACCGCTGGCACCTCGGCAAAATCCGAAGACCTGCTGTCGCCCCGCTTTGACGTCTTCGATGCCGGCCGCGGCGGGCAATACACCTATCATGGCCCCGGCCAGCGCGTGGCCTATGTCATGCTCGACCTGACCCGGCGCGGCCGCGACATCCGCTGCCTCGTCCAGGGGCTCGAGGACTGGGTGGTCGATACCCTGGCTGCCTTCAATATCGTGGCCGAGAGCAAGCCGGCGCCGCGCATCGGCGTCTGGGTCAAGCGCCCCGACAAGGGCGTGCTGGCCGAAGACAAGATCGCCGCCATCGGCGTGCGCGTCTCCAAATGGGTCACCTTCCACGGCATCTCCCTCAATGTGTCGCCTGACCTCGATCATTACAGCGGCATCGTCCCCTGCGGCATTACCGATGGCGGCGTCACCAGCTTTGAGGATCTCGGCCAGCTGGTCTCCCTGCCCGAGGTCGATTCCGTGCTGCGCCAGGCCTTCGAGGCGCGTTTCGGCCCGACCGTGGCCGCCTCCGAGCAGGGCCTTGTCGGGGCTGGCTTGCAGGACCAAGTTGCGTAACAATCGAATCACCGCCGTTTAAAGCCATTTCCTAGGAGCCCGTCATGACGCTGGACGACCTCAAGCGCCTGTTCACCCGCCAGACCCTGTTCCGGCTCGATGCCATTCTCTCGCCCAAGCTGGTGCCCATCCTTTATGCCTTGGGCCTGGCCGGCATTCTGCTTTGGGCGGTCAGCCACCTGTTCCTCACCTTCGGCTACGGCTTCGGCACCGGCCTGTGGGGGATTCTGGAAATCATCGTCTTCGGCCTGCTCTCGCTGATCGGCCTGCGCATTGCCTGCGAGGCGCTGCTGGTCTGGTTCAAGACCCATGAAGGCAGCGGCGACACGGTCAACCGGGCGCGCTACTCCTCCTCGCTGATCGACGAGGTCCGCGACGCCATCCGCGACCTGGCCGAGCATGGCGACGAGACCGACTATGCCGAGGCCGACGAATATATCACCCCGGCCACCGACCCGGCGCCCTATGTCGCCCCGTCCAGGGCACCAACCCCATCCACGCCAGCGACACCGGCCACCGCGCCCGCCGCCGAAGCCCCCCGCGCACCCGCCACCAAGCCGGGCGAGACCTTCAAGCCGCGCCGCACCGCCAAGCGCACCCCGCCGACCAAGCCCTGATAGGTACGTTAACGTACAAAAAAGGCCGCCCGGACAAAGGTCTGGGCGGCCTTCTTGATTTTTGAGTTCAAGCTTACTTCTTGTTGACGCTCCAAGCGCCCGGGCCGGCAAATACCAGGTACAGGAAGACAAAGCAGAACAGGATCGCTGCGTCGCCGCCATTGGCCTGCGGGAACATGCTGGCGGGGAAATGGAACATGAAATAGGCCACGGCCATCATGCCGCCCAGCACGAAGGACACGGGGCGGGTGAAGAAGCCGACCAGCACGGCCAGGCCGCCGATCACCTCAAGCAGGCCACCGATCAGCATAAGGCCCTCTGTCGGGCCGGCAGCCGCGACGGGAAAACCGAACAGCTTCTGCGTGCCATGGGCGATGAACAGGAGGGCGGTGACGATGCGCAGCACGGCGAGGGCCTGCGGCGCGTAGGCGGAGAGACGATCGAACATTGGTTTTCCTTAGGATGAACTGTGCCGCGCAGGCGCAGCGCCGACAGCCATAGCCATGTGTCCGACTCGCAGCAAACGAAACAATGAGCGACGCATCGTTCGACGATCGGCACCAATCACCCTGCCCGTCCGCGCACATCAGCCCCGCACCCGCCGGGGGACAGTCACATTGCGTAACCATCAAATTCTCTGTATGACGCGCGCAATCCTTTCCATCGGAATATCAAGCTCTCATGAGCCAAGCGCCTAAAATCGGCCTCGTCAGCCTCGGCTGCCCCAAGGCCCTCGTCGATAGCGAACGCATCATGTCCACCCTGCGCGCGCAGGGCTACTCGTTCAGCCGCGACTATGCCGGCGCCGATATCGTGCTGGTCAATACCTGCGGCTTCCTCGACAGCGCCAAACAGGAATCGCTCGAAGCCATCGGCGAAGCCCTGAGCGAAAACGGCCGCGTCATCGTCACCGGGTGCCTCGGCGTCGAAGAAGAGCTGATCCGCAAGACCCACCCTTCGGTGCTGGCCATTTCCGGCCCGCATCAATACGAGAACGTGGTCAATGCGGTGCACGAGCACCTGCCGCCGGTGCCCAACCGCTTCCTCGACCTGGTGCCCGAACAGGGCCTCAAGCTGACGCCGCGCCACTATGCCTATCTCAAGATTTCCGAGGGCTGCAACAATCGCTGCTCCTTCTGCATCATCCCGCAGATCCGTGGCGACCTGGCCAGCCGCCCCGCCGCCGGCATTCTGGGTGAGGCCGAGGGCCTGGTGCGCAATGGCGTCAAGGAACTGCTGGTGATCAGCCAGGATACCAGCGCCTATGGCGTCGACATCAAATATGCCGAGAGCAATTATCGCGGCCGCCCGGTCAAGGCCAAGTTCTATGACCTGGCCAAGGAACTCGGACAGCTCGGCGCCTGGGTGCGCCTGCACTATGTCTATCCCTATCCGCATGTCGATCAGGTCATGGAACTGATGGCCGAAGGCCTCGTCCTGCCCTATCTCGACATTCCCTTCCAGCATGCCTCGCCCAGCGTGCTCAAGGCCATGCGCCGTCCCGCCCACCAGGACAAGACGCTCAATCGCATTCTGAAATGGCGCGAACAGGTGCCCGACCTCACCGTGCGCTCCAACTTCATCGTCGGCTTCCCCGGCGAGACCGAGGACGATTTCGAAATGCTGCTCGATTTCATCGAGGAAGCCGAGATCGACCGCGCCGGCTGCTTCAAATATGAGCCCGTCACCGGCGCTCCGGCCAATGAACTCGAAGGCATCGTCCCCGACGACGTCATGCAGGACCGCTTCGAGCGCCTGATGGAAGTGGCGCAGAACGTCTCCACCGGCCAGCTCGCCAAGAAGGTCGGCCGCACCATCCAGGTGCTGGTGGACGACGTCCAGCCCGAGAGTAACAAGGCCATTGCCCGCTCCAAATGGGACGCGCCCGAGATCGACGGCCAGGTCATCATCGCCAATGCCACAGGCATCAAGCCGGGCGACATGCTCGACGTGCTGGTCACCGACAGCGACGAATACGACCTGTTCGCCACCCCGATTGCCAACCTGAACTAGATTCGTTTTCAGGCACTTGCCGGCATTTCCGGACTCAAATCATGAGGCGCAGCCCACGGGCGGCGCCTCTTTTGTCTGTTGCAGGTGAATCGGCCGGCTCAGCGCTAGCCACGCTTGCGGGCAAAGATATTGATCACATTGCCATCGGGATCGCGCAGCAGCATCGACCGATTGCCCCAGGGCATGTCGGCCGGAGCCATGGCGATATCGAGCCCGTCTTCGCCAAGGCCCGCGAGCACGCCATCGACATCGTCGACCTCAAACTCAATCATCGCCGAGCGATTGGCCGCGGCCACCGCCGCACCCGCGTTGTACTGGGTCACAAGCCGCTCCGAACTGATGGCAAGGGCGATGCCTTCGCCGCGGAATTCGGCAAAGTCGGGGGCCAGCCTGTTAGCCTTCCAGCCCGTGAGCATGCTGTAAAAGACGATCAACCGGTCGATATCATTGGTCACCAGGCGAACAGAGGCGAATTGCATAATGGGCTCCATTTATTTCTGGAGCCCTTCTGGCCACGCAGCGCGTCATATGCTGTCAGCAGACGGCCCGTCCAAGGCGATAAAGTGTCCGGCCCCCGGCAGGCCTTCACGGCAGCCAGACAAGAGGCGAAGCACCCCGGCCCCGCCTCTCCTGCGCGGCTGACCAAGCCGGCTCAGTGCCAGCTCTTAAGCCCGAGCAGCCTCTCGCCCAGGTCGGTCAGTTCGGCGGTCCTGGCATTCTTCTTTTCCCAGTCGCGCGGATCGCCGGGAAAGGCGTCGCGCTGTGGATGGTCCAGTTCGTGCCACAGCCGGATGCGCTCGGCCCGTTCCGCTTGATTGCCCTCATCGGCCGGGAACATCGAGATATACTGCGCCATGCGCACCCGCCCGTCCGAATGGTTGGGCCGCACGCCATGCGCCAGCAGCGTATTGAAGATCATCAGGTCGCCCGGCTCCATCTCGATATTGGTGATAGAGAGTCCCGTCGTGTCGGGGTGCATGGGATCGCGGTCGGCCGGCTGGGTCTTCACCCAGTCGTCGAAATTGTAGAACAGCTCGGGAATGCACTGGAAGCCGCCGACATCGCCATCCTGCTTGACGAGGCTCAGCACGCCCTGCACGCCAATGGGCAAGGGATCCAGGGACGTATCGCTGTCCCAGTGAATGAAGCCATTGGGGTTGCCCTTGACCTGCTTGGGCACGTTGAGATTGGCCCGGTCGATGCTGGTCCACAGCTCCTCCATGTCCCAGATGTCGACAAAGGCATCATAGACCCGCGGCGTCATCCGGTTATCCCAGAGATACTGGTGGTTGTAGATCTCCACCATGCCGGTGCCATTGAGCTCCTTCATGATGTGGTCGCGCCGCTGCGGCGTGTACCAGGTGGCTGGATCAGCCGGATTCTTTTCTTCAAATTCCCACAATAAGGCCTTGAGCCGCTCCACATTTTCCGGCGGCACCGCATTGCGCACAATCACATAGCCGCGCGTCTGCCAGTGCTCCCAGTCGGCCGGGCTCAGCACCCGCAACGGCAGCGTCTTGACGATGTCCTTGAGCGGGGTGGTCACCACCTGCGTGGTGGGGTGGCTGTCGCGCTTGGTTGCTGGCTGCATCTCGGTCTCCCATTGTCCTGCCCCCTTCGGGCTTGCTTGTGGGATCAGGCTATGTCGGACCGCCGCGCGGCGCTTGCCCCTGGCTGGCAATGATTGATACTATTCTGGCGCAACAGAGGCCCGTGCCGCCACATGAAGCCCTATCTCGAACATCTCACTGCCGATGACGGCGCCTCCTGGGCCACGCTCAACCGCCGGCTGGACGATGGCATTCCCTTCCAGTGGCACCACCATCCCGAATTCGAGCTGACACTGACGCTGAACTCGCAGGGTCAGCGCTTCATCGGCGACCATATCGGCCGTTATGATCATGGCGACCTGGTGCTGATCGGGCCCTATCTGCCGCACACCTGGCATTCGCTGGCACGCGCCGATCCCGGCCAGCCCCATACCGCGCTGGTCATGTGGTTTCTGCCCGACTGGGCCGAGCGGCTGACCGCCAATGCCGAACTGCGCCCGGTTGCTGCCCTGCTGGCCCGGGCTTCCACCGGCCTGCAGTTTTCTCCCGCCATGTCCGCCGGCGTGCGCCCGCTGATAGAGACGCTGTTCACCCAGCCGGCGGTGGAGCGCTTTATCGGTCTGATCCGGCTGCTGACCCTTCTTGCGGAGGATCGTGAGGCCACGCCTTTATCGGCCACCGCGCCCGAACTGGCTTTGGCCGCCGCCAATCGCGGCCGCATCGACCGCGTGCTTACCCATATTCACCAGCACTTTGCCGAGCCGATCAGCCTGGCCGACCTCGCCGATATTGCCGCGCTCAGCCCGTCGGGCCTGCACCGCACCTTCCGGCGCCACACCAGGCAGACGGTCAGCCAGTACCTGATCCGCCTGCGCGTTGGTCGCGCCTGTGCCCTGCTCTCCTCGGGCGCCATGCCGATCGGCCAGATCGCCGGCGAAGTCGGCTATGACTCGCTGGCCAATTTCAACCGCCAGTTCAAGGCATTAAAGGGCACCACGCCACGGGAATATCGGGCGGCGTTTGCGGGGTGATGCTACCCCCACCTAGCCTCCCCCTGAAGGGGGAGGAACAGATCGCGTATTTGGCACGAACACGCCACACCCACCACACGGTCCCTCCCCCTTTGTATGTTTGCTTGGAGGCCGTGATTGGCGATGATCGGCCTGGGAGCTTTGGGTTTACCGGGCTCCCGGGCTGGATAGCGTGTGTCCCCCAAGAGCCAGCAAGCTCGCCCCTGAGCAGACGCGTCCGGCCCATCTTGACTGTCTCGAACGGTTGGTTGGGCGACATGCCCGCATACAAGGCAGAGCGATCATGATTTTTTCCCCAGACTATGTTGGTGTCGACGTCTCCAAGAAGCACCTGGATCTGGCCATCACCGGCTCGAGCAGGTTGCGCGTGTCCAATAATCCGGCTGGCATGGCTCGGTTGGTGCAAAAGATCTCCAGCCTGACCCGGCCCCATCTGGTCTGTGAGGCCACCGGCAGCTATACGCGGCTGATGGCCCGCTCGCTCAGCCAGCATGGCATCGCGCTGAGCACGATTAACCCGCGCCGGGTGCGCGATCTGGCTCGGGCCGACGGGCTGCTGGCCAAGACCGATGCGATTGACGCCGCGGCGATCCTGCGCTTCGCTCACCTGATGCACCCAGATCCCGACCCCCCTCTACGATCCAAATGCCGTGGAAATGGCCGATCTGGTGCGCCGGCGCCGCCAGATGGTGGATATGCTGGCCATGGAAAAGCAGCGTCGCGAGCACCCTGAAGCTGCGCTGGCGCAAGCCAGCATCGATGCTCATATAGGCTTCTTGAGCAGCCAGATCGGCGAGATGGATCGGGCCATTACCCGCCAGATCGATAGCGATGCGACGCTACGGCGCCGGGCCGAACTACTCACCACCATCCCCGGCATCGGCCAGACTACGGCCGCCGTGCTGCTGGCCGAAATGCCCGAGCTGGGCGGCATCGGCAACAAGCAGGCGGCCGCCTTGGCCGGAGTCGCCCCCTTCAACCGCGATAGTGGTGAGATGCGCGGCCAGGCCCATATCGCCGGCGGACGCCTCTCGGTGCGCTGCGCTCTCTATATGGCCACCCTGTCGGCCATCCGTGCTAACCCGCCCATCCGCGACTTCTACAAAAGGCTGCGCGCCCAGGGCAAACCGGGAAAGCTCGCCATCGTCGCCGCCATGCGCAAACTCATCACGACAGCCAATGCCGTCCTTGCCAACAACACCCCCTGGCACACCAACACAGCTTGACCGCAAACACGGTTGCTCAGGGGGAGGTCAGGTGGAGGAAATCTATCGCGCAAAGGCCTCGAACGGGTTGGTCTCGGTCAACTGCACGATCATCGCTTCGTCCACGCCCGCGGCCCGCAGCTTGGGCAGCACGCTATCGACCAGATGGGTATAGGGCCGAGGCGTCCCGCCGCCGGGCTGGGCCGGATCATACCAGCCCAGATCGTGGCTGAGCAGCAACTGGTTGCCGAGCCCTGCTTCCAGCGCCTTGAGAATCAGGGCCACGACCTCGTCATCCGGTTCGCGCCCGACATGATCATATTCGATCCAGGCACCGCGTGCCGCCACCGCCTGGTGCAGGGCGAAATCGGGCTCTGCCTGCGTGTGGATGGAAATGAACCTTCTGGCCGTGTAGCCGGCTTCCTCGATGATATCGAGCTGGTCCATCACCACGCGACCCTTGATCGTGTGCGAGCCGATCACCGCATTGCATTCCTTGGCCGCCCGGGCCGCTGCCCGCAGGATTTTCGCCTCAAGGGGGGTAATGCCGTCATCGCCGGCGCTGACCTTGATCCAGGCCGCGATCACGCCGGTGTCCCCGACGCCCGTCGTCAGTTCCGCCAGCATATGCGCCTCGAGTTCGGACTCGCTGGCTGCGCGCACCCAGTCGGGAATCCACGGTTCGCGATAATTGCCCGTCGGCACCACAATGGGAAAGCCGGTGGCTTGTGACACGGCGAGGTCCAGATCGACCCGCAGCCCCACCCCGCCGGTGGAGCATTCCACTAGCGCGGTGATGCCCTGCGCCTTGATCGCCTCGATCTGCGGCGCCATCAGCGCCACCACGTCTTTGGCCTCGGCCTGCCCATAGCCGGGCTGGTCGGGCGTGCGCAGATCGACGAAGACGTGCTCATGCGGCAGGATCATGCCGAGCTGGTCGCGGCGCAGCGGTCCCAGAGTGGTGAAAAGCCTTCTGTCCTGCATGTCGATTCTTCCCTCGAAATTGCATTCGGTTCCCGTCTTTATAAGCAGGCATGTCGATTTTGTCCCTTGTCTCCGGACCGGCTCTGAGGTGTGTTGGGAGCCGTTTGACTGTCTGACAGGAACTTCATGACCCTTCCGCAAATTCTGGCCTTCCTGTTGATTGGCGCGATGATGGTGGCCTTCATCTGGGGCCGCTGGCGCTATGACGTGGTCGCCGTTTGTGCCCTGCTGGCCGGGCTGGCTTTGGGCGTTGTCGCCCCCGGCGAGGCCTTTACCGGCTTTGCCGATGACATCGTCATCATCGTCGGCAGTGCCCTGGTGGTCAGCGCCGCCGTATCGCGCTCGGGCATCATGGAAGTAGCGGTGCGCCGCTTTGCGCCCAACCTGACAGGCCCGCGTGGTCAGCTGATTCTGCTGGTCGTTGTGGTCGCCGTGCTCAGCGCCTTCATCAAGAATATCGGCGCTTTGGCCATCATGATGCCTATCGCCTTCCAGATGGCGCGCCGCTCAGGCGTGTCGCCCTCGCTGTTCCTGATGCCGATGGCCTTTGCCTCGCTGCTGGGCGGCTTGATGACCCAGATCGGCACCTCGCCCAATATCATCGTCTCGCGCGTGCGCATGGAGCTGACCGGCAACGCCTTCACCATGTTCGACTATACCCCGGTCGGCCTGGCCCTGACCGTAGTGGGCCTGATCTTCCTGGCCCTGTTCTACAAGCTGCTGCCCGAACGCAAGCGCGAGTCCCAGGGCATGGACAGCGCTGTCGACATCAAGAACTACACCACCGAAGCGCGCGTCACCGAGGACTCCTCCGCCATCGGCCGCACCATCGGCGAAATCCAGGCGCTGGCCGACGGCCGGGGCATGGTGACCCGCATCATGGGTACCGGCGGCCGCACCCGCACGCCATTGCCTGATGCCAAGCTGCGGGCTGGCGACATCCTGCTGATTGCCGGCGAGCCCGATGCCCTCGACAAGATGGTCAACCAGTCCGGCATGGTGTTTTCCGAGCGCCGCGGCGAGGCCACCAAGGACGCTGCCGATTTTGGCGTCATCGAGGCCGTGATCGGCGAAAGCTCGGGCCTGATCGGCGCCACCGCGCAGGAACTGACCCTGTTCGACCGCACCGGCATCAACCTGCTGGCCGTGAGCCGCCGCGACGAACGCTTCACCGAGCGGCTCGGCCAGATCCGCTTCCAGAACGGCGACGTGATCCTCATCCAGGGCCATATCAACCGCCTGCCCGAACTGCTGCGCGAATGGGATTGCCTGCCGCTGGTCGAGCGCGGCCTGCGCCTGGGCAGCATCCGCAATGGCCTGCTGCCGCTGGCCATCCTGGCCGTGGCCATGGGCGCCACGGCGCTCGGCTTCGTGCCGGTTGCCCCGGCCTTCTTCGCCGCCGCCGTGGCCATGGTGCTCAGCCGCGCCGTACCGCTGCGCGACGTCTATTCCCAGCTCGACGCGCCCATCCTGATCATGCTGGCCTGCCTGATCCCGGTGGCCGATAGCCTACAGAGCACCGGCGGCACCGACGTTATTGCCAACTGGTTGTCCGCCACCGCCAGCGTCCTGCCAGGTTGGGGCGCCCTGGCTTTGATCATGGTTGCGGCCATGGCCGTGACCCCCTTCCTCAACAATGCCGCCACCGTGCTGGTCATGGCGCCGATCGCCGCCACCTTCGCTACCGATCTGGGCTACCAGCCGGAGGCCTTTCTGCTGGCTGTGGCCATCGGCGCCGGTTGCGACTTCCTCACCCCCATCGGGCACCAGTGCAACACGCTGGTCATGGGTCCGGGCGGCTACAAGTTCGGCGATTACTGGCGACTGGGCCTGCCGCTCTCGATCATCGTGGTGATCGTGGCCGTGCCCATGCTGATGCTGGTCTGGCCGTTCTGATGCATAGTAGCCATACGATCACCCTGCCCGGTCGCTCCCCGCTCCAACTCGGACGGACCGCCCTGGTCATGGGCATTCTCAACGTCACGCCGGACAGCTTTTCCGATGGCGGGCGGCACAATCTGGTCGAACACGCCCTCGCCCATGCCCGCCAGATGCTGGAAGAAGGCGCCGACATCATCGATATCGGTGGCGAAAGCACGCGGCCCGGCGCCGAGCCGGTGCATGTGCAGGAAGAACTTGATCGGGTCCTGCCGGTTATCGACGCGCTGATCGCCGAAGGGATCGCCGCGCCCATCTCCATCGACACCTTCAAGCCGCTGGTCGCCGACCAGGCCATTCAGGCCGGCGCCTGCATCATCAATGACGTGCATGGCCTGCAGGGCGCGCCCGAAATGGCCGAGGTCGCAGCGCTCTACGGCGTGCCCGTCATCGCCATGCACTGGGACAAGGCACGCGACCCCGGCGTGCCCCTGCTCGACGCCATGCAGCGCTATTTTGCCACGACCATCGACAAGGCCCGCCAGGCCGGCATTGATCCCGGCCAGCTGATCCTTGATCCCGGCTTCGGCTTCGGCAAGACCCTGGCCGAGAATTACTTCATCCTGCAGAACCTGCGCGCCGCCTGTATGTCATCAGGCAATCCTCTTGGGTCCATGCCGATCGTGGTCGGCGCCTCGCGCAAGTCCATGATCGGCAAGCTGCTCGATGCCCCCGTGGAGGACCGTCTCGCCGGCACAGTAGCCACCAGCGTGCTGGGCTACGTCCAGGGCGGGCACATCTTTCGTGTGCATGACGTCAGGGCCAATCGCGACGCCCTTCGCGTCGCCGAAGCGACGCTGTATGGTCCGCCTGCAGCGCTGGGGTAAAACAATGGCCGATGCCTATACGGGCGACCGTATCATCCTGAAAGATCTGGGCTTTTACGGCTATCACGGCGTCTTCGCCGAGGAGGAGAAGCTCGGCCAGCGATTCTTCATCGATCTCGAACTGGGCACCGATCTGGCGGCCGCCGCCGCCAGCGACCGTCTGGGCGACAGCATTTCCTATGCCGATATCTATGATGTGGTCAAAGCCGCCTTCGAAACCCGCCGCATGAAACTGCTCGAGGCCGTGGCCGGCAATATCGTCAATGACTTGTTCGCTGCCTTTCCAGGCGTCAGCTGGATCACCATCCGCCTGCGCAAGCCCGAGGCACCCATTGCCATGGTGCGTGGCGAGGCTGCCATCGAACTGCATCGCCAGCGGAAGCCAGCATAATGGCGACCGCCTGGCTCAGTCTCGGCGCCAATATCGGCGATCCGCGTGCCCAGCTCGCCCAGGCGGTACAGGCGATTGCCGATCATCCCGCTATCACCGTCACCGCGCAGTCATCCGTGCTGACCACGGCCCCCTGGGGCAAGACCGATCAGCCCGACTTCGCCAATATGGCGATCACGGTTGAAACCAGCCTCGAACCCATTGATCTGCTTGATGTTCTCTTGGGCATTGAGCTGGCCATGGGCCGCGTCCGCAAGGAGGTCTGGGGCCCGCGCCTGATCGATATCGACATCATCGCCTATGATCGGCTGGTGCTGAAATCCCCGCGCCTGACTCTGCCCCACCCGCATGCCCATGAGCGCGACTTCGTCACCGTACCGCTGGCCGAAATCGCTCCGGACACCGTGGCCTGGGTCATGGCCACCGGCCAGAATCTGGCTTAGGCGCGCATCGCTTCAAGCACGGCGACGGCCGTATCGAACTCGACCCGGCGCATCGCCCGCCGCGCCACGGCTTCCTCGTCTTCGCCCCATTGGCTGATCTGGAAATCCTCGTCCACATGCGCCGCCGCCCAGACCGCGTCGGCATCCAGCAATTTGTGCCAGAAGCCCAGGGTCAGCAGCCCCGAACCGGTCAGCCCGGTCATCGACACCATGGCGGTCAGCGTCAGCAACTGCTCCCCCTCCAGCACTTCGGCCAGCCGGTCCAGCGTCGCCTGCGGCTGCGGCTGGTGCTGGATGGCAAAGGTGGGCTGGAAGCTGACGCCGAAATGGCGGGCAAGCCGCACCAGCGCCCCGTCCCAGTGTGCCTCCTGCGCTGCCACCAACGGCTGCGGACTGTCGGCCCGGTAGAGCAACAGGTCACCGGCGGCAAACTTGACGATTTCGGCCCGGAAGGCGGGGATGATCGTCTCGCCGCTTTCGACCCCCGAATTGATCAGCCGTACCATGGGCATGGTGCCTGGATTGATGAACTCGCCCTGCGCCGCCCATTCGCCAGCCATGGCCGTGGCAATCGGCGCCACCGGCACCACGACGGGGATCTTGAGCCCCGGCGTCTTGACCGGCCTGCCGTCCAGCGTCAGCCCGAAGCCACCGTCGACGGGGGCCACGGCGACGTCCTTGTAGAACCGCTTGGGTAGCTCGACCTTGTTGAGGTGCTGCGCCCTTCCGTAGCCGTCATTGAGGTGCTTCTGGATATCGTCGAGCTGGTCGCGCATGGCTTCACTTCACGAGTTGACGGATGGCGCCGTCCAGTTGGTCAAAGCGATCGATCATGGTGCTGGCCCCCACTGCGATCAGCTCGCGCGGTTCGTGATAGCCCCAGGTGACGCCGATGGTCTTGCAGCCGGCCGCCACGCCCATCTCGATATCGAAGGTGGTGTCGCCGATCATCACCGTCTGCTCCGGCCCGATGCCGGTCTCGCGCATGGCAGTTTCCAGCATGCCCGGATGCGGCTTGCTCGGATTGTGGTCGGGTGTCTGCAGCGTGGTGAAATAGTTCGACACACCGTGCAGCGCCAGCAGGCGATGGACGCCATTGAGGCCCTTGCCGGTGGCAATGCCCAACACGGCATCGTCACGGGCATTGAGCTGCTGCAGCGCCTCGATTGCGCCCGGAAACAGGCCCTCACGACCCTGGTCAGCCAGCACCGAGGCGCGGTAATGCGTGCGATAGGCCTCGACGAGGCCATCGATGAGCACTCTGTCGTCCGTCTCGGCCAGCTTCGCCATGGCGACGGGGAGAGATAGGCCGATCACCCGGCGCGACCGCTCTGGCGTCGGCTCGACCAGGCCAATGGTCCGAAACGTCGACGCCATATGCTCGGTGATCAGAGCCTCGGTATCGAGCAGCGTGCCGTCCATGTCGAACATGACAAGGATCATATGCCGTCCTCGGGGTCCCCGCTGGAATCGTAGCGGTCAGGATCAAAGCCCAGCGTTTCAAAGCTGTGCCGCATATGCGGCGGCAGCGGCGCCGACACATCGAGCCGCTCGCCATTGCGCAGCGGAATGGCAATGCGGCGGGCATGCAGGTGCAGGCCATAGCTCAGCCCCGGCGCGCCCTGCCAGTTCTCGATATTGAAATAGCGTGGATCCCCGATGATCGGCGTGCCCAGCTGCGCCATATGCACGCGCAGCTGATGCGTGCGGCCGGTGACGGGCTTGAGTGTCACCCAGGCAAAGCGCCGGCTGGCCGTATCGGTGGTCGAATAATAGCTCATCGAGTGCTGCGCGCCCGGCGTGCCATTCTTGACCACGGCCATCTGCTCGCCGTCGTCGGTCGATTGCCGCGCGAGGAAGCAGGAAATCTCGCCCTGCTGCGGATGCGGATTGCCGGCCACGATAGCCCAGTAGATCTTGCGGGCCGAGCGCGAGCGGAACACCTCGCCGAAATGGCTGGCGGCCTGCTTGGTCTTGGCCACGATCAGGCAGCCCGACGTATCGCGGTCGAGCCGGTGCACCAGGCGCGGTGGCTCGCCCTTCTTGTTGGGCAGGCTCTTGAGCATGCCGTCCAGATGCCGCTTCATCCCCGTGCCGCCCTGCACCGCCAGGCCATGCGGCTTGTTGAGCACATAGATATCGTCATCCTCGTACATGATCATGTCGCGGATGAACTGGGCATCGTCATCATTGACGGTGACGGGCTTGACTACGCCCGGATCATCGATCGGTGGAATGCGCACCACCTGACCGGGAGACAGCCGCGTGCTGGTCGTGACCTTGGCCTTGTCGACCTTGACCTCGCCATTGCGGATCAGTTTCTGCAGCCGACCAAAGCCGAGCTGGGGGAAATGGTGGGCAAACCAGCGATCGAGACGCATCCCGTCTTCGTCGCCCTCTACCTGCCGCTGTTGTACGCCACTCATGCCACGCCTCGGGTCATCAAAAGCCCGAGATAAAGCCCAATGAGGCAGAGCACAACCGACATCAGCACATATAAGCCCGCCTGCAGCAGCGCACCGCGCTCGATCAGCACGATGGTATCGAGCGAAAACGACGAAAATGTCGTGAAACCGCCCAGCACGCCGACGGCCACGAACAGGCGCAACTCGGCCTGTTGCGGCGGCATGAAGCGCGCCAACAGGCCGATCAGCACGCCCATCAGCATCGAGCCGATGATATTGACCAGCAGGGTGGCAAGCGGGAAAGACATTGGCCAGAGCCGGCCAACGAGTGACCCCATGCCATAGCGCGACATGGCGCCGATAGCGCCGCCGGCGCCGACAAGAAGGAATGGATACATCACGCCTCGCCCTTCTTGCTTGCCCGCAGGCGCTCGAAATAGTCCAGCCGCTTGCGATAGTCCCGCTCGGCGCCGCGTTCTACCGGCTCGTAAAATGTCTGCCGGCCAATGGCTTCGGGGAAATATTCCTGACCGGAAAAACCCTCGGGCGTGTCGTGGTCATAGATATAACCCTCGCCATAGCCGCTCCCCTTCATCAGCTTGGTCGGAGCATTGAGAATGACCATGGGCGGCATGGGCGAGCCGGTGGATTTGGCCACGCTGCTGGCCGCCTTGAAGGCGGTATAGACGGCGTTCGATTTGGGCGCGAGGGCCAGATAGACCACGGTCTGGGCCAATGCCAGCTCGCCCTCGGGTGAGCCCAGCATCTGGAAGGCGTCACGCGCCGCCACGGCCTGCGGCAAAGCCAGCGGATCGGCCAGGCCAATGTCTTCCACGGCCATGCGGATCAGCCGCCGCGCCAGGAACAGCGGATCCTCGCCGGCATCGAGCATGCGCGCGAAATAGTAGAGCGCCGCATCGGGATCAGAGCCGCGAATGGTCTTGTGCAGCGCCGAGATCAGATTGTAGTGGCCGTCCTGCGCCTTGTCATAGATCGGCGCCCGCCGCTGCACCACGGTGAGCAGGCCCGCCGTGTCGAGCATTTCGTCCTGCCGGGTCGAGGCCAGAACCTCCTCCACAAGGCCCAGCAGCGCCCGCCCGTCGCCATCGGCCAGCGTCAGCAGGGTCTGCCGCGCCTCGGGCTCCAGCGGCAGCGTCGCCCCCGTCAGCGCCTCGGCACGCGCCACCAGGGCCTCCAGGTCCTCCGGAGATAGGGATTCAAAACGCAGCACCTGACTGCGCGACAGCAAAGCCGCATTGAGTTCAAAGGACGGGTTTTCGGTGGTGGCGCCGACCAGCACCACCGTGCCGTCTTCCATCACCGGCAGGAAGCCGTCCTGCTGGGCGCGATTGAAGCGGTGGATTTCGTCGACGAAGAGCAGGGTCTTGTGCCCGCTCAGCCGCTCAAATCGCGCCTTCTCGAACACTTTCTTGAGGTCGGCCACGCCGGAAAACACCGCCGAGATCTGCTCGAAGCGATAGCCGATCTGATCGGCCAGCAGCCGCGCCACCGTGGTCTTGCCCGTGCCGGGCGGTCCCCACAGGATCAGCGAACCCAGCCGGCCGGAGGCGATCATGCGGCGCAGCGTGCCATTGGGTCCCAAGAGATGGCCCTGGCCGATCACCTGATCGAGCGAGCGCGGCCGCAACTGGTCGGCCAGCGGACGGGCACTGTCGTTCTCAACGACGCTTTCGGGATCGGCTGCAAAGAGGTCGGCCATGCCAGAATATCATTTCAGTAGCGGCGGGCGCCCAAAGCACATGCCGGGGAAAGTCGAGCGCCTGCTGACGCGCCCTGTCAGCAGGCAGGCCCTATCAGCGGCGCACCATCAGTCGAGGGACACAACCATGATAGACCATTCCGGCATCAGCGTAACCGATTTTGACCAGGCCAGGACCTTCTATGAACAGGCCCTGGTGCCGCTGGGTTCCCGCTTTCTCGTGCAGATCCCGCCCGAGCATACCGGCGGCGTCAAGGTCGGCGGCTTTGGCCAGGCCAGCCCCGCCTTCTGGATCACCGAGGGCGAGGCGCAGCGACCGCCCGCCCACTTCGCCTTTTCCGCCCAGACTCATGCCCAGGTCGACGCCTTCTATCAGGCCGCCATGGCCGCCGGCGGCACCGACAATGGCCCACCGGGGCTGCGGCCGCATTATCACGCCACCTACTATGCCGCTTTCGTCCGCGACCCGGACGGCAACAATATCGAAGCGGTCTGCCACGCGCCGGCATAGGCCTGCATGCAAACAGCCCGGCTTTGCCGGGCTGTAACCCGTAACTAGCCGCTGACGATACTGCGCGTGATCCGGCCATCGCGCTGCAGGATGATCTGCCAGGTCCGCACCCGCTGCGATGCGGTATCGGCAAAGGCCTTTGCGCTCTCCATCAGCACCTCGTTGAGCGAGAGGATGACATCGTCCACTTGCAGGCCCATCTGCTCGGCCGGCGAACCCGGCTCGACCGCCGTGATGATCACGCCTTGGGCGTCATAGGGCATACCCTTGGCCTCGGCGAGGGCCGGGTTGACCTGCGCGACGCTGGTGCCCCCAAACCTCGAATTGCCTGTTATCGAAGCTCTTTGGCTGTCATCGAGCACCGGCGCCGCCTCGACGGTGAAGCCAACCGGCTCGGTCACCCCGCCGCGCAACCGCTCCAGCGCGGCCACCTCCCCGATCGGCTTGGTGGCCAGCCGGAAATTGAAGCTGCTCGGATCGTTCACCGCCGTGCCGTCAACGCTGACGATCACATCGCCCGAGGCAAAGCCCGCCCGCGCCGCCGGCCCGTCGGGCGCCACCTCGGTGATCAGCGCCCCATGCGGCGCCGCCATGCCCAGGCTTGCGGCAATGTCTGCATTGACCGCCTGCAGCTTGGCCCCGAACCAGGGGCGGATGATGTCGCCGCCATTGACGCCGGCCTCGGCGACCAGCCGGGCCATATTGGCCGGAATGGCAAAGCCGATGCCGACCGAGCAGCCACTCTGCGAATAGATGGCGGTATTGATGCCCACCAGATGCCCGTCCATATCAACCAGCGCCCCGCCCGAATTGCCCGGATTGATCGCCGCATCGGTCTGGATGAAGAACTCGTAATCGGACTGTTCGACGCCGGTCCGCGCCAAGGCCGAAACGATGCCGCTGGTCACCGTCTGGCCGACGCCGAACGGATTGCCGATGGCCAGCACCAGGTCGCCGACCTCCAGGCTATCGGAATTGGCAAAGTTAATGGCCGGAAAGCGGACATCGCCGGCTTCGCGCACCCGCAGCACGGCCAGATCGGTCTGTGCGTCCTCGATCATCACGTCGACGGCAAATTCCCGGCCATCCGACAAGGCGATGCGCACATCGGTGGCGCCCTCGATGACATGGCGATTGGTCAGGATCACGCCGCCGGCCTCGACGATGACGCCCGAGCCCAGCGACTGCGACTCGCGCGGCCGGCTCTGGAACTGCTGCTGACCGAAGAAGCGGGAGAAGAACGGATCATTGGCGAAGGGGGAGACGGCCCGTTGCTCGATGCGCGTGGCATAGACATTGACCACCGAGGGCGAGACGGCCTTGACCACCGGGGCAAAGCTGAGCTTGATCTGACCATCGCTGCTCGGCACCGTCGGCGCCACTGCAACCTGTGCCAGGCCTGGCGCGTTCCAGGGGGCAAAGGCGAGTGTTCCCCCGATTGCCAGAACCATGATCGCGGCGCCCGACAGCAGCAGCCTACGCATCGACATCAATTCAACCTCCGGCCATAGTGACAAACCGGCAGATCCGGTTGGTCTGGGCGCCACGCAAGCGCCTGAAATCGGGCACGAAAATGACGTCACGCCAGTGACGCATTTGCCGCCCAAATAATCGTTTGCGCGAGGGGGCATGCGGCCCTATATGCAGCGCTCATTTTCTCGCATTCCCCAGCCCTGAAAGGCCAGTCGTCCATGACCACCGAGCCGAACCACGTTTACCCGAACACCTCCGCCCTGATCGCGGCCGAAGCCCCCGATTTTCCGGCTTTCCTGTTCTCTGAACGTGAGCTGCACAAGGCGACAAAGGTCTTTCGCAAGGGCTTTGACGGATTGCTGACCTATGCGGTGAAGTGCAACCCCTCCCCGCACATCATCGCCCAGCTGCATCGCGAAGGTTTGAAGGCCTTCGACGTGGCCTCCAATACCGAGATGGAACTGGTGCGTGACAATGCACCGGGCGCGGCGATGCACTACAACAACCCCATCAAGAACAAGCGCGAGATCGCCCGCGCCTATGAAGAGTTCGGCGTCCGCTCCTTCACCATCGATCACCCCCAGCAGCTCGATCAGCTCGCTGCCGTGGTCTCGCCCTCGCGCGACGTGGAAGTAACCACCCGCTTCAAGGCCGGCAAGGCCCTCAAGTCCTATGACTTCGGCATCAAGTTCGGCGTCATGGAACAGGGTGCCGCCGAGATCGTCACCATGGTCGAGCAGATGGGCTACACGCCCAGCCTCTGCTTCCATGTCGGCAGCCAGTGCGAAGACGCCTACGCCTATGAGCGCCACATCGCCGCGGCCGCCCGCATCGTCGAGGAATCCGGCATCGAGCTCAAGCGCCTCAATATCGGCGGCGGCTATCCGGCCCCCTACCCGACCAGCGAAGCCCCGCCGATGGACTACTATTTCGAGACCATCGGCACCGCCGTCAACGACCATTTCGGCGACAAGCGCAAGCCCGAGCTGATCATCGAGCCCGGCCGCGCCCTGGTGACCTCGTCCACTTCGCTGCTGCTGCGCGTCAAGCATCAGCGCGGCGGCCAGTCGGTCTATGTCAATGACGGCGCCTATGGCAGCCTGATGGAAGTCAAGTTCATGCACTTCACCCCGCCGGTCCGCGTCTGGCGCGGCGCCCGCGTGCATGACAATGATCAGGAATTCTCTGACTTCACCATCTGGGGCCCGACCTGCGACAGCTATGACGTGCTGCCCCAGGTCTTCACCCTGCCGGCCGATATTGACGAGGACGACTGGATCGAGTTCGGCCTGATGGGCGCCTATACCCAGGCCTCGTTGACCCCCTTCAACGGCTTTGACCGCCGCGACCAGTTCTATGTCGAGGAAGCCTATACCGGCAAAGACCAGCAGCCAGAATAATCCGGCTCATCCCACACGCCTTGATCCCCGCTTCGGCGGGGATTTTCGTCTCTACCCTCTGGCCTTTTCCACCCCGATCCACCCCCATATCGGAACTGAAAATGCACCCCATCCCGCCTTTGGCCGATCTCGGCCGCCGTATCATGGTCACCGGCCCCAGCAATGCCGGCAAGTCCACGCTCGCCGAAGCCATCGGCGTCAGGCTGGGTCTCCCACCCATCCATCTCGACCAGTTCAGCCACCTGCCCGGCACTGACTGGCAGCCGCGCGATATCGCCGAATTCCATGCCCTGCATGATGCCGCCATTCTGCAGGAAGAATGGGTAATGGACGGCAATTACTCTGCCATCATGCCGCAGCGCTTTGCCCGTGCCACCGGGGTCATCGTCATCGATGACCACTTTGTCAGGCGTTATGCCCGCTACTTCCGCCGCACCTTGTTCCAGCCGAACCGGGTTGGCGGCCTGGACGGAGGGCGGGACAGTGTCAAATGGGCGATGATCGCCTGGATCTGGAAGACGCGCGACGCCAGCAAATACCGGCGCATGGCGGCCAGCAGCGGCCTTCCCGTAGTCAGCTGCCGCTCGATGGGCGAACTGGACCAGCTCTACCGGGCCTGGTCGCTGCCGCGTCCCGGCCAGCCCGGCTAGACGGCTCCCGCCAGGGTCACCCTGCCGAAGCGGATCAGGCTCTCGGCCGCAGCGACAATGGCCTCCCGGCTGGAGATCAGGCGGCCGCCCAGCAAGGCCTCGGCCTTGACGCGGTCATAGTGCTTTTCGTGGCCCAGCTCATGCACATAGCCACCCAGCGGCCCCCCAAAGGCCGCCGACAGACGGATGCGCCAATCGGGCAGGATATCCATGCTGACGGGCCACTCTGGAAAGGCTGCGGCCAGAATGAAGGCCATGTGGCTGAAGCTGACATAGTCCGACGCCGCCAGATAGCGCTGGCCGATGCTGTCCTCCTTGTGCAGAGCCGCCACCAGCAGGGCAGCCACATCGCGCACATCGACCACCGAGACGCCATTGCCGGGCAGCCTGGGGCGCGACCCATCCAGCAGCCAGCCAATCAGCTGCAGCGACGCACTGACATCGCCATCAAGCGCCAGCCCGAGGATAAGTCCGGGATGGACCGTCGTCAGCTCCACCCCCTCCTGGCGGGCATAAGCCCAGGCACCCCGCTCCGCCCTGGTCGCCGCCACGACAGCCGCCCCCGGCCGCCGCATCGCATCCAGATTGGTATAATCATCCGCAGTAAAATCGCGCACGCCCACCAGCGGCCCATGGCCATAGGCTACAGCGGCCACCGAGGACGTCATGACGATCCGCTTGACCCCGGCCAGCGTGGCAAAGCGGAGTACCCGCTCGGTGCCCTCCACGGCCGGCCCGATGATGCGTTGGGGATTGTCCGGCTCGCCCGCCAGGACAACGCCGGCGGCATGGATGATGGCGTCGATGCGCAGCATCGCCCGCAGCCAGCCATTGTCCAGCAGCAGGTTGAGTTTGACGAAGCTGAGCCGGTACAGCACGTCCTCGCCCAACTGGGCCGTCACCGCCTGGCGCACTGCCTCGGCCTTGTCCTCGGAGCGGATGGCGGCACGCACCGTGAAGCCGGCGCGCAGCAGTTCGACCACGGTCCACTTGCCGACAAATCCGCTCGCACCCGTCACCAAAATCTGGCCGGTCCGCATGTCAGGCCTCCATGCAAACAAAAGACGGCCACGGAGTGAACCGCAGCCGCCTTGAAAAGTCTATGCGAGACAGAAGCTTATGCGGCTTCGTACTCGTCGTCCTCACGGACCTGCACAGGGCCGCTGTCGAGGCCCTTGGCATTGACGTCGCGATCGACGAACTCGATGATCGCCAGCGGGGCATTGTCGCCGTAGCGGAAGCCAGCCTTCATGATGCGGATATAGCCGCCCTGGCGTTCCTTGTAGCGCGGGCCAAGCACGGCAAAGAGCTTGGCAACCTGACCCTCGTCGCGCATCTGCGCGATGGCCTGGCGACGCGCGTGCAGATCGCCGCGCTTGCCCAGGGTGATCAGCTTCTCGACGATCGGACGCAGGTCCTTGGCCTTGGGAAGCGTTGTCAGGATCTGCTCGTGCTTGATCAGCGCGGCCGACATATTGGCGAACATTGCCTTGCGGTGGCTGGCAGTCCGGTTGAGTTTGCGACCTGAATTACCGTGGCGCATGGTTGTCTCCTAAAGTGCTTGGCAGCGCGCGATCAATAATGATCTTCATAACGCTTGGCGAGGTCATCGATATTCTCGGGTGGCCAGTTGGCAACGTCCATTCCGAGATGAAGCCCCATCTGTGCCAGGACTTCCTTGATTTCGTTGAGCGACTTGCGGCCGAAATTGGGCGTCCGCAGCATCTCGGCTTCTGTCTTCTGGATCAGGTCGCCGATATAGACGATGTTGTCGTTCTTCAGGCAATTGGCCGAACGAACCGACAGTTCGAGCTCGTCGACCTTCTTGAGCAGCGCCGGGTTGAAAGCCAGTTCAGGAACCGAATCCTGGGCCTTTTCCTTGCTGGGCTCTTCGAAGTTCACGAATACCGACAGCTGGTCCTGGAGGATGCGCGCGGCATAGGCCAGTGCATCTTCCGGCGACACGGCGCCATTGGTCTCGATCTGCAGGGTCAGCTTGTCCTTGTCCAGGCTTTCGCCGGCACGGGTAGCATCGACCTTGTAGCTCACGCGACGAACCGGCGAGAACAGCGCATCGACCGGAATATAGCCGATCGGTGCATCTTCGGGACGGTTCTTTTCAGCGGCAACATAACCCTTGCCGGTGTCGACGGTAAACTCGATATTGATTTCGGCGCCGTCATCGAGATGGCAGATGACCAGCTCGGGGTTCAGCACTTCAATGTCGCCGGTGACCTTGATGTCGCCGGCGGTCACGGCACCCGGACCCTGCTTGGACAGAGCGAGGCGCTTTGGGCCCTCGCCGCCCATGTTCAATGCGATTTCCTTCACATTGAGCACAAGGTCGGTAATGTCTTCACGCACGCCCGGAAGCGAGGAGAATTCATGCAGGATGCCGTCAATCTGGATTGCGGTAACTGCCGCGCCCTGAAGCGACGACAGCAGCACACGACGAAGAGCGTTACCCAGGGTAAGCCCGTAACCGCGCTCAAGCGGCTCGGCAACTACCGAGGCCACGCGCGCGTTGTCGCTGCCCGAAACAATCTCCAGCTTGGTCGGCTTGATCAGTTCTTGCCAGTTCCTCTGGATCGTCACGGTTATGTCCTTTCAAAATCGCGGCTCCAGCCCGAGCCGCTCCGCCGCAAACGCAATAAGACTCCCGGCCCATTCAATCGGCCGGGAGCTCTCTAAACGGTCTAGATTAGACGCGGCGCCGCTTGCGCGGGCGGCAGCCATTGTGCGGGATCGAGGTGACGTCACGGATCGAGGTGACGTTGAAGCCGGCAGCCTGCAGCGCGCGGAGCGCCGATTCACGGCCTGAACCGGGACCACGCACTTCGACCTCAAGGGTCTTCATGCCGTGTTCCTGGGCCTTCTTGGCAGCGTCTTCAGCGGCAACCTGGGCTGCATAAGGGGTCGACTTGCGCGAACCCTTGAAACCCATGACGCCCGAAGAGGACCACGAAATCGTGTTGCCCTGCATGTCAGCGATGGTGATCATGGTGTTGTTGAACGAAGCGTTCACGTGGGCAACGCCCGAGGTGATGTTCTTGCGTTCCTTGCGCTTGACGCGCGTGGTCTCAGTCTTAGCCATGTAATTCCTCTAATCCGATATCAGCGCTGCCGTTAGCCCTAGATGGCCCCGGCAGCTACATCGAAGAACCCGATCGAACGGGTTCTTACTTCTTCTTGCCGGCGATTGCCTTGGCCGGACCCTTGCGGGTGCGGGCATTGGTGTGGGTCCGCTGACCGCGCACGGGAAGACCGCGACGGTGGCGCAGGCCACGATAGTTGCCGAGATCCATCAGGCGCTTAATGTTCATCGCAACGTTGCGACGAAGATCACCTTCCACGACATAGTCGCGGTCGATGGCTTCACGGATCTGGATGACTTCCGCGTCGGTAAGTTCGTTCACACGACGCTCAACCGGAATGCCAACCTTGGTGCAGATATCCAGGGCGAACTTTTCGCCGATCCCATGGATATACTGCAACGCGATGACAACGCGCTTGTTCGTCGGGATATTGACGCCAGCGATACGAGCCACGTCTGCTCTCCTTATTCAGCGCGAACCATCACGGCTGGCGCCATTAAACAACAAGGGACCGGAATCCGACCCCCAACATTCTGGAGAACCGAATCCAGCCCAATAATCCATGAGACTGAAGCGGTTCTTTAAGGGCTCGATTCCGCGGAGTCAACCGCCAAGTCAAGCCCAAACTTTAGTGATCAATCGACGCCTTGATCGCGGCCGTGACTTCATCGACCGGCGCCATGCCGTCAACGGTCCTGATCAGACCCTTGTCGGAATAGTAGGCAACCAGTGGCGCCGTCTGGTCCTGATAGACACCGAGCCGCTTGCGCAGCACGTCTTCGTTGTCGTCAGTCCTGGCTCCGCCTGATTCCTTGGCCCGCTGTATAACACGGCGCACCAGTTCGTCAGCATCGGCCTTGATCTCGATGACCGCATCGAGCTTTGCGCCCTTGTCGAGCAGCATCCTGTCGAGGGCTTCCGCCTGCGCGATGGTGCGCGGGAAGCCGTCGAGGATGAACCCCGGCTTGCAATCGTCGGCGTCAAGACGCTCTGACACGATGCCGTTGACGATGGCATCGCTTACCAGATCGCCACGATCCACGATCGCCTTGGCCTCGATCCCCAGGGGGGTCTTGGCCGCAATAGCCGAGCGAAGGATGTCACCAGTGGACAGCTGGGGGATGCCGTAGGCGTCGACCAGAATCTTGGCCTGCGTCCCCTTCCCTGCGCCTGGTGGTCCAAGCAGAATCAACCTCATCGACGCTTGCCTCCTCCAAGACGGGACTTCTTGACCAGCCCCTCATATTGCTGGGCGATCAGATGGCTCTGGATCTGGCTGACCGTATCGAGGGTCACCGTCACCATGATCAGCAGCGACGTGCCACCGATAAACTGGCTGACTGCCAGCTGGTTGTGCACGATCTCGGGGATCAATGCCACCACCGTGAGGTATAGCGCACCCACGACAGTAATGCGCGTCAGCACATAGTCGATATGCTGGGCGGTCCGCTCACCCGGACGGATGCCCGGGATGAAGCCGCCGGAGCGCTTGAGATTGTCCGCCGTCTCGGTCGGATTGAACACGATCGCCGTATAGAAGAAGGCGAAGAAGATGATGAAGAAGGCAAACAGCGCCAGGTAGAGCGGCTGACCGCGTCCCAGCAGGGCTGTGACCACCTGCAGCCACTGCGGGGCATCACCCTGGGCCGCGAACGACGCAATGGTCGCCGGCAGCAGCAGCAGCGACGAGCCGAAAATCACCGGGATAACACCGGCGGTGTTCAGCTTGAGCGGCAGATGAGAGGTATCACCCTGGAACATCTTGTTGCCGACCTGGCGCTTTGGATACTGGATCAGCAGCCGGCGCTGGGCACGTTCAAAGAACACGATGGCGGCAATCACCACGAGCGCCAGCAGCAGGATGCCGAACGCGGCAATCCCGGGCAGAGCCCCGGTCCGGCTCAGCTCGAGCGTCTGCACCACGGTCAGCGGCAGATTGGCCACGATACCGGCAAAGATGATCAGCGAAATGCCGTTGCCGACACCGCGCGAGGTAATCTGCTCGCCCAGCCACATCAGGAACATCGTGCCACCCACCAGGGTGATGACGGTCGAGACGCGGAAGAACCAGCCTGGATTGAGCACGACGCCCTGGCTGGCCTCAAGCCCGACGGCAACGCCATAGGCCTGCACGGCGCAGAACACGACGGCCAGGTAGCGGGTGTACTGGTTCATCTTGCGACGACCCGATTCACCCTCTTTCTTGAGGGCCTCGAGGCGCGGCGACGCCGTCGCCACAACCTGCACCACGATGGACGCGGTAATATAGGGAATAAGGTTCAGCGCAAAGATCGCCATACGCTCCACGGCACCACCGGCGAACATGTTGAACATGCCGAGGATGCCCTGCTCTGACTGCGCGAACGTCGCGGCGAAAGCATCCGGATCAATGCCCGGCAGCGGAATGAAAGTACCCAGCCGATAGACAAGCAGCGCCCCCAGTGTGAACCAGATGCGCTGCTGCAGGGCTTTCGCCTTGGCAAAGGTCGAGAAATTGAGATTACGTGCCAGCTGTTCGGCTGCGGACGCCATGTATCGCTCCCTATGGCTTCAAGGCCAGGTGCGCTCGGAACGCTTTGGGAGCGAGACCAAGGCCCGTCCCTAACGCAACAAACCAAAAAAAGGCGCACCCGACCGCTCGACCGGGTGCGCCATGCCGATGATTAACCGGCGTATGGAGTCTTCTTCCAAGGCGCCTTGGCCGGAATTACGTCGACCTTGCCGCCAGCAGCTTCAACAGCAGCCAGAGCACCCTTGGTCGCGTAGTTCACCTTGAAGGTAACCTTCTTGGAGGTCAGGCCGGCCGAACCGATGAGACGGATGCCATCCTTGGCGCGCCGGATCACGCGGGCAGCGATCAGTGCGTCAGCGTCGATCACCGCAGTGATGTCGAGCTTGCCGGAGTCGATATAGGCCTGCACGCGGTCAATGCGGACTTCATTCCAATCCTTAGGATTGAAAGAGTTGAAGCCACGCTTTGGCATACGCATGTGAAGGGGCATCTGGCCGCCTTCAAAGCCGTTGATGGCAACGCCGGAGCGCGCCGTCTGGCCCTTGCCGCCACGACCGCCGGTCTTGCCCTTGCCAGAGCCGATACCGCGACCAATACGCATCCGGGGCTTGTTGGCGCCGGGATTATCGCGCAGTTCGTTCAGTTGGGTCATCAGTCAGACCTTCTCTCTTACTCGCCGACGACGCGGACGAGGTGCGGCAGCTTGTTGATCATGCCGCGCACTTCAGGCGTGTCGAGCAGCTCGCGCTGCTTGTTCATCTTGTTGAGCCCGAGACCGATCAAGGTCGCACGCTGCACTTTGTCACGACGGATCGGGGAGCCGATCTGCTTGACGATAAGGGTCTTCTTCTCAGCCATGATATTCTCCTATCAAGCTTCGACCGCGGTCTCGCCGCGGCGAGCCTGCAGTTCCGAAACCTTGAGGCCACGGCGGGAAGCAACCGAGCGTGGGCTGTCGACGCGCTTGAGCGCATCGAAGGTAGCCCGCACCATGTTGTACGGATTGGCAGTGCCCTGCGACTTGGCAACGATATCGTTGATGCCAAGCGTTTCGAACACAGCGCGCATCGGACCGCCGGCAATGATGCCGGTACCGGGCTCGGCAGCACGCAGGATGACCTTGCCGGCGCCGTGGCGACCCTGCACGTCGTGGTGCAGCGTACGCGCATCGCGCAGCGGCACGCGGATCATCGTGCGCTTTGCAGCTTCGGTTGCCTTGCGGATGGCTTCCGGCACTTCGCGGGCCTTGCCGTGACCAAAGCCAACGCGGCCCTTCTGGTCACCGACCACCACGAGCGCTGCGAAGCCGAAACGACGGCCGCCCTTGACCACTTTAGCCACACGGTTGATGTGGACCAGGCGATCGACGAATTCGCTGTCGCGTTCTTGAACGTCTCTCATAATTCTCTTTCCTCGCCGTGTTCTAGAACTGCAGGCCGCCCTCACGGGCAGCGTCTGCAAGGGCCTTCACACGGCCATGATAGATATAGGCGCCGCGATCAAAGATCACGTCGGCAATGCCGGCCTTGGTACCGCGCTCGGCGATCAGCTTGCCGATCGTTGCAGCTGCAGCGGCGGTAGCGCCGTTCTTGACCGAAGCCTTGACGTCCTTGTCGAGCGTCGATGCGGCAGCCAGCGTACGGCCTGTCGTATCGTCGATGATCTGGGCGTAGATATTCTTGTCCGAGCGGAAAACGCTGAGACGGGGACGACCGAAGGCACGAGCCTTGAGCGCCTTGCGGACACGAGCCTTGCGGCGGTCCGCACCTTTTGCACTGATAGCCATTGCAGGCGCTCCTTACTTCTTCTTGCCTTCTTTGCGGAAGACGAACTCGCCAGCATAGCGAACGCCCTTGCCCTTGTAGGGCTCTGGCTTGCGCCATGCGCGGATCTCAGCCGCCGCCTGGCCCACAGCCTGCTTGTCGATGCCGGTGATGACGATTTCCGTCGGCACCGGGACAGCCAGCGTGATTCCCTTGGGGGCTTCGTAGATCACTTCGTGGCTGAAACCAAGCGACAGCTTCACATCCTTGCCCTGCAGTGCGGCGCGATAACCCACGCCCTGGATCGCCAGCTTCTTCTCGAAGCCGGCAGAAACACCGGTGACCATGTTCTGGATCAGTGCACGGGTAGTGCCCCAGGCGGCGCGCGCGAAGCGCGTGTCATTGGCCGGAGTAATCACGACGCCATCGGCGCCATTCTCGGCATTCACGACATCCATGAGCACAATGCTCATCTCGCCCTTCGGACCCTTGACGCTGACGGTACGACCATCGATCGTAACCGTAACGCCGCTTACCGGTGCAACCGGTTGTTTGCCAGTACGTGACATTCTAACTTCTACCTTTGAGTAATCGTCTTACCGCGTCTCTTAGAAGACGCGGCAGAGTACCTCGCCACCAACATTGGCAGCCTTGGCTTCGTGGTCGGCCATCACACCCTTGGGGGTGGAGAGGATCGAGACACCAAGACCATTGGCAACCTGCGGAATATTCTTGACCGACGCATAGACGCGACGGCCAGGACGCGAAACGCGTTCGATCGTGCGGATAACGGACTCGTTATCCGAGTACTTCAGCTCGATTTCGTATTCGGCTGCACCGTTCTCGAACTTGGTCTCCGAATAGCCGCGGATAAAACCCTCGGACTGGAGCACATCCAGCACGCGACCGCGAAGGGTCGATGCCGGTGTCGAAACGGAATTCTTGCGACGCATCTGGGCGTTGCGGATACGGGTCAGCATGTCGCCGATTGGATCGGAAAAGCTCATCTTCGGTTCTCCTTACCAGCTCGACTTGACGAGGCCCGGGATCAGACCCAGGTTGCCAAGCTGACGCAGAGCAATACGGCTCAGCTTGAGTTTGCGATAGAAACCGCGGGGACGACCCGAGACTTCACAACGGTTGCGGATGCGGACCTTGGCCGAATTGCGCGGCAGTTCGGCCAGCTTGAGCTGGGCCGCAAAACGCTGATCCGGTGCGATCGTCTGATCCTTGGTCGCAGCCTTCAGGGCAGCACGCTTTGCAGCATACTGCTTGACGAGGGCACGACGCTTGTCGTTCTTTTCGATGGAGCTGGTCTTTGCCATATCCTGATCCTTTTTCCCTTCCCTATCCGCTTACGTGCGGAATGGGAAGTTGAATGCCTTGAGCAGCGCACGCGCTTCGTCATCGGTCTTGGCCGTCGTGGCAACCACGATGTCCATACCCCAAACCTGATCGATCTGATCATAGTTGATTTCGGGGAAGATGATGTGCTCTTTGATGCCCAGTGCGTAGTTGCCATTGCCATCAAACGAATTGGGGTTCAGCCCGCGGAAGTCACGTACGCGTGGCAGTGCAATGTTCACCAGGCGATCAAGAAACTCATACATACGAGTCTTGCGCAGCGTGACCTTCACGCCCAGCGGCATTTCTTCACGAACCTTGAAGCCGGCGATCGACTTGCGAGCGTAAGTGATAACCGGCTTTTGGCCAGAAATCCGTTCCATCTCGGCAGCAGCCGACTTGACCTTCTTGGTATCGTTGACGGCTTCGCCGACACCCATATTCAGAACGATCTTGTCCAGGCGTGGCAATTGCATCACGTTCTTGTAGCCGAACTGCTCGAGCAGAGCGGCCTTGATCGTGGTGTCATATTCGGTCCGCAGGCGCGGCGTATAAGCGGTCTCAGCCATCGATCGAATCTCCGGTCGATTTTGCGACGCGCGTCTTCACGCCGTCCTTGATCTGGAAACCGACGCGGCTGGGCTTGCCATCCTTGTCGGCGATCGCGAGGTTCGACAGATGGATCGGCGCTTCCTTGGTGAAGATGCCGGCATCGGTCGACGCGGTCTGCTTGGTGTGGCGCTTGACCAGGTTAATACCCTGGACCAGTGCCTTCGTTTCGGTCGGGATAACCGACAGGACCTGGCCAGTTTTGCCTTTGTCCTTGCCAGTCAGGACGACGACCTTGTCGCCCTTCTTGATCTTGGCAGCCATTACAGCACCTCAGGTGCGAGCGAAATGATCTTCATGTGGTTCTTGGCGCGAAGCTCGCGCGGAACCGGCCCGAAGATACGAGTGCCGATCGGCTCTTTCTGATTGTTGATCAGAACCGCGGCGTTCTTGTCGAAACGGATCACGGTGCCATCGGGACGGCGAATGTCGAACGCGGTGCGAACGACCACGGCCTTCATGACCTGGCCCTTCTTCACACGACCGCGCGGAATGGCATCCTTGACCGAGACGACGATGATGTCGCCAACGGAAGCATACTTGCGGTGCGAACCGCCAAGCACCTTGATGCACATGACTCGCTTGGCGCCGGAATTGTCGGCGACGTCGAGATTGGACTGCATCTGGATCATGGCGTCACGCCTTCCTGCTGAACCGAACCAACAACAAGCGTCCAGCGCTTGTTCTTGGAAATCGGCGCACATTCCTCGATCTGAACGATCTGGCCGATCTTGGCCAGATTGGCCTCGTCATGGGCCTGATACTTCTTGGACCGACGCACGGTCTTCTTCATAACCGGATGCGTGAAACGGCGCTCGACGCGCACCACGACCGTCTTATCATTGGCGTCGGAGACAACTGTCCCCTGCAATACGCGCTTTGGCATGGTCGCGGCTCCTTACTTCGCTGCGTTCTTTTCGGCCAGGATCGTCTTGATCCGCGCGATATCGCGGCGGACCTTCTTGACCTCGGTCGGCTTTTCCAGCTGCTGGGTAGCACGCTGGAAACGCAGGTTGAACTGTTCTTTCTTCAGGCCGACGAGCTGGTCTTTCAGTTCGTCTGCGGTCTTGCTCCGCACATCACTGGCTTTCATGCTCATCGTCCTTAATCAGCAATGCGGGTAACGACCCGCGTCATGATCGGGAGCTTCATCGCGCCGAGGCGCAGAGCTTCCTTGGCGACGTCCTCGGGGACGCCGTCGATCTCGAATACAATACGACCGGGCTTGACGCGAGCGGCCCAGAATTCAACAGAACCCTTGCCCTTACCCATACGAACTTCGGTCGGCTTCTTGGTGACGGGCACGTCCGGGAAAATCCGGATCCACACCCTGCCCTGGCGCTTCATCTCGCGGGTGATCGCGCGGCGAGCCGCTTCGATCTGGCGAGCGGTAACGCGCTCAGGCTCGGTCGCCTTCAAGGCATACTGGCCAAATGCCAGGTCGGTACCGCCCTTGGCAACGCCATGGATACGACCCTTGTGGGTCTTGCGGAACTTCGTCTTCTTAGGTTGCAGCATAATGAACTAACCTTCTTATGCGCGTTCGCGATCGCGGTCACCGCGATCAGGGCGGGGACCACGTTCACTGCGTTCTTGACGCTGACCGCCGTCATTGCCTTCGGTAGCGCGACGTTCGTGCGCGGACGGATCATGCTCAAGGACTTCGCCCTTGAAGACCCAGACCTTGATACCGATGATGCCATAGGTGGTCTTGGCTTCAGCCGTACCGTAGTCGATGTCGGCACGCAGCGTGTGCAGCGGAACGCGACCTTCGCGGTACCATTCAGTACGCGCAATGTCGGCGCCGCCGAGACGGCCGCCCACGTTCACGCGGATGCCACCGGCGCCCATGCGGATCGAGGTCTGCACGGCACGCTTCATGGCACGACGGAAGGCCACGCGGCGTTCCAGCTGCTGGGCAATGCCCTGGGCAACCAGCGTCGCGTCGGTTTCCGGCTTGCGCACTTCAACGATGTTGATGTGCACTTCGCTGTCGGTGAACTTCTTCACCTTGGCGCGGATCTTGTCGATGTCGGCGCCCTTCTTGCCAATCACTATGCCCGGACGGGCAGTGTGAATGGAGACGCGGCACTTGCGATGCGGACGCTCGATGACGATCTTGGACACCGCAGCGGCCTTGAGGTCTTCCAGCAGCATGGTCCGGATCTTCAGATCTTCCTGAAGCAGGTTACCATAGTCGCTCTTGTTGGCGTACCAGCGACTGTCCCAGGTGCGATTGATGCCCAGGCGGAAGCCGATTGGATTGATCTTCTGGCCCATTATGCGGCCTCCTCAACTTGCCGGACGACGATCGTCAGATGCGCGAATGGCTTCTGGATCTGCGAAGACCGGCCACGACCGCGAGCGGTGAAGCGCTTCATGACCAGCGAATTACCAACAAAGGCTTCGGCAACGACGAGAGCGTCGGTATCGAGACCATGGTTGTTCTCGGCGTTCGCGATGGCGCTTTCCAGCACCTTCTTGACCTGGCCGGAGATGCGCTTGTGGCTGAATTCGAGATCGGCAAGAGCCTTCTCGACCTTCTTGCCACGGATCAACTGCGCGACGAGGTTCAGCTTCTGAGGGCTGATGCGCAGCATGCGCAGAACAGCCTTAGCCTCGTTGTCCTTGAGAGCGCGCTCAGTTTTTGGCTTGCCCATCTTACTTCCTCTTGGCCTTCTTGTCGGCAGCGTGACCGTAATAGGTACGGGTCGGTGCAAACTCGCCGAACTTGTGGCCGATCATGTCTTCGGTGACGTTGACCGGAACGTGCTTCTGGCCATTGTGAACGCCGAACGTAACGCCGACGAACTGTGGCAGGATGGTCGAACGGCGGCTCCAGATCTTGATCACATCGTTGCGACCAGACGCGAGGGCCTTCTCGGCCTTCTTGAGCATGTAGCCGTCGACAAACGGCCCCTTCCAGATTGAACGGGTCATGGCTTACCTGCCCTTCTTCACGTGACGGCTGCGAACAATGAACTTGTCCGTGGCCTTGTTGCTGCGGGTCTTCTTGCCCTTGGTGGGCTTACCCCAAGGCGTAACCGGATGACGGCCACCTGAAGTACGGCCTTCACCACCACCATGCGGGTGATCAACAGGGTTCATGGTCACGCCGCGGTTGACCGGCTTGCGGCCGAGCCAACGCGAACGACCGGCCTTGCCGAGCGAAGTGTTCGAGTGATCCTGGTTCGAAACAGAACCCACGGTTGCAAGGCAGGTGCCGTGCACGCGGCGCTGTTCGCCAGACTTCAGGCGAAGGATCGCCCAACCCTGGTCACGACCGACATACTGGGCATAAGCACCAGCCGAACGGGCAACCTGGCCACCCTTGCGGGGCTTGAGCTCGATATTGTGCACGATCGTACCGACCGGCATGTTCTCGAGCGGCATCGCATTTCCTGGCTTGACGTCAACCGTACCGGCCGACGAGATCACCTTGTCGCCTGCACCCAGACGCTGTGGTGCAACGATATAGGCGAGTTCGCCGTCTTCGTACTTCACCAGAGCGATCCAAGCCGTACGGTTGGGATCGTATTCCAGGCGCTCGATCGTACCAACCATGTCGAACTTGACACGCTTGAAATCGATCATGCGATAGGTGCGCTTATGACCGCCACCACGATGGAAGGCAGTGATGCGACCGCGATTGTTACGGCCACCGGACTTGGAGAGGCCTTCGGTCAAAGTCTTGACCGGCTTGCCCTTCCAGAGTTCCGAACGGTCGGTCGTCACGAGCTGACGGCGGCCGGGGGACGTAGGATTGTAAGTCTTAAGAGCCATTTTTCTGTCTCTTCCCTTAGAGGCCGGTCGAAATGTCGATCGACTGGCCGTCGACGAGGGTAACGATCGCCTTCTTGACGTCGTTGCGCGTGCCAACCTTGCCACGGAAGCGCTTCACCTTGCCCTTGCGGACCAGGGTATTCACTGCCTTGACCTTGACCGAGAACAACTGCTCGACGGCAGCCTTGATATCGGTCTTGTTGGCATCAATCGCCACGTCGAAAACGACCTGGTTATGTTCGGAGGCCATGGTCGACTTTTCAGTCACGACCGGGTTCCGGACGATGTCGTAAGCGCTGAGCTTGTTCATGCGAACCTCGCTTCCAGCGCTTCAAGCGCTGCCTTGGTCAGGACGAGCTTGTCGCGCTTGAGGATCGACACAACGTTGATCCCCTGCACTGGCAGCACGTCGATATGCGGGATGTTGCGAGCGGCCAGAACGAAGTTCTGGTCGACAACTGCACCATCGATGATCAGCGCATTGGTCCAGGCCAGCTTGCCGAACGTGGCCAGCAGACCGGCCGTCTTGTTGTCCTTCTGGGAAACGCTATCGACGATGATGAGCGAGCCAGACTTGATCTTGGACGACAGGGCATGCTTGAGCGCCAGTGCACGGACCTTCTTGGGAAGATCAATGGCATGGCTGCGCGGGGTCGGACCGAATGCACGACCACCACCACGGAACTGGGGAGCCTTGCGATCGCCGTGACGCGCACCGCCGCCACCCTTCTGCTTGCCGAACTTCTTGCCCGTGCGAACACCTTCCGAACGATTTTTCACATCGTGCGTGCCGGACATTGCCTTGAGCTGCTGGTAGCGAACCATGCGGTGCAGGATGTCCTGGCGGACTTCCAGACCGAAGACGTCGTCAGCAAGCTGGATATTGCCAGCAGCTTTGCCGTCGAGGGTTGTGACCTTGAGTTCCATTTAGTTACCTTCCCCCGCAACTTCAGCGGCGGCCTTGAAAGAGCCCGGGAAAGCAGCGCCCTGAGGGGCTGGCTTCTTCACCGCGTCCTTGATCATGATCCATGCGCCCTTGGAGCCTGGAACCGAACCCTGGATCATGATCAAACCGCGCTCGACATCGGTCTTGACGACCTTGACGTTCTGCGTGGTGATGCGACGATCGCCCATGTGGCCCGGCATCTTCTTGCCCTTGAAGGTCTTACCCGGGTCCTGACGACCACCGGTAGAACCGATCGAACGGTGCGAAACCGACACACCATGCGAAGCACGCAGGCCGCCGAAGTTCCAGCGCTTCATGCCGCCGGCGAAACCCTTACCGATCGAGGTACCGGTGACGTCCACCAGCTGGCCCGTGACGAAATGGTCTGCCTGCAACGTAGCGCCGACCTCGATGAGGTTGGCTTCGTCGACGCGGAATTCCGCGACGTGGCGCTTTGGCTCAACCTTGGCGACGGCGAAAATGCCGCGCTCGGCCTTGCTGGTGTTCTTCGCCTTGGCCTGGCCCGAGCCAAGCTGCAATGCGACGTAGCCGTCCTTGTCAGCCGTCCGCTGGCCTACCACCTGGCAGTTCTGCAGACTCAGCACGGTCACTGGAACGTGCGAGCCGTCCTCAGCGAAAATGCGGGTCATGCCCAGCTTCTGTGCGATCAATCCAGAACGCATCGGTTATTACCTTCTCTCTTGGCGCCGTACCGGGTCATGGTTTCAGAGGACCCTGTTATTTGGTAGGCGCGGAAACTTCTTGTTTTAGAGCTTGATTTCGACGTCAACGCCGGCGGCGAGATCGAGCTTCATCAGCGCATCAACCGTCTGAGGCGTCGGGTCCACAATGTCCAGAAGACGCTTGTGTGTCCGAATCTCGAACTGCTCACGCGACTTCTTGTCGATGTGGGGCGAGCGGTTCACGGTAAACTTGTCGATTCGCGTCGGCAGCGGAATGGGACCGCGAACCTGCGCGCCTGTCCGCTTGGCCGTCGAGACGATCTCACGCGTCGATGCGTCGAGAACGCGATGGTCAAACGCCTTGAGGCGAATGCGAATATTCTGACCGTTCATCTTGTAAATCCTGACGAAAATGGATCGCGGCGCGCATTAATCGCGCGCCGCGAATGTCTCAATGAGGCTTACTTCAGGATCTTCGCGACCACGCCGGCGCCGACGGTGCGGCCACCTTCACGGATAGCAAAGCGAAGCTTTTCTTCCATGGCGATCGGAACGATCAGCTGAACGTTCATATTGATGTTGTCACCTGGCATAACCATTTCCGTGCCTTCTGGCAGGGTAACGATGCCCGTCACGTCCGTGGTACGGAAGTAGAACTGCGGACGATAGTTGCCGAAGAACGGGGTGTGACGACCGCCTTCTTCCTTGGTGAGGATATAGGCCTCAGCAACGAAGTCGGTGTGTGGGGTCACGGAGCCGGGCTTGCACAGAACCTGACCGCGCTCAACCTGAGTACGATCGATACCACGGATCAGGGCGCCAACGTTGTCGCCAGCCTGGCCCGAATCGAGCAGCTTGCGGAACATTTCGACACCGGTAACGGTGGTCTTCTGGGTTGCCTTGATGCCGACGATTTCGACTTCTTCGCCAACCTTGACGATGCCACGCTCGACACGACCGGTAACCACGGTGCCGCGGCCCGAGATCGAGAACACGTCTTCGATCGGGAGCAGGAACGGCTGGTCAATCGGACGCTCTGGCTGTGGGATATAGCTATCCACGGCAGCCATCAGTTCGAGAATGGCGTCGTGGCCAAGCTTGCGATCGCTGTCTTCGAGAGCGGCCAGAGCCGAACCCTTGACGACGGGGATGTCATCGCCGGGATACTCATAGGACGACAGCAGTTCGCGAACTTCGAGCTCGACGAGCTCGAGCAGCTCGGGATCGTCGACCATGTCGCACTTGTTCAGGAACACGACCAGGGCGGGAACGCCAACCTGACGGGCGAGCAGGATGTGCTCACGGGTCTGGGGCATCGGGCCGTCGGCAGCCGACACGACCAGGATCGCGCCGTCCATCTGGGCAGCGCCGGTGATCATGTTCTTCACATAGTCGGCGTGGCCTGGGCAGTCGACGTGAGCGTAGTGACGGTTAGCCGTCTCATACTCAACGTGAGCAGTGTTGATGGTGATCCCGCGTGCCTTCTCTTCAGGCGCAGCATCGATGTCCGCGTAGTTCTTGAACACAGCGCCGCCGGTCTCGGCCAGGATCTTGGTGATCGCAGCTGTCAGCGAGGTCTTGCCATGGTCAACGTGACCAATGGTGCCGATGTTGCAGTGAGGCTTATTGCGGGAAAACTTTTCCTTGCCCATCGCTTCTCTCCGTATTCGTTAGCCCAGCGGCCAACCTTGAGTTTCAGTTTATTGTTTAGGCGTATTTGGCCTGGACTTCGTCGGCGACGGCCTGCGGCACCTGCTCGTAGTGGTCGAACGTCATCGAGTACTGTGCACGACCCTGGCTCATGGAGCGCAGCGAGTTCACATAACCAAACATGTTCGCGAGCGGTACGAAGGCATCCACAACCTGGAGAACACCACGGCTTTCAGTGCCCTGGATCTGACCACGTCGTGAATTGAGGTCGCCGATAACGTCGCCCATGTAATCGTCTGGCGTGACAACTTCAACCTTCATGATCGGCTCGAGGATCTTTGGCGACGCCTTGCGGATGGCTTCGTTGAAGCCAGCACGACCAGCGATTTCAAAGGCGAGAACCGAGGAGTCGACGTCATGGTAGGCGCCTTCGGTCAACGTCACCTTGACGTCAACGATGGGGAACCCGATCAGTGGGCCGGAACCCATAACCGACTTCACGCCCTTTTCGACGCCCGGAATATATTCCCGGGGGACCGAACCGCCGACGACGGCGTTCACGAATTCGAGGCCCTTGCCGACTTCGCCTGGCTCGATCGAGAGCTTGACGCGGGCAAACTGACCCGAACCACCCGACTGCTTCTTGTGGGTATAGTCCACATCGGCAGCGCGCGTGATGGTCTCGCGATAGGCAACCTGCGGCTGACCGATATTGGCCTCGACCTTGAACTCGCGACGCATACGGTCGACGAGAATGTCGAGGTGAAGCTCGCCCATGCCCGAAATGATGGTCTGGCCGGATTCTTCGTCGGTCTTGACGCGGAAGCTTGGATCTTCAGCAGCCAAACGATTGAGCGCGAGGCCCATCTTTTCCTGGTCGGCCTTGGACTTGGGTTCCACCGAGATGTCGATCACGGGCTCTGGGAAGATCATGCGTTCCAGGATGACCTGGGCATTCTGCGCACAGAGCGTGTCGCCGGTCGTGGTGTCCTTGAGGCCCACGATAGCGACGATGTCGCCAGCGAAAGCTTCCGTGATCTGCTCACGGCTATTGGCGTGCATCTGGAACATGCGGCCAACGCGTTCGCGCTTTTCCTTGACCGTGTTTTCCAGCATGGCGCCCTGCTCGACGTGACCCGAGTAGATGCGGCAGAACGTCAGCGAACCCATGTGCGGGTCGTTGGCGATCTTGAAGGCCAGCATCGACAGCGGCTCGCTGTCGTCAGCATGACGCTCGATTGGCAGTTCGGTCTTGGCATCGATACCCTGGATTGCCGGCACGTCCATTGGCGACGGCAGGTAATCGATAACGCCGTCCAGCAGTGGCTGAACGCCCTTGTTCTTGAAGGCCGAGCCCGCGAAGATCAGGAAGAACTTGGCATCGATCGTGCCGCGACGCAGCAGGCGACGGATGGTCTCGTTGTTCGGGACTTCGCCGTTGAGGAAGGCTTCCATGGCATCGTCGTCGATCTCGACAGCGGCCTCGATCATCTGCTCGCGATACTTGGCGGCAGCTTCCTTGAGGTCGTCCGGGATCTCGACAACGTCCCACTGGGCACCCAGCTCTTCGTTGCGCCAGACCAGGGCATTCATCTCGATCAGATCGACAACGCCCTTGAAGTCATTCTCAGCGCCGATCGGCAGCTGGACAGGAACGGCCTTGGCGCCGAGGCGCGTGCCGATCATCTCGACGCAGCGATAGAAATCGGCGCCGATCTTGTCCATCTTATTGACGAAGACGAGGCGCGGAACGCTGTACTTGTCGGCCTGGCGCCAGACCGTCTCGGTCTGGGGCTCGACGCCGGCATTGGCGTCCAGCAGGGCAACGGCACCGTCGAGCACGCGCAGCGAACGTTCGACTTCAATGGTGAAGTCGACGTGGCCGGGGGTGTCGATGATGTTGAAGCGGTGCTGGGTACCGGTACGGTCTTTCCAGAACGTGGTCGTGGCAGCCGACGTAATCGTGATGCCGCGTTCCTGCTCCTGCTCCATCCAGTCCATGGTGGCAGCGCCGTCATGGACTTCGCCGATCTTATGGGACTTGCCGGTATAGTACAGGATGCGTTCGGTCGTGGTCGTCTTGCCAGCATCAATGTGAGCCATGATGCCGAAGTTACGATACAGATTGATTGGATATTCGCGTGCCATGGGGCGCTCCTACTACCAGCGGTAGTGCGAGAAGGCACGGTTGGCGTCAGCCATACGGTGCGTATCTTCGCGCTTCTTGACGGCCTGACCACGACCATTGAGAGCATCCATGAGCTCGCCCGACAGGCGTTCACGCATGGTGTTCTCGCCGCGCTTGCGAGCGGAGTCGATCAGCCAACGAATGGCCAAGGCCTGCTGACGGTCCGCACGGACTTCAACAGGAACCTGGTACGTAGCACCGCCAACGCGGCGCGAACGCACTTCAACCGAAGGACGGATGTTTTCCAGGGCCGTGTGGAACACCTCGACGGGGTTCTGCTTGACCTTGGCTTCGACGATGTCGAAGGCACCGTAAACGATGCTTTCGGCGGCCGACTTCTTGCCGTCCTTCATGAGCGAATTCATGAACTTGGTAAGGACGAGATCGCCGAACTTTGCGTCCGGAATAACGTCACGCTTTTCTGCGCGGTGGCGACGGGACATAGATCTATCTCCTTACTTCGGACGCTTCGCGCCATACTTGGACCGGCGCTGCTTGCGGTCCTTGACGCTCTGCGTGTCGAGGACGCCGCGGAGCACGTGATAGCGAACGCCGGGAAGGTCGCGAACGCGGCCACCACGGATCAGGACCACCGAGTGCTCCTGAAGGTTGTGACCTTCACCTGGAATGTACGAAATCACTTCGCGCGAATTGGTCAGGCGAACCTTGGCAACCTTGCGCAGAGCCGAGTTTGGCTTCTTGGGAGTGGTCGTATAGACACGTGAACAAACGCCGCGCTTCTGCGGGTTTGCTTCCATCGCCGGAACCTTGTTCCGCTTTGGCTTGCTGGCGCGTGGCTTGCGGATCAGCTGATTAATGGTGGGCATTTCGCTCTTTCCATCGTCCAAAATTCATTGCGGTCTAGCCTAAGCAAACCAAAACGGCGCTCATCCGACCCCAGACTGGGGAACGGCGGCGCCTTAATTGCAGCGGACCACCCCCAAAAAGCGGGCAGTCATGCGCACAAGGATTTGCTTCGTCTAGTTACCCGACAGTGTGTTTGAGTGTCCTGGATACCCGCACAGGATGGCAGGGACCCGGTATGACATTCACGACCGACCGCTTAGGTAGGCGCTGTTTAGAGCCGACTCGCCCGGCCGTCAAGGATTCTTTCGCGAAAATCCGCGTCGCAGCCATGCACCGCCTTGCTTTGGCGTCGTCTTGGTGCATACCCGATCCGACCTGGCGGCGTGTGGAAGAAGTGCTGGCGGGTCCACGCCCAGTCCACGCAAACGGCATTAACTGTCCAGTAATGGTACAACGGGCGACCGATGTCCGGCCCAGACCTTCCGGCTGCTGACGACGGCCCCCTGCCCCTTGGCGGCCAGCCCGATGCGTTCTCGACGAGATCGGTCCGAGCCTGGAAGGCGCAATCTGACCGGTCGTGCCAAAAGAAAAGGGAGCCTTTCGGCCCCCTTCCCTCATCTTCTATCCGCGTTGCAGCCTATTCGGCAGCGGGCGCGGCAATCTTGGGCGTGTTAGCCTGGCGGCGGCGTTCATCCAGGATCAGGTCATCGCGCTTGGAAGCGATGAGCTTGGCCGAGGAGATGCCGGCACCCGTACCGGCCGGGATCAGGCGACCAACGATCACGTTTTCCTTGAGGCCTTCGAGCAGATCGGCCTTGCCGGATACGGCAGCTTCGGTCAGCACGCGGGTGGTTTCCTGGAACGAGGCAGCCGACACGAACGAACGGGTCTGCAGCGACGCCTTGGTAATACCCAGCAGCACGGGGTTGGCCGTTGCCGGCTTCTTGCCGTCAGCAACCAGCGCGTCGTTGAGCTCGTCAAAGTCGAGCTTGTCGAGCTGCTCGTCCTTGAGCAGGCCCGAGTCACCTGGATTGACGATCTCGACCTTCTGCAGCATCTGGCGAACGATCACCTCGATGTGCTTGTCGTTGATCATCACGCCCTGCAGACGATAGACTTCCTGGATTTCATTGACGAGGTAACGAGCAAGCTCTTCCACGCCCTTTATGGCCAGAATGTCGTGCGGCGCCGGGTTGCCGTCGAGGATATATTCACCCTTTTCAATGGCATCGCCTTCCTGAAGATGGAACGGCTTGCCCTTGGGGATCAGATACTCGACCGGCTCACCGCCCTCTTCATGGGGCTCGATGATGACGCGACGCTTGTTCTTGTAGTCGCGACCGAAGCGGATCGTGCCATCGATCTCGGCGATGATGGCGTGATCCTTGGGACGACGAGCCTCGAACAGTTCGGCCACGCGCGGCAGACCACCCGTGATGTCCTTGGTCTTGGCTGACTCGAGCGGAATACGCGCCAGCACGTCACCCGGCGATACCTTCTCGCCCGGCTCAGCGGCAATGACCGCATCAACCGAGAGCAGGTAACGGGCTTCGCCACCACGTTCCACCTTGAGCACGGCACCATCGCGCGCAATGGCCAGGGCTGGCTTGAGCCCTTCGCCACGCGGATTGGTCCGCCAGTCGATGACGACGCGCTTGGTGAAGCCCGTTGCCTCGTCGGTGTTTTCCGCAACCGAGGTGCCGTCGAGCAGATCCTCGAACACGACTTCGCCTTCGACTTCGGCCAGGATCGGACGGGTGTAGGGGTCCCATTCGGCCAGACGCTGACCACGGCGAACCATGTCGCCTTCCTTGATCAGCAGCTTGGCGCCATAGGCCACCTTGTGCGTCGCGCGCTCCTTGCCATCGGCATCGAGCACGGCCAGCGACACGTTACGAGCCATGACGACCAGCTTGTCGCCCTCGACCTTGACCACGTTGGGATTGCGGATGGCGATCTTGCCTTCAGCACCTGATTCAAGGAACGAGGAGTCAACCACCTGTGCCGTGCCACCAATGTGGAACGTACGCATGGTCAGCTGGGTGCCGGGTTCACCGATCGACTGCGCGGCGATAACGCCCACAGCTTCACCCATGTTCACGGGGGTACCGCGAGCAAGGTCACGGCCATAGCAGGCCGCGCAGGTACCCTGGCGCATGTCGCAGGTCAGGGGCGAACGGATCCGGATCGACTGGATACGTGCCTCTTCGATGACGTCGACATCCTTTTCTTCCAGCAGATGACCCTTGGCTGCGATCAGATCGCCGGTCAGCGGATGGAAGATGTCGTCGGCAGCGGTACGGCCCAGCACGCGCTGGCCGATCGAAGCCACGACCTGGCCCGCATCAACGATGGGCTCCATGGTCAGGCCACGCTCGGTGCCGCAATCGGTCGACACGATGATCGCGTCCTGCGCCACGTCGACGAGACGACGCGTCAGGTAACCCGAGTTCGCGGTCTTCAACGCCGTATCCGCCAGACCCTTGCGGGCACCGTGGGTGGAGTTGAAGTATTCGAGAACGTTGAGGCCTTCCTTGAAGTTAGCCGTGATCGGGGTCTCGATGATCGAGCCGTCAGGACGGGCCATCAGGCCGCGCATGCCGGCCAGCTGCTTCATCTGTGCCGGCGAACCACGGGCACCCGAATGGCTCATCATGTAGACCGAGTTGATCGGCTTCTGACGACCGGTCTCCTCGTCGATCTGCACGGTGCGGATCGCGTCCATCATCTCTTCGGCAACCTTGTCGCCACACTTGGCCCAGGCGTCGACGACCTTGTTGTACTTCTCGCCCTGGGTGATCAGGCCGTCATTGTACTGCTGCTCGAACTCTTCGACCTGCTTACGCGCGGCTTCCACGATGGTGTACTTGGAAGCAGGGATAACCATGTCGTCCTTGCCGAACGAAATGCCGGCATCGCAGGCATTCTTGAAGCCAAGCTGCATCACGCGATCGCAGAAGATCACGGTCTCTTTCTGACCGCAGCCACGGTAAACCGTGTCGATCATCTTGGAGATCATCTTCTTGGTCATCAGCTGGTTGGCGGTCGAGAACGGCACCTTGGCGCTCTTGGGCAGGATCTGCCCGATCAGCATGCGGCCCGGGGTCGTTTCCACGATCTCGGTGGTCTGCTTGCCATCGGCGTCAAAGGACGTGACACGGCCCTTGATCTTGGTGTGCAGGGTGACGACCTTGTTGTCGATGGCATGCTCAAGCTCGGCATAGGAACCGAATGCCATGCCTTCGCCGGGCTCCTTCTCGTTCATCAACGAGAGGTAGTAGAGACCCAGCACGATGTCCTGGCTCGGCACGATGATCGGCTGGCCATTGGCAGGGTGCAGGATGTTGTTCGTCGACATCATCAGCACGCGCGCTTCCAGCTGCGCTTCGAGCGACAGCGGAACGTGCACGGCCATCTGGTCACCGTCGAAGTCGGCGTTGAAGGCCGAGCAGACGAGCGGATGCAGACGGATGGCCTTGCCTTCGATCAGGATGGGCTCGAAGGCCTGGATGCCAAGGCGATGCAGGGTCGGTGCGCGGTTGAGCAGCACCGGATGCTCGCGGATCACCTCATCGAGGATATCCCAGACTTCCGGCTTTTCCTTCTCGACCAGCTTCTTGGCCTGCTTCACCGTCGAGCTGAAGCCCTTGGCTTCGAGGCGCGAATAGATGAAGGGCTTGAACAGCTCGAGCGCCATCTTCTTGGGCAGGCCGCACTGGTGCAGCTTGAGGTTCGGACCCACGGTGATGACCGAACGACCCGAATAGTCGACGCGCTTGCCGAGCAGGTTCTGGCGGAACCGGCCCTGCTTGCCCTTGAGCATGTCGGACAGCGACTTGAGCGGACGCTTGTTGGCACCGGTAATGGTGCGGCCACGGCGACCGTTGTCGAACAGCGCGTCAACGGCTTCCTGCAGCATGCGCTTTTCGTTGCGGATGATGATGTCAGGGGCACGCAGCTCGATCAGGCGCTTGAGGCGGTTGTTGCGGTTGATCACGCGACGATAGAGATCGTTCAGATCGGACGTGGCAAAGCGGCCGCCATCCAGCGGCACCAGCGGGCGCAGCTCGGGCGGAATGACCGGGATGATCGTCATGATCATCCACTCCGGCTTATTCCCGGAGACAATAAACTGCTCGACGATCTTGAGGCGCTTGGCCAGCTTCTTTGGCTTGAGCTCAGTGGTCGACTCGGCAATTTCCACGCGCAGGTTTGCCGCGATCTTTTCCAGATCGAGCGCCAGCAGGATGTCGCGAATGGCTTCGGCGCCGATCTTGGCGGTGAAGCTGTCGGCACCATATTCGTCCTGGGCGTCGAGGAACTGCTCCTCATTCAGCAGTTCGTGCTGGGTGAAGGGCGTCAGGCCTGGATCGAGAACGACGTAGTTTTCGAAGTACAGGATGCGCTCGATGTCCTTGAGCGTCATATCGAGCAGCAGCGCGATACGCGACGGCAGGGACTTCAGGAACCAGATGTGGGCGACGGGCGCGGCCAGCTCGATGTGACCCATGCGCTCGCGACGAACGCGGCTCAGGGTGACTTCGACGCCGCACTTCTCACAGATGACGCCCTTGAACTTCATGCGCTTGTACTTGCCGCACAGGCACTCATAGTCCTTTACGGGGCCAAAGATGCGCGCGCAGAACAGGCCATCGCGTTCAGGCTTGAACGTACGATAGTTGATGGTTTCCGGCTTCTTGATCTCGCCATAGGACCAGCTCAGGATCTTTTCTGGCGAGGCGATCGAGATCTTCATCTGATCGAAGGTCTGCACGGGAACCGCCGGGTTGAACGGGTCCATGACGTGGGAATGATGGTTCATCAATTCTCTCCTCTATCCGTCCATGCCCGGGACTGACCACGGGCACGAACGGAAAATGAATGGGGGTAGGAAGTGCCGGATTACTCCGCCGCTTCCTGAGGAGGTGCGAGCTCCGCTTCGGCCTGTTCGGAGCCGTCTTCGATCTCGCGCATGTCGAGTTCGACATTGAGACCGAGCGAACGGATTTCCTTGACCAGAACGTTGAAGCTCTCGGGGATGCCCGCTTCGAACGTATCGTCGCCACGCACGATGGCTTCGTAGACCTTGGTACGACCGGCAACGTCGTCCGACTTGATGGTAAGCATTTCCTGCAGCGTATACGCCGCGCCGTAGGCTTCGAGAGCCCACACTTCCATCTCGCCGAAGCGCTGACCGCCGAACTGCGCCTTGCCGCCCAGTGGCTGCTGGGTGACCAGCGAGTAGGGACCGATCGAACGCGCGTGGATCTTGTTGTCCACCAGATGGTCGAGCTTGAGCATGTAGATATAGCCAACCGTCACCTGACGATCGAACTGCTCGCCGCTACGACCGTCAAACACGGTCGACTGACCCGAGGCCTTCAGCCCTGCCCGCTCCAGCATAACCACGATGTCGGCTTCCTTGGCGCCGTCGAACACGGGGGTCGCGATCGAGACACCCTTGGAGAGGTGCTCGCCGAGACGGACCATGCCGTCGTCATCAAGATCGGTGATGGATTCATCACCGGCAAACAGGTCCTGGATTTCCAGGCGCAGTGGCTTGAGGTCGCCATTGCGATGATAGGCGCGAACCATCTCATCGATCTTGCGACCCATGCCGGCACAGGCCCAGCCCAGATGCGTCTCGAGAATCTGGCCCACATTCATGCGCGATGGCACGCCCAACGGGTTCAGCACGATGTCAACCGAAGTGCCGTCTTCAAGATAGGGCATGTCTTCGATCGGCACGATGCGCGAAACCACGCCCTTGTTTCCGTGACGGCCAGCCATTTTGTCGCCTGGCTGGATCTTGCGCTTGGTCGCGATGAAGACCTTGACCATTTTCATCACGCCTGGAGGCAGCTCGTCACCGCGCTGCAGCTTGTCCACCTTGTCGATGAAGCGCTGCTCGAGCAGACGACGGCTTTCTTCATACTGCGCATGAAGGGCTTCCATCTCGGTCATGACCTTGTCGTCATCGACCGCGAACTGCCACCACTTCGAACGAGGCTGAGCCTCAAACATCTGGTCATTGAGCTTGGTGCCCACGACATAGCCCTTCGGACCGGCCGTGGCGGCCTTGCCGAACAGCATCTCCTTGAGACGCGCATAGACGTTACGGTCGAGGATCGACTGTTCGTCGTCACGGTCCTTGGCAAGACGCTCGATTTCCTCGCGCTCGATGGCCATGGCGCGCTCGTCCTTGTCGATGCCGTGGCGATTGAACACGCGCACTTCAACAACAGTACCAGCATCGCCCGGCGGCACGCGCAGTGAGGTGTCACGAACGTCGCTTGCCTTCTCGCCGAAGATGGCGCGGAGGAGCTTTTCTTCCGGGGTCATCGGCGATTCACCCTTGGGGGTGATCTTGCCGACCAGGATGTCGCCAGGAGCGACTTCGGCACCAATGTGCACGATACCGGCTTCGTCGAGGTTCTTCAGCGCTTCTTCCGAAACGTTCGGAATGTCGCGGGTGATTTCCTCAGGACCAAGCTTGGTGTCGCGAGCCATGACTTCATATTCCTCGATATGGATCGAGGTGAAGACGTCGTTCATGGCAATCTTTTCAGAGAGCAGGATCGAATCTTCGAAGTTGTAGCCATTCCAGGGCATGAACGCGACCAGCACATTGCGGCCCAGCGCCAGATCGCCCAGTTCGGTCGAGGGACCGTCGGCGATGATGTCGCCCTGGTTGATGTGGTCACCGACTACCACCAGCGGACGCTGGTTGATGCAGGTGGACTGGTTCGAACGCTGGAACTTCATCAGGTTGTAGATGTCCACGCCCGACTTGGACGCATCGGTTTCTTCGGTCGCCCGAATAACGATACGCGTGGCGTCCACCTGATCAACGATGCCCTTGCGCTTGGCCACGATGGCGGCGCCCGAGTCACGGGCCACGATGGCTTCCATGCCGGTACCGACAAACGGCGCATGGGCGCGTAGCAGCGGCACAGCCTGACGCTGCATGTTCGAGCCCATCAGAGCACGGTTAGCGTCGTCATTCTCAAGGAACGGGATCAGCGAGGCGGCAACCGACACCATCTGCTTGGGCGAAACGTCCATCAGATCGACGTTTTCCTTGGGCGTCAGGCCGTTGTCACCGGCGTGGCGAGCCACCACCAGATCATGCTCGAGCTCAAGCTTGTCGTTGAAGGTCACGTTGGCCTGGGCGACGTAGTGCTTGGCCTCTTCCATGGCGGAGAGGTAGACCACGTCGTCGGTCAGCTTGCCGTTGACGATCTTGCGGTACGGGGTCTCGATGAAACCGTACTTGTTGACGCGGGCAAAGGTCGACAGCGAGTTGATCAGACCAATGTTTGGACCTTCTGGGGTCTCGATCGGGCAGATGCGGCCGTAATGGGTCGGATGCACGTCACGGACTTCAAAGCCGGCACGCTCGCGGGTCAGACCACCAGGCCCAAGCGCCGACAGGCGACGCTTGTGGGTGATTTCCGACAGCGGATTGGTCTGATCCATGAACTGGCTGAGCTGGCTCGAGCCAAAGAATTCACGCACAGCGGCAGCAGCCGGCTTGGCGTTGATCAGGTCCTGCGGCATGACCGTGTCGATTTCGACCGAGCTCATGCGCTCCTTGATGGCACGTTCCATGCGGAGCAGGCCAAGGCGATAGGAGTTTTCCATCAGCTCGCCAACGGAGCGGACACGACGGTTGCCCAGGTTGTCGATGTCGTCGATTTCGCCGCGACCATCGCGCAGGTCGACCAGCGTGCGGACGACTTCGACAATGTCTTCCTTGCGCAGGGTGCGCATGGTGTCGGGCGCATCGAGCTCGAGGCGCATGTTCATCTTGACGCGGCCCACGGCGGACAGGTCATAGCGCTCGCTGTCAAAGAACAGCGACTGGAACATGGCTTCTGCAGTATCGACGGTTGGTGGCTCACCGGGGCGCATGACGCGATAGATGTCGAACAGCGCGTCTTCACGCGACTCGTTCTTGTCCACGGCCAGCGTGTTGCGGATATAGCCGCCAATGCTGATGTGATCGATGTCGAGGATCGGCAGCTCGTCAAAGCCGAGACCAACGAGCATTTCGAGGTTCTTCTCGTCGAGCTCGTCGCCTGCCTCCATATAGACCTCGCCGGTCTGCATGTTGATCAGGTCCTCGGCGACATACATGCCATAGAGGTCTTCATCGACCGCCAGCAGGTGCGTCAGGCCGTCATCAGCCAGCTTCTTGGCCTGGCGGGCCGAGAGCTTCTTGCCGGCTTCATGCACGACGTCGCCGGTCTTGGCGTCGATCAGGTCATGGCTCGGCTTGGCATTCTTCATCTTCTCGGCGTCGTAGGGCTTCTGCCAGCCCGACTTCGTCTTGGTATAGGTCAGGGTATTGTAATAGGTCGACAGGATCTCTTCGGTATCCATGCCCAGCGCCTTGAGCAGGCTGGTCACAGGGATCTTGCGGCGACGATCGATACGCGCGAACACCACGTCCTTGGCGTCGAACTCGATATCGAGCCAGCTGCCGCGGTACGGAATGATGCGGCCGGCAAACAGCAGCTTGCCCGACGAATGGGTCTTGCCCTTGTCGTGATCGAAGAACACGCCAGGCGAACGGTGCATCTGCGAGACAATAACGCGCTCGGTGCCGTTGACGATGAAGGTGCCGTTGCTCGTCATGAAGGGCATGTCGCCCATATAGACGTCCTGCTCCTTGATGTCCTTGACGGACCGGGCGCCGGTCTCTTCGTCCACTTCAAACACGATCAGGCGCAGCGTGACCTTGAGCGGGGCAGCGAACGTGATGTCGCGCGCACGGCACTCATCAATGTCATACTTGGGCTGCTCGAACTCGTACTTCACGAATTCGAGAGATGCAGTGTTCGAAAAGTCGGTGATCGGAAAGACCGAACGGAACACGGACTGAAGCCCTTCATCGGGACGGCCGGCTTTTGGCTCGTCGACGAGGAGGAACTGATCATAGGAGGCCTTCTGGACCTCGATCAGGTTGGGCATCTCCGTGACTTCGCGAATGGACCCGAAGGACTTGCGTACCTTGCGGCGGCCGTTGAACGTGGTAGCCATGAAAGCTCCTGTTTCTGGTGCGATTGTCTCGGAGGCAAATATCCAAAGATCCGACTATCAGCCGTCGGGTCTCGGGATATGTGCCCTTCAAATTACTCAGGCTGGGTGATGTCTCATTGTGCAATTCCACGCCAAAGGAACGGCATCAATGCGCAAAACGCCAAATACCTCCAGGCCAGCAGCCGGGAGGTCTAACGGACGTCAGCGCACCTCAGACATCAAATTCTTCATATATTCCGCAAATTGCCGCCAAGGACCTATCCAACCGGTCCGGCGAATCATCTCGTAGAGACGAAGGAGCGAAGTGGCACATAACGCGCCACTTCGCAAATTTCAAGGGCAGAGATAGAACTACTTGAGTTCGACCTTGGCGCCGGCAGCTTCGAGCTTCTTCTGAATCTCGGCAGCTTCAGCCTTGTTGACGCCTTCCTTGACAGCCTTGGGAGCAGCTTCGACGAGAGCCTTAGCTTCGCCTAGGCCCAGACCGGTGATGGCGCGGACTTCCTTGATGACGTTGATCTTGTTTTCGCCGAAGGAGGCGAGGATCACGTCAAATTCGGTCTTTTCTTCAGCAGCCGGAGCAGCAGCGCCGCCAGCGGCAGCAGCAGCAACAGGAGCGGCGGCGGAAACGCCCCACTTCTCTTCCAGCATCTTCGACAGTTCCGAAGCTTCCAGAACGGTCAGGGCAGACAGGTCGTCTACGATCTTGGCGAGATCAGCCATTTGATAAATCTCTCTTTTTAGGTGTTCAGTTCAAACCAAAGTGGTCCCTTGCGAGGACCGATGGGGTTACGCTGCTTCGTTGCTCTTTTCCGCATGAGCGGCCAGCACGCGGGCAATGCCGCTTGCTGGTGCCACGATGACCGACGCGATACGCGTGGCAGGCTGCTTGAGCATCCCGGCCAGTGTTGCGCGCAGTTCATCCAGCGAGGGCATGGTCGCCAGCGCCTTGACGTTATTCGCGTCAAGCGCGGTCTTGCCCATGGCGCCACCAAGAACGACGTATTTCGCGTTCTTTTCAGCAAACTTTGCCGCAAACTTGGGCGCAGTCATGGGGTCGGCCGCATAAGCGATGACGATCGGGCCTACCAGGAGGCTCGACATGTCCGCATTGTCGGTTTCTTTAAGAGCAAGCTTGGCAAGACGGTTCTTCGCGATCTTGACTTGGCCGCCTGCACCCTTGATGTCGCGACGAAGCGATTCAAGGTTGGCGACGGTCAGACCGGTGTTCTGCGCAAGGACGATCGATCCAGCGCCCGATAGGGCTGCCTGAAGCGATGCGACAAGCTCACGCTTTTCCGCTCTTTCCACTGCTAGTCTCCACATTGAGCCCGGCAAAAGTCAGCCGGGCCATTGCCAATTGCTGCCCTCCGATCTCCCGAGGGAGGAGAGGAGCAACGGTTAAACGCCTGTCAACCGTGCTGCCCAAAGGGCAACTGGCCTGGTTCGAACCGCCACCCTGCCCTTGCGGACAGGAATTTCGGTTGTCACCCCATCTATGCTGGCATCTTGCGACATTAAGCCAACCCAGATCGGTTGGCACCGGCAGTCTCGGACAGGACTTGTTGCCGCTCCGAGGAGCGACAAAAACCGGGCGGTCGAAACCGCCCGGAATTGGGAAATTAAAGCGCCGAAGCGACTTCGACATGCACGCCCGGGCCCATGGTCGAGGACACGGCAACGCGCTTGACATAGGTGCCCTTGGCACCAGCCGGCTTGGACTTCAGCACGGCGTCGGTGAACGCCTTGATGTTCTGCAGCAGGGCTTCGTCCGAGAACGACACCTTGCCAATGCCAGCATGCAGGATACCGGCCTTTTCGACGCGGAACTCGACAGCGCCGCCCTTGGCAGCCTTGACGGCGCCGGCGACATCGGGAGTAACCGTGCCGACCTTGGGGTTTGGCATCAGGTTGCGTGGGCCCAGGATCTTGCCCAGACGACCGACCAGCGGCATCATGTCAGGGGTGGCAATGCAGCGATCGAAATCGATCTTGCCGCCCATGATGGCTTCCATCAGGTCTTCGGCGCCAACGATGTCGGCGCCAGCCTTGCGGGCTTCGTCAGCCTTGGCATCCTTGGCGAACACGGCCACGCGGACCGTCTTGCCGGTGCCGTTGGGCAGGGTCACAACGCCGCGGACCATCTGGTCGGCGTGGCGGGGATCAACGCCCAGATTGATGGCGACTTCGATCGTCTCGTCGAACTTGGCGGTCGCACGCGACTTGACCATTTTGACGGCTTCATCAAGCTTGTACAGCTTGTTGCGATCAATGCCCTCGCGGGACTTGGTGAGATTCTTACCAGCCATTTATCAGCCCTCGACCTGAATGCCCATGGAACGGGCAGAGCCTGCAATCATCGATACCGCGGCATCGATATTGTCGGCGTTGAGATCCTTCATCTTCTTTTCGGCGATGTCACGCAGCTGTGCCAGCGTGATGGTGCCGGCCGATTCCTTGCCTGGCAGCTTGCTGCCCGACTTCAGGTTGACGGCCTTCTTGATGAAGAAGCTGACCGGCGGAGACTTCATCTCGAAAGTGAAGCTCTTGTCGGCATAGGCGGTGATCACGACGGGAATGGGCGAACCCTTTTCCAGTTCCTGCGTGGCGGCATTGAATGCCTTGCAGAATTCCATGATGTTCAGACCGCGCTGACCCAGTGCTGGGCCGATTGGCGGGGATGGTGTTGCGGAACCCGCAGGCACCTGAAGCTTGACGTAGCCAACGATTTTCTTTGCCAATTCCGTCTCCTATTCAACGGCCAAAAGCGGCCTAGGCGCCAACTAGTTAAAGCCGGCTAGACACCGTGGTCTGAGGTGGAACTGGTGCTGGCAGTGCACCATCCTCTGCCACAGTTTCTGCACCCGGCCTGAGCCGGGCATATTCTGGCTCGCGCCAGAAATTCGTGTCGCTTACGCGACTTGATTTCGTTGTCGTGCTCGCGCAACGACGGGTCAGACTTTCTCGACCTGACTGTATTCCAGCTCCACCGGGGTGGGGCGGCCGAAGATCGACACTTCCACCTTGAGGCGGGCGCGCTCTTCGTCGACTTCTTCCACCACGCCATTGAAGCTGGCGAAGGGACCGTCCGACACGCGCACATTCTCGCCCACTTCGAACGAGATGGAGGGCTTGGGATGCTCCACGCCTTCCTGCACCTGCTGCAGAATGCCCTGGGCTTCCTTCTCCGAGATCGGCATCGGCTTGTTGTCCGAACCGAGGAAACCGGTAACCTTTGGCGTGTTCTTGATCAGATGGAAGGCCTCATCGGTCATGTCCATCTTCACCAGCACATAGCCCGGGAAGAACTTGCGTTCGGCGTCGACCTTGCGGCCACGGCGGATCTCAACGACCTTTTCGGTCGGCACGATCACGTCTTCAAACAGGTGCTCTAGCTTTTTCTGCGCAACCTTCTGGCGGATGTCTTCCGCCACCTTGCGCTCGAAGTTCGAGTAAGCTTGAACGATATACCAGCGCATGGCCATAAAGCGTCGCCGCTCCTAGTAGTTATAGGTCCGTGACCCGACTAGCGGATCGAAAGCATCAGTCCGACCAGCCACGAAATGACTTGATCGGCTGCAAGAAAGAACAGGCTCGCCGCGATCACCAGCACGATCACCATGATCGTGGAGATCACCACTTCGTTCCGGCCGGGCCAGGTGACCTTGGAAACTTCCTGCCGCACTTGCTGCAGGAACGTGATTGGGTTCGTACGGGCCATCGGCAAATCTACTCTTTGGTGTTTTGGTGCAAAACCAAAGGCCGCGCAGGAATCCCGCACGGCTCGAATGTGGGTATCTAGAGAAACTCCCTGTCAAAAGCAACAGGCGCCTCCAAGTTTTCCCGGCGCCCCGGCGACCGGGCCATAAACGACACGATAGCGTCACACCGATTCGCTCTTGATTCGCCGGTCCCGCAGTATTTAAATAGGTCTGCGGCGGAACGAACTGGTGAACGGAGGCGTGCCGTGGGTGTAGCGAAGTCCTCTTTCGACGTCACAGCCTGTGAGCTGCGCTATTTCGGGCCGCACCCGACCGTTGTCGGGCGGGTAACCGGTATTGTCCGGGTGCAGATCGAAGAGCACTTCATGGGCAATGTCACGATCTATCCCCTTGATCTCAAGGTGAAAGCCGATGTCGGCCAAGTCGACGCCCCACAGGTGCGCACCGCCCTGCTCGCCCATGCGGCCCACCAGCTCAACCGCCTCAAGGCGCGTCATGCCGACAAGCTGCCCAGCGCGGCAGAATAGACGCCGACCACGTGCCGGCGCTAACTATTTGTTTTTGTTGGTAATTGTGCCTGGCAGGGGCTGGGGGACTCGAACCCACGACCCTCGGTTTTGGAGACCGATGCTCTACCAACTGAGCTAAACCCCTTCAGGCGAGGCTGTGTCTAATGGCAAAGCCGCCGTTTCGCAAGACCCTTCGGCTACCTAAGACCAGATATGGGGCAGCAAAGGCAGCGCCATCAGCAGCAGGCCGAACAGCCCAATGGTAAAGCTGATCGAGCGCCACGGGGATATCCCGCCCATATAGCAGACCACATGGCCGATCCGGCCGAGCAGAAACAGCCCCGCGCCGGCCAGGGCCAGCCAGCCCTCTTCGCCAAAAATGATCGCCAGCAGCGCCAGCACGAAGAAAATCGGCAGGGTTTCCTGCAGATTGGCGAGCGCCCGGCGCGCCCGGCCCAGCGCCTGGCTGGGTTCGGGCAGGTCGTCGCGTGGTCCCATCTGGGCGTGCGGCCCCACCTGCTCGGTGAGATAATAGCCGGGCATAAATACCAGGATCAGCAGGAGCAGCAGGGCAAAAAAGATCATCAGCAGCATTCGATAAGCCTTCACCATTAGTCAGAATTGGCTAGCACACTGCTAACACTTGGGGTCACCTCTTAGTTCATTGCGTGATGGCCACACCATGGCATTTACAAACATCGCCATTCGCCCAATAAAGGTCGGGCGAGTTAGAAGCCACGGCGGGTGTCGACACCATTCATTCAGGGATCTGCTGATCCCGGAAGGACAACGATGCGTCTCGCCCTCGCCATCGTGGCACTCTCCCCTACCCTCGCCATGGCCCATACCGGCGCCGGTGACACCATGGGCTTCCTGCACGGTTTCGAGCACCCGCTGGGCGGGCTGGACCACGTGCTGGCCATGCTGGCTGTGGGCGTCCTCGCTGCCGTGCTCGGCGGCCGCGCGCTCTGGCTGCTGCCCCTGAGTTTCATGAGCGTCATGCTGCTGGGCTTTGCGCTTGGCCTGATGCAGGTCGAACTGCCCCTGGTGGAACTGGGCATCGCCCTGTCGAGCGTCGCGATCGGCCTGGGCGCCATGGCAGGTCGCCCCCTGCCCTTGGCTGCCGCGATGGCGCTGGTCGGCGTCTTTGCCGTGTTCCACGGCCATGCCCACGGCGCCGAAATGCCCGCCACCACGGAAGGGCTAGGCTATGTCGCCGGCTTCCTGGCCGCGACCGCCCTGCTGCATCTGGCAGGACTTGCCGGCACTATGGGCCTCGTCCGACTGGCCGGCCAGCATGCGCGCCTGATCAGCCGCCTCGCTGGTGGTGTCATCGCCCTGGGTGGCGTCGGCGTCCTCGCCGGCTGGCTCTGACCGGGCCAGACGACCAGCGCCTCAGTTGACCGGGATCAATGCAGCGCTGGCCAGCGCCGTCACTATGGGGTGGTACAAGGAGACCACCCCATGGAACGCATTCACATCACCCAGCATAGCTCGCTCGGCGCCGGCTGGTTCGCCGGCTGGCTGTTCAGCATCGGCTTTCTGCATCTCGACTTCATGCAGGGCCTGTTTGGCCTGATCATCTGGCCCTACTATCTGGGCAGCCATTTCGCCTGAGCCTGCCTGCGGCGCGACGGCCGGCGCTGCTGTCTGGTGCGGAAGAGTGCCCGCCCTTCCGCAATAGCGAAGCGACAACAAACACTTGAAGCCGATGATTTGATTCTTCCAAATCGCCTGCCGCTCTGGCATCACGTTCCTATTGGCAGCAGCCGGACGGCGCTGCAGGACCTGGATGGCTCATGCGCATCTTGTATGTTGATGACGAACCCGACATCCGCACCGTGGCCGGCATGAGCCTGCAACTGCACCCGGCTTTTGAGGTACATGAATGTGCCAGTGGCGCCCTGGCCCTGCAGATCGCCCGCGACTGGCAACCCGATGTCGTACTGCTCGATGTCATGATGCCGGAAATGGACGGGCCCATGACCCGTGCCGCGCTGCGGGACGACCCGGCGACCGCTGCCATTCCGGTCGTCTTCGTCACCGCGCGCACCCAACCCTCCGAACTGGCGCGGCTGCTGGCGCTCGATGTTACCGGCGTCATTGCCAAGCCGTTCGATCCCATGTCGCTGGCCAGGCAGGTCAACGAGTTGATGGGATGGCCGGCCTGACCGGTCTCAGCGCTTGGCGCCGCGCCGCCTGGCGGACTGCGCCGGCAGCGTCACGGCCGCCAGGATAGCCTCAACGATCCGGGATTCGGGTGTCCGCGACTTGACCAGCGCGGCGCTCACGCGTTCATCGGCGACGACGCTCTCGGTCGCCGTCAGCACGATCACCGGACCGGTATGGTGCACCGCCACGTCATCGAGCAGATCGAGGCCATTGCCGTCGGCCAGACTCAGATCGAGCAGGATGAGGTCAAATGCCCTCGCTCTCAGCGCGCTGCGGGCCTCGTTCAGCGTCCCGGCATGGGCGACGGTAACCTGCCCCTCCAGCGCCGTGGCGATAAAGGTGCGAAAGTCACCGTCATCCTCGACATGCAGCACATGGGGCAGCTGCGACGGCCTTGCACCGGCTGTCTCCGGCGCAGCCATAGCGGTCGCCGCCGTCAGCGGCACATCGATCCAGAACGTGCTGCCCCGGCCCTCGATGCTGAAATAGTCGAGATCGCCCGACATCTTTTCCATCATCTGCTTGGAGATATGCAGCCCCAGCCCCGTGCCCCCGGTTTCGCGCGTCGCCGAAGCGTCGGCCTGCGAGAAGGCCGAGAAGATCCGGCTGCGAAAGCTGACCGGGATGCCCGGACCGCTATCGGCGATGCTCACCCGGGCCATGGCGCCGACCCGCCTGATGCCAAGATGCACGGTGCCGCCCGGCGGGGAGAACTTTGCCGCATTCGACAGCAGGTTCGACAGCACCTGCTGCAGGCGCGCGCTGTCAAAGGCGCATTCCGGATCATAGCCGGTAGCGTCCAGCACCAGGTCGACATCGAACTGGGCCGCATAGGCGTGGTTGATATCCATCGCCAGCATGACCTCAGGGCGCAAGCGATGCGCGCCGACCTCGAACTGCAGTTTCTGCGAGTTCATCTTTTCGAGATCGAGAATATCATTGATCAGCAGGATCAGCCGCTCGCTGTTCTTGTGCGCAATGCCGAGCAGGCGCAGGACGGTGGCCGGGATTTCATTGGCCATGGCGCCCATGACCAGGCCCAGCGATCCGCGGATCGAGGTCAGCGGCGTGCGCAGTTCATGGCTGACATTGGAAATGAACTCGCTCGTCAGGCGGTCCATCTCCTTGCGATGCTGGATATCCTGAATCTGGGCGATGAAGTAATCGACCCCGCCATCGGCCCCGCGCGCCGCCGACACGTTGAGCAGCCCCCAGACGGCATGGCCGGCCTTGTGCAGATAGCGCTTCTCCAGCTGGTAGTGCGAGATCTCGCCCGCGACCAGCTGGGTAATGAGGTCTTCATCCAGCCCGGCATCGTCGGGATGGTTCAGTTCCCGGAACTGCAGTTGCATGAACTCGCCTACCGTATAGCCAAGGAAGGCCAGCAGGGCCTCGTTGACATCGATCCAGGCGCCGGATGGATCGACCAGCGCCATGCCGATCGGCGCGTTCTCGATGGCGCTGCGCAGCCGCTCCTCGCTGGAGCGCAGGGCCGCCTCGGCCTCCTTGAGCGCCGTGATATTGGTTTGAGTGCCCACCAGCCGCAGCGCCCGCCCATTCTCATCCCGCTGGGTGACCGATGCTTCCGATCGCAGCCAGATCCAGTGTCCATCGGCATGGCGAATACGGTATTCGCTTTCCGACCGCGCCGTCCGACCCGCCATACAGGCGGCGTCTGCTGCATCGACCAGCGGCAAATCCTGCGGATGCACGCGCCCGCGCCATTCCTGCTGTGGATCGCTCACGCCGTTTTCGTCCAGACCCAGCATTTCCCGCCAGGTGTCGGAGACAATGGAGGTGCCGTTGACCAGATTGACCTCGAACACGCCGATCCGGGCGCCGCGCAAGGCGCTGCTCCAGCGCAGCTCGGCCTCTTCCAGCGCACGGGCGACCTGGCGCTGGCGCGTCACGTCGCGCACGATGGCGGTATAGCGGTGCTGGCCCTCTACGGTGATCCAGGGATTGAGCTGGAATTCCAGATCGAGCAGCTGGCCGCCGTGACGGCGTCCGGACACCGGCTTGGTCGGCGCCGACCGGGTGGATCGAAAGGCGCCCAGGATCTCGGCACCCGTCAGACCCGGCGAGGCCTGGATCAGATCCTTGATCGACATATGCGGCACGTCTTCCGGCTGGACACCAAAAATGTCCAGCGCGGCCTCATTGGCCGACAGGACGCGGCCATGTTCATCGAGCAGCAGGATGCCGACCACAGCGGTATTGACCACCGCCCGGTTCTCATGTTCCCGGGCGGCAATCTCGCGGGTCTTGCGCACCACCAGGTGCTGGATGGTCTGTTCACGACGCGCATAGCTGAGCAGGAAGCCGGCAAACAGGGCTGAGACCAGCAGGCCCGCCAGCAGCACGAACAGCGCCTCATTGTTCTTGATGGCGCCGTCAAACTGATCGGTACTGGTCCACACCACGGTCCAGCTTTGACCCAGCACCGCTATGGTCCGGGTAATGGTATAGGTCGAGTGTCCCGCCGCGTCGGCCGCGCTGCGACTGGAAAATATCTGCTTGTCCGCATCGTCCACAGCGCCGTCATAGACCGCGATGTCGAGGGTCGTGTCCTGGCTCGCCGTCAGGCCTTCCATGAAGCGTGAACCGACGAAGGGCGCATAAACCCAGCCCGTGAAGGCGGCCAGGCGCTGCTCGACGGTGTAAAGCGGCGCAGCCTCGGCATAGAGCGGCTTAAGCAACAAAAAGCCGGCCCGGAAGCGCTCGTCATGCGCCAGGAAGATGCGCCTGGTGATCGTCGGTTCCCCGGTCAGACGCGCCAGCTCCGCCGCTTCACGGCGATTGGCTTCATAGGCGATATCCAGGCCCAGCGCCGGTCGGTTGGCGGCCTGCGGCTCGATAAAGCGGATGACAAAGTGGCGGGCGCGCGCACCAAAGGACGGGTGCACCGCAAACTCCTCGATACCCAGGTCCCGCAGCCCCGCCGTATAGGCTGCCAGTTCGCTATGGGGCACATCGTCGATCACCCCCATGCCATAGATGCCCGGCAGCGTGCGGCCAATATCGAGGGCCTCCACATAAGCCCGCCAATCGGCCGCCGACACCTGGGTGGACGCATGGAACAGGCCAGCGGCGCCATCGAGCCCCTGCACATAGGAACTGAGCCGATGCAGCAGGGCCCGCTCGCTTTCATCGGCCAGGGTGGCGAAGGCCGACGCTCCCCGGTCATAGGCAGCTATGCTGGTCCATTTCCAGCCATAGAAGGTCAATCCGAGCGGGACCATCAGCGCCACGATGGACATGGCCCGCAGGCCGGCGGCATTGTTGCGCGACCAACCCGATCCCCAGCGCCGCCAGGGACCCAGCAGGGCCAGCGGCAGCACGACCCAGATGCCGATGACGTCCCCCACCCACCAGGTCAGCCAGTTGCTGGCAACCTGATCTGGCGTGACGATGCCGCTGGCAAAAAGCGCGCCGGTGCCGATCGTGGCGGCGATCAGGCCGGCCAGCGGACCGACAATGGCGGCAAACAGGGCAACCTCTCGGGGTGACTTTAGGATGGTGGGAATGCCGAACAGACGCCGTGCGGCGCAGGCGCCGGCAACGGCCTGCAGGGTTGAGCCGCCGGCAATGGCCACGGCCATGGCCAGCGCCCGACCGTCAAGGTCGCCGCCGTCCAGCACCCCGCCAATATAGGCATTGACGGTCATGGAGCCGAGGAACACGCCCGGCGCCAGGCGGGGCGAAAAGATCAGCAACGCGGCAACCGCAATGCCGGAAGCCGGCCAGATCAGCGTGGCATAGCCGGGGGGCACGGCCAGTTGCAGACCCAGCAGCCCCACGCCGCCATAGGCGATGGCGAGGGCAAGGGTGAGCCCTGTCAGCTGCCAGGCCGTCAGCTCTGCCGACCCGGCAGCCGCACCAGGCCGACCCACGCCGGCGACGTCACCCGATCCTGACTGCGCCTCCTTGGTCATCGACCTGTCTCCGCACGCATCCATTGCGGCAGCTTAGGCAGAATGGCGCGGCGGGTATATTCCTGCACGGCAGAATAACTGCTTGGGCAGCACTTATTGGCATATTTTGAGGAAACAGCGCGTCCCGGAGCCGTTCTGACGCCCGGACTGCGCCTCCAGAAAGGGTCAGCCCGCTCTCAGGGCCCGCTGCTGCCCACCCGCAGAAGAATCAGCTCCCGCTCAGGCGCGGCTGGAAAATCCCGGGTTTAGGCCATCGACCACGCCCTAAAGAGGCGTCGCCCGACCCTCGCCATCAAAGAACACGACGCTTTCCGGCGCGAAGGCGAAGGCGATCTGCTGACCCACGGTGAGTTGCCGATCGCCATCGAGCACCGCAAGCAGGGGCACCCCGGATGGCAGGTCGACGCTCACATTCGTCTCGTTGCCGAGGCGCTCGACCAGCGCCACCCGCCCGGCCACAGCACCCGACGGCTGCTCCACCAGGGCGTGGGGGCGAATGCCCAGCGTCAGCGTGTCACCCAGCTTGAGCCCTGCCCCGCTCCCCACCATCGTCATCGGCGCCAGGTCGGGGCCGGCAATGATCACGCTCCCCTCGCCCAGCGCCTCGACGCTGACGGTGATGAAGTTCATTTTCGGACTGCCGATGAAGCCGGCCACGAAGATATTGGCGGGGCGCTGGTAGAGCTCGATGGGCGTGCCGACCTGCTGCACCACGCCGCCATTGAGCACCACGATCTTGTCGGCCAGCGTCATCGCCTCGACCTGGTCATGGGTGACATAGATCATCGTGGCGCCGAGGTCCTGGTGCAGGCGCGAGAGCTCCATGCGCATGTCGACGCGCAGGGCGGCATCGAGATTGCTCAACGGTTCATCGAAGAGGAAGACTTCGGGCTGGCGCACAATGGCCCGGCCGATGGCCACCCGCTGGCGCTGCCCGCCCGACAATTGCCCGGGCTTGCGGTCAAGCAGATGCTCCATCTGCAGGATGCGCGCGGCGTCACGGATCTTGCGGTCGCGCACATCCTTGGGGGTCTTGGCCAGTTTGAGCCCGAAGCCGACATTGTCGTAGACCGTCATATGCGGATAGAGCGCGTAGCTCTGGAATACCATGGCGATGCCGCGGTCGCGTGGTTCGACGTCATTGCACAGTGTATCGCCGATCCACAGCTCGCCGCCGCTGATGTCCTCGAGCCCGGCAATCATGCGCAGCAGGGTGGACTTGCCGCAGCCCGAAGGACCGACAAACACTACGAACTCGCCATGGGTAACGCTGAGGTCGACGCCCTTGATGACCTCGACGGCGCCATAGCTCTTGTAGAGCGATTTCAGTTCCAGTCCGGCCATATGTTTATCCCTTGACGGCGCCAGCGGTCATGCCTGCCACGATCTGCCGGTTGAAGAACAGGAACACCAGCAGCGGTGGAATGGTGATGAGCGCGATATTGGTGAACAGCAGATTGTAGGAGGTGCTGAACTGGCTCTGGAAATTGTAGAGCGTCAGTTGCACCGTCGCATTGGCATTGCCCGGCAAGTAGTAGAGCGGGTTGGTGAAATCGTTGAAGATGGCCACCGACTGCACCACGATATTGGTCACCGTCACCGGCCAGAGCAGCGGCAGCACGATGCGGAAGAACACGTCGAACGGCCGCGCTCCGTCGATGATGGCCGCCTCGTCCAGATCGCGCGGAATGGTGGCGATGAAGGCCCGGTAGAGCAGGATGGTGAAGGGCAGCCCATAGGCGACCTCGATCAGGATCAGCCCGTGCAGGCGCCCGAACAGGCCCATGCCCTGCAGCAGCCAGATGGTGGGTACGACGGCGGGCGGCAGCATCAGCCCGGCCAGGATCAGGAACTCGATCAGCCCGTTGAACCGGGTCTTGCGCCGCTGCAGCACGAAGCCGACCATGGCCCCGAACACCACCAGCAGCGTCACGCTGACCACGGTGAGGATGGTGGAGTTGACGAAGGCCGTCACCAGCATCCAGTTCCGCGTGGTCACCACCTCGACGATATTGCCCCAGAGCGCATTGCCCATCGGCCAGGAAAAATCCAGCAGCGCCGCCTGCCGCTGCTCCTTGAAGGTCATCAGGATGATGAAGGCGAAGGGCACGAGGAAGACGAGGATCGACACCAGGATCGCCACCGCGCTCAGCCAGTAATTGCGGATCAGGGTCATTCATGCCCCTCCTTGCGGTTGAGCAGCATGGTCAGCGGAATGACCAGCGCGGCGATCAGGATGAACAGCACGACATTGCCGGCGGTGCTGAGGCCGTAGAAGCCCGACTGGTACTGCTTGTAGATCACCGAGGCGACCGTATCGGAAGCAAAGCCCGGACCGCCCCGCGTCATCGCCCAGATCAGGTCGAAGGTGCGCAAGCCGCCGATGAAGCTGAGGATGATGACGGTGGTGGTGGCTGGTCGGCTCAGCGGCAGGGTGATGTAGAAGAAGTTCTGCAGCCTGGTGGCACCATCGATGCGGGCGGCCTCGTAATAATCCTTGGGAATGGCGACAATGCCGGCAATGTAGATGACGGTGGCGAGGCCCACCCCCTTCCACACATCCACCAGCGCCACCGAGAACAGCGCCAGATTGGGATCGACCAGCCAGCCCGGCCCCTTGATGCCCAGCAGTGCCAGCCCCTCATTGATCATGCCATTGGTGGGGTGCATCAGCACGGTAAAGGTGATGCCGACGCCGACGGTCGAGACGAGCACGGGAAAGAACACCACCGAGCGCAGATAGCCGCGCGCCGCGATCTGGCTGGTAAGCAGCACCGCCAGCAGCAGGCCCAGCACCACCTTGAGGGCCGAGGTGATGGCGGCATAGAGCACGGTATTGATCAGCCCCTTGATCAGGAAGGGCTCGCGCAGGAACTGGGCGAAGTTCTCCAGCCCGATAAAGGTGGAGTTGAACAGGGTCCACCGCGTCAGGCTGAAATAGAGCGAGGCAAAGGTCGGCACCAGGAACAGCACGACATAGATGACCGCGGCCGGGATGAAGAACCAGCCCGGATAGGGTGAGCGACGCTGCACGGCTCTGGGTTTGCCGGCGGCTTGTGCCATGCCGGCCTGGGTCATAACGGCCATCAACGCCTCCTCAAGGTCGGCAGCCCCGGGCACGAGCAGACACCCGGGGCCGCCTCATATGCAAGAGCCTACCAGCCCGGGAGGCCAAGCTGCTGGGCCTGCTTGCGCACGTCCTCGTCGTAGAGCGCGGCGCCATCGGCAGCGGGGCGGATGCCGGAGCCGACTTCGACCGTGATCTGCTCGAGCGCCGGACCCTTGATGGGCGAGAGGAATTCCAGCGCCGGGCCGTTCTGGCCGCCTTCGGCAAAGTAGGGCAGCATGTCGGTCACGGCCGGCGGCACGTCATCGGGGAGCGTGCAGCCATTGACCAGATAGGGCCCGGAAGCGCCGCCGGCCCGGGTCTGGGCCTCGCAGCCCTCGACGCTGGCCACAAAGGCCACGAACCGCTTGGCGGCATCCAGATTGGAGGTCGTCTGCGGAATATAGAGCCCATCGGGCATCCAGACCGTCAGGCCATTCTTGGCCGCGTCGTCGCCGGGCTGGGCGAAGAAGCCGACATTGTCGATCAGCTCGGGATAAGAGGCGACGATGGCGGTGGTGGCGAAGGTCAGCATGGGATAGTGGGCGGCTTCGCCATTGGCCACCATGCGCAGGCCGTCATCATATTTGGCGGCGCCGAAATCCTCATTGAGATAGCCGGCGTCGAACACGGCCTGGAGCTTTTCAAAGCCGCGCATGGCCACCGGATCGGTGCCGAACTTGGCCGTGCCGGCGGTATAATTGGCGGCGAAATCGGGCTCGGCGGCGCTGACATTGTAGTAGTCGCCCAAAACGAAGAGCTGGCTGGTCCAGGTATCGCCATAGGTCTGGGCCACGGCGACCTTGCCGGCAGCCTTGACCTTTTCGTTATTGGCCATGAACTCGTCCCAGGTCTTGGGAACGGAGAGACCTAGCTGTTCATAGATGGCCTTGCTGTAATAGATGCCGCCGCCCATGGCCGCGCCCATCGGGGCCCCGCGCACGGTGCCGTCCGGAGCCGTCACCACCTGCTTGAACGAATCCTGCACATCGGCCTGCCAGGGCTCGGCGCTCAGATCGACCAGGAACTGCTGCGGATTGATGGCCTGGAACAGCGAACCGGAATTGTAGCGGAAGATGTCGGTCATGGAGCTGGTGGCCAGCCGCGTCTTGACCAGGTTGTCGCCTTCCGAGCCGCCGGGGCGTGTCTCGATGTCGATATTGATGTCGGGATTGGCAGCCTCGAACGACTTCACCAGTTCCTCGGCCACGGCCACGCCGTCGGCGCCGCTGGGAATGAGGTAGGTGAGGTTGATGCTCTGCGCCCAGGCGGCGCCGGTCAGGGCTGTCATCGCCAGCAAGCCAGCCGAGAAGCCGGCCAGCATGGTCCTGCGGGTCGTCGTGGTCATTGGTCTCTCTCCCATTGCGCCCGCACCATGCGGGCTGTTCGCTGCGGCCGCCTGTTGCTCAGGGCGTGCGCGCATTGATGCTGTTGTGATCCCGCGCAGCGCGCGGCACCGGTGTATAGGTGAAGGTGATGACATGGGTGCCCGCGGCAAGCTCGCGCTCGCCGGCGCCATCCCAGGCCACGCCATCGACGCCGGCCTGGCGGTAATCCGGCTTGAGCCGCAGCCGCCCGTGCGAACCTGACGGCACCTCGACTTCGTAGCGCACGCTGTCGCCGGTGGCGGTCCATTCGGCCCGGATCAGCCCCTGCGGACTGGCATGGCTGGCCTTGACCGGCGACAGTTCGCCAATGACGGTGGGCTCGAAGATGATGCTGGCAAAGCCCGGCTCGTTCTCATCGGGCCGGAACCCGGCAACCCCCTCCAGCAGCCACTGGCACACCGCGCCATAGGCATAGTGGTTGTACGAGTTCATCTGCGGATTGTAGATCGTCCCGTCCGGCTGGATGGCGTCCCAGCGCTCCCAGATCGTGGTGGCGCCCATTTTGACCTGGTAGAGCCAGCCGGGAACCTCTTCCTGCAGGAAGACATCGGCCGCCAGGCCGATCTCGCCGATCTTGACCAGCGCCGGCAGCAGCGCCGGCGTGCCGATGAAGCCGGTGCCGATCCGCCCGTCGCAGCGGGCGATGGCATTGCGGAAATACTGCCGGGCCGCATCCTGCCGGTCGGCGGGGATGAGGTCATGCAGGAAGGCCAGGGCGTAGGAGGTCTGGTCGTCGCTGCCGACGCGACCGGCCGGGGTGATGAACTCCTCGACAAAGGCCCGCTTGACCCGGCTGGCCATGCTGCCCAGCCGCTCCGCCGTCGCCACATCGCCGACAATGCCGGCGATCCGGGCCACGAGCGAGGAAGTGATGTAGAGGTAGATCGTCGCCGAGGCTTCGTCGCTGATGGTGGGCAATGGCTTGGCGCTGGGCCCGCTTGGCTGCAGCCAGTCGCCGAAGGAAAAGCCGCGCGCACCCCAGGCCCGGGGCGGATTGACGATCGGGCCGTCGCTGATCGACCAGACGAAATCGACCCATTTGGTCATCGCCGGCAGTGCCTCGCTGAGGATGCCGGTATCGCCATAATGCAGGTAGAGCTGCCATGGCACGATGGCAATGGCATCGCCCCAGCCGGTGGAGCCATAGAAACCCGCATAATGGGTCGGATCCTGCCGCGTCGGGTCGGGCACAACATGGGGCACCGCGCCATCGTCGCGCTGGTCTGCCATGACGTCGCGGATCCACTTGGTGAGAAAGCCGTGCACATCGCCCAGATAGGCGGCGGTGCCGGCGAAGACCTGCGCATCGCCGGTCCAGCCCAGCCGCTCGTCGCGCTGCGGACAGTCGGTCGGCACTTCGATGAAATTGCCGCGCTGGCTCCACAGCGTATTGAGCACCAGCCGGTCCACCAGCGGGCTGGCGGAGGTAAAGCTCGCCGTCTGCTCGGTGACCGAACTGATCGGCACCGAGGTCACGTCGGTTACCGTGGCGTCGCCCTCTACCGTCACCCGCGCATAGCGATAGCCCTGGAAGGTGAAGTGCGGGCGATAATGCTCAATGCCGGTGCCGGCCATTATGTACTGCGTCATCGCTTCGGCAGTGCGGAAATTGACGTTGTAGAAATTGCCGTCCTTGTCGAGCACCTCGGCATGCTCGACAGTCACCGTAGCGCCAGCCGCGCCTTGCACGGCATAGGCAACATAGCCGCCGACATTCTGCCCGAAATCGTGGATGGTGCGGCCTTCGGCGTCGGTCCAGCTCTTGATGGGGACCAGCGGCGCCAGTTCGCGCACCGGGGTCGTCTCATGCGGGATCAGCACCCCGGCGTCGTGCTCGAGCACCCGCGTCCCGGCTGAGACGGTCGGCACGATGCGGGCGTCATAAATTTCGCCGAAATAGATGCCGGACTTGCGGATCGGCAGTTCGCCACTCACCCAGCTGTCGTCGGTGACCAGCAGCGCCGGCGCCGCGCCCGGACCGGCGCGCAGCTCGGCGATGGCGGCGATGTCCTTGCCCCAGGTATTGACGATCGGATGGCCGCCCCACATCAGCGGCGAGCGCAGCCAGCCATCGGCCAGCCAGATCTGGATCGTGTTCTCCCCTGCGCTCAGCAATTGGCCTACCGGATAGCTCTGATAGGACAGCCGCTCGTGATAGCTGGTCCAGCCCGGCGTCAGCAGGTCATTGCCGACACGCCGGCCGTTGATGAAGCAGCGATAGAGTCCCAGCGCGCTGATATGGAGGACTTCATTGCCCGACACGCCATCGAGGGCAAAGGTCTGCTGTACGAAGCTTGCGGGGGTCCCGACGCCCTTGTCCGCCAGGGGCGCAATCATGCGCGCGGTCCAAGTCATGGCAGAGGCCAGAGCTGCGCCGGCATGCGGCATCAAATTGTCCACGAAAACGCCTCCGATAGTCTCTGGCGTCTGCTTGCGCCATTTCGTATAACGTTATCCGTAGACCGATACACAAAACTTGTAAAGCCGGTCTGTGGGGAGGGTTGTGACGGCCAAGCTTGCGCAGGCGACCAGCCTGAACTAGACCCGTCCGGCAGCAATTTCAGGACATTTCGTGAGCCAGAACAGCGACATGACGACAGCCCGCTCGGGGCGCGTAACCATTCGCACCGTGGCGGAACATTCGGGCGTATCGGTTGCCGCGGTCTCCAAGGTGCTGCGCAATGCCTATGGCGTCAGCGCCGCCCTACGGGCCAAGGTCGAGGCCTCGATCGCGGTGCTCAACTATCGCCCCAACGCGGCGGCCCGCGGCATGCGTGGCCAGACCTACACCATCGGCGTGCTGATGGCCGACATCAAGAATCCGTTCTTTCCCGAACTGATCGACGGCATCGACGACGGACTGGAGGGAACGCAATATGTACCGCTTTTTGGTATCGGGCGCGGCTCGACCTCGGTCGAGACGACCATCGTACATGCTCTGATCGACCGGCAGGTCGATGGGTTGATCATGATCGGACAGCGCCTCAAATCCGAAGTGGTGCAGACCATCGCCCGCGAGGTGCCCATCGTCGTGATTGGCCACCATGAACCGGAGGCTACCACTTTCGATTCTGCCAATAATGACGACGAGCGCGGTGGGGCCATGGCGGCGGAATATCTGCTGGCACAGGGCTTCCGACACCCTGCAATGGTCACGCTCGGCCGTATCGACCTGGGCGGGTCGGATGTATCGCAGCGCCGCGAGGTCGGCTTCACCCGGGCGATGCGAGCAGCCGGTTTCGCCGACAACATGATCCGCATTGCCCAGGCCGCCGACAGCCTCGCAGACGTTACGGCCACCGTGAGCGCTTTGCTCGAAAGTCCCAACCCACCAGACGCCATTTTTGGCTGGGCTGACTATTACGCCCTCGAAGTGCTCAGCGCGGTGCGGACATTGGGGCTGCGGGTACCGGAGGATATCGGCGTTATCGGCTACGATAATTCCGGGCCCTGCGCCTTCACCCAGAATGATCTGACCAGTATCGACCAGTCCGGCCGCGAAATCGGGCGGCAATCGGTGCGGCTTTTGCTCGAACGCATCGCTGGCCGCACCACGGCCGAACACTTCATCGTTGCGCCCGTGGTGAGCGCCCGCGGCAGCACCCGTCGGCAGGCCTAGAGCGCCCCGATCAGCCAAGGCAGCAGGCAATGTGCCTGCCGTCGCGAAACGGCAGGCAGGGTGTGCGTTCGTCAGGTCGGCTGCACCAGGCCGGCATCAACCAGCGGCCGGATCGCTTCGATCTCGCGCGCCACGGTTTCCCGCATCGCCTCCGGACCCTCAAGCACGGCGGCGACGCCGAATGAGGTCAGCATGGCCTGCGATTCCGGCAAGACGCTCCAAGCCTTGAGCGCGTCGTTGATCTTGCCGACGATCTCGGCCGGCATGCCCTTGGGGCCGACAATGCCAAACCACAATGTCTGGTCATAACCCTCAAGGCCCTGTTCGGCGACGGTGGGCACGTCTGGCAGTTCGGCGAGGCGCGTGGCGGAGGTCACGGCCAGGGCTTTGAGCTTGCCGGCCTTGATATGGGGAATGTAGTTGGCGGGCGCATCGAGCGAAAACGCGATATGGCCACCCAGCAGGTCCGCCATCAGCGGCGGCGAGCCCTTATAGGGCACGTGGTTGATCTCGATCCCCTCCGTCTGGCCGATGATCGCCGCGCAGATATGCCCCTTGGTGCCCGCGCCGGGATTGCCGATGTTCAGCTGGCCCGGATTGGCCTTCGCATAGGCGATCATCTCCTGCAGATTGTTGGCCGGCGCATCCAGGCTCGCCGTCAGCAAAGCCGGGCTGTCCGCCAGCACGGTGATCGCCTCGAAATCGGCTTCCGGATCATAGGCCAGGCTGGCCTGCACCACCTTGTTGGCCGCCAGCGGCGCGCTACCGCTGACCAGGATGGTATAGCCATCGGGCGCAGAGCGGGCGAGCTTGCCACCGGCCAGTGCGCCAGCAGCGCCGGCCACGTTTTCCAGGATGAAATTCTGCTTGAACTCGGCGGTCAGGACATCGGCGACGAGGCGCGCCAGGATGTCGCTGGTGCCGCCCGGCGGATAGGCCGAAATGACCGTAACCGGCTTGCTCGGCCAGATGTCCTGGCCAAAGGACATCCCGGTCGAGGCCAATAGTCCCGCAGTGCCACCCAGGACGATGAATTCACGTCTTTTCATGTGTTTCCTCCTGCTTGCCCGTTTTCAAATGCCCGGGCTTCGCTGTGATCAGACTTAGCGCACCCGGTCCGCCATCCATATTCATGACGCCGAGCGTTTCATCCCTCGAAACGAGGTCCCCCTAGTTTTCCCCGGCAAGCCAGCGCTCTTCGCCCGCATGAAAGGCGGCCAGCTCGTCCGGCCGGTCGTCGCCCAGCAACTCTTGGTTCACCGCAATACCGCGGCTGCGCTGGATATAGGTCAGGAACTTGTAGGACGGTCGCATGCTGTCGAGCAGGGCCCGGTCGACCGGCAGGGAATCGCCGGCAAAAACGGGGGCCATGACGTCTCGCTCGAACAGGACATGAAAACTGGCCAGCTTCCAGTCGCCGTCCTCGCGCACAGCCCGCGAGAAGAATCGGCAGAACACCTCAAAGTCGATCTCGACGCCGTCCAGCTTGGCCCGGTTGAAGATCTTGGCCGGGCTTTCCACCGTCGCCCGGTCGCCGCGGATCTGGGCGAAGGCGGGAAACACCCAGTGCTTGCTGTTGCCGGTATTGCTCATCCATTTGCGGCTGGCCGCGACATAGGCGTCCCCGCCGGTTCCGTCATACCAGCTGGTGCGGATATAGGCGTCACGGCGAAAGCAGGCCGCCATCACGTCGAACCGGCGCTGGTCGCGCGCAAAGCGTTCCCGGCGCACGAGGTCGAACAGGCTTTCGCGATCGAGATGGTCCTGCAGGCGTTTTTCGCCAATGGCGCTCATGTCATGTCCTCAATAGTGCCGGCAAGCGGCTGGAAAGCTGAAGCAATCACCACCCTGACCAGGTCAATCAATTTCCGTCAGGCCTTCCTCCCGCACGCGACGGAAGGCGGGCAGCAGGATCGAGACCAGCAGCACCAGCGCGATCAGCAGCGTGCCCACGCTGACCGGGCTGGTGAAGAAGACGCTGGCATCGCCATGCGAGATCAGCAGCGCGCGCCGCAGATATTCCTCAGCCATCGGCCCCAGGATCAGCGCCAGGATCAGCGGCGCCGGCTCGGCACCCGCCTTGCGGAAGACATAGCCCAGCACGCCGAACAGGGTCATCAGGTAGACGTCAAAGGCGCTGTTGCGGATGCTGTAGACGCCGATGGCCGTGAACACGCAGATCAGCGGGAACAGGTACCGGTAGGGTATCGAGATCAGCCTGGCCCACAGCCCGACCAGCGGCAGGTTGAGGATGAGCAGCAGCAGGTTGCCGATCCACATCGAGACCACGAGGCCCCAGAACAGCGCCGGCTGTTCCACCAGGATATTGGGGCCCGGCTGCACGCCCTGCACGACCAGGGCGCCGATCATCAGCGCCATGGTGGCGGTGCCCGGCAGGCCCAGGGTGAGCATGGGAATGAAGGCGGTTTGCGCTGCCGCATTATTGGCTGCTTCGGGCGCGGCCACGCCCTCGATGGCGCCCTTGCCGAATTCCTCGGGATGTTTGGAGATCTTCTTTTCCAGCGCATAGGCCGAGAATGATGACAGCAGCAGGCCGGCGCCGGGCAGCACGCCCAGCAGCACGCCAATGCCGGTGCCGCGCAGGATCGGCCCGGTCATCCGCCGCCAGTCCTCGCGGGTGGGAAACAGCGAACTGACCTTGGCAATGCTGGCGGCGCGGCTGCTCTCGTGTTCGAGATTGGCCAGCACATCCCCCAGGCCGAAAATGCCGGTGGCAATGACCACGAAATTGAGCCCGTCCATCAGGTCAGGCGAGCCGAAGGTATAGCGGGCGGCGCCCGAATTGACGTCGGTCCCCACCATGCCCAGCAGCATGCCGAGCAGCACCATGCCGAACCCGGTCAGCAGCGAGCCTGAGGTCAGCACCATCGAGGTGACCAGGCCCAGCACGATCAGCGAGAAATATTCGGTGGGTCCGAAGCTCAGCGCCATGCCCGCCAGCAGCGGCGCGGCAATGACGATGAACAGGGTCCCGACGGTACCGGCAAAGAAGCTGCCAATGGCCGCCGCAGCCAGGGCGCGGCCGGCCTTGCCCTGCTTGGCCATGGCATGGCCGTCCAGCGTGGTCACCACTGAGGATGCCTCGCCGGGCAGGTTCATCAGGATCGCCGTGGTCGAGCCGCCATATTGCGAGCCGTAGAAAATGCCGGCCAGCATGATCAGCGCCGTATCGACGGGCAGGCCGAACGTGAAGGGCAGCAGCATGGAAATGGTGGCGATCGGCCCCAGTCCCGGGAGCACGCCCACGGCGGTGCCCAGCAGCACGCCGGCAAAGCAATAGGTGAAATTGGTGAGCGTGCTGGCCGTCTGGAGGCCGAGCAGCAGCCCGCTGAAGATATCCATGTCGAACTCCGGGAGTTATCAGGGGGCGCCCATTGCCTGCAGCCAGCTACCGACCAGCGGTATGGGCAAACCAAGCAGGGTGACGAACAAAATGCCGCAAATCAGCGAAAACACCGCGGCGCCGGCAACGGCCTTCCAGTCGAACTGAAAGCGAATACTGGCCGAAGCAGCCCCGATGCAGAGCAGCAGCACGGCCAGGGGCAGGCCCAGCTTGTCGAGCAGGAAACCGAAGGCAATGATCGCGCCCGAGACGATGAAAAGCGGCAGCCACCGCGTCATGTAGATGACCTCGGACGTGCCGAGCCGCGCGCGCAGCAGGATGCCGATCCCGGTAAGGCACAGCATAGCGGAGATGATGATCGGGAAAAAACCCGGCCCCATCCGCCCCGGCGTGCCGAGCGGATAGTCCAGTCCGAGCAGCAAGGCCACCAGGCCAATGGCAAGGAACAGGCCTCCCTGAACGACATCCTGAGTTAGTTTCACGGGCACTCCTCCTGTGCTGACGCCTTCTTTGCCGGTCGAACGCCAGCTTTGTATGCCTATCCGGGATAGCCCAGCACGGCTTTGACCTCGAGATATTCCCGGAAGCCGTAGACACCGAATTCCCGACCATTGCCGGATTGCTTGTAGCCACCGAAGGGCAGGCTGCGGTCGAACGCCGCGCCGTTGAGATAGACCCGGCCGGCGCGGATCCGCCTGGCCAGCTTAAGCGCCCGCTCCGGGTCACCTGACTGGACAAAGCCGGCCAGACCGAAGGGCGTGTCATTGGCGATGTCGATGGCCTCGTCCTCGGTCTCGTAATTGAGGATCGACAGCACGGGACCAAAAATCTCCTCGCGCGCGATGGTCATCTGCGGCGTGACATCGCCGAACACGGTGGGATGGACGTAATAGCCGTGGTTCATCGCGGCCGGGCGGCCCAGGCCGCCGGCAACCAGCGTCGCGCCTTCGTCGAGGCCTGCCTGGATGAGCCTTTGCACCTTGTCGAACTGGCCCTGGCTGACCAGTGGCCCCAACGTGGTTTCTGGCAGCAGCGGATCGCCCAGGCGGATGCTGGCCACGGCCGCCTGCGCCGCGTCAAAGGCCGCCTCGCGCTGCGAAACATGCACCAGCATGCGGGTGGGCGACTGGCAGTTCTGGCCGGCATTGGTGTAGCAGGCATACACGCCGGCAATCACCGAGGCGCGCAGGTCAGCATCGTCGAGGATGATATTGGCCGATTTCCCGCCCAGTTCCTGCGCCACGCGCTTGACCGTGGGGGCGGCCAGCATGGCCACGCGGGTGCCTGCGCCCGTCGAGCCGGTAAAGGACACCATGTCCACCTCGGGATGGGAGGCAATCGCCTCGCCAACCCTCGGTCCGTCGCCATTGACCAGGTTGAAGACACCCGGCGGCAGGCCGGAATCATGGATGATCTCGGCCAGGATCATGGCGCTGAGCGGCGCCATCTCGCTGGGTTTCAGCACGACGGTGCAACCGGTCGCCAGGGCCGGCGCCACCTTGGAGGCCACCTGGTTGAGCGGCCAGTTCCAAGGCGTGATCAGCCCGCAGACGCCGATGGGTTCGTGGCGGACGATGCCGGCGCCCATGGGCTCCTCGAAGGCAAAATCGGTGAGGACGCGCACGGCTTCCTCGAAGTGGAACAGCGCAACCGTCGCCTGGCGCTCGGTGGCAAAAGTGATGGGCGAGCCCATTTCCAGCGTCATGGTGCGCGCCAGCGCCGGCAGCCGGGCCCGGAAGCCATCGATGATGCCGTTCAGCCAGTCCAGGCGCTGCGCGACGCTGGTCTCGGCATAGAAGGCAAAGGCGCGACGGGCCGCCGCGGCGGCACGGTCGACATCGGCCGCCGAGCCGAGACTGATCCGGGCAAAGCTCTCTTCCGTGGCCGGATTGACCACGCCAAGCGTCGCTGGAACGGCGGGATCGACCCACTGGCCGTCAATATAGAATTTCAACCTGTCCATGCCGGCCTGCCTTGTGCCCGTCGGGCAATTACTGCCTCAGTAGTAGATCATCCGCCCGCGGCCGCAACGCGCGAGGCGGCGCGTTCCGTCAGGCGAATGCCCGGTTCACAGATGCCGTCCCTCATCGACCGGCACGACAATGCCCGTCGAACTGGTGAGGTTGACGATGCAGGCCACGACGGCCCGGGCCACGTCATCGGGGGTGGTCACATGGCCCAGCGGCAACCGCTCGGCGGTCTTTTCCAGCCGCTCGCGAGTACGGCCAGGCACGAAGCCGGTATCCACCCCCGCTGGCGACACTGAAAACACCCGCACCCTGGGCGCCAGCACCTTGGCCAGCGCAATGGTCAGGGCGTCGACACCCGCCTTGGCCGCCACATAGGCCAGGCTGCTGCCCAGGCCCGTGCGCGCCGCAATGGACGAGACATTGACGATGGCGGCGCCATTGCCGCGCTCGAGCAAGGCCCGGAAGGCGCGCACCACGGCGAATGGCCCGCGCAGATTGATCATTACCGTCTGGTCGAAGATCGCGTCGCTCAGTGCATCGAGATCGCCAGCGGCGACCGGGGTGGTGGAGCCACCGGAATTGACCAGTGCGTCGAGGCTGCCGAACCGCTGCTCGATGGTCGCGGCGGCGGCGGTGATGGTCTCGGCATCGCCCATGGCAATGCGCAGGGCCAGGTGGCCGCTGCCCGCCAGGCCGGCAACGACCTCATCGGCCAGCGTCGCCCGGCTATTGTAGCCGATGACGACTATCGACCCCAGGGCGGCAAGCCGCGCCGCCGTCGCCCGGCCGATACCGCTGCTGCCGCCGGTGACCAGCACCGTGCGCGGCACCGCCAGCGGTGGAATCTCGATCAATGGCATAGCAATCTCCCCTGCCCGCGCCGCCGCGTCAGGCACCATAATCCTTGAGCGCCGCCGTCGCAGCCGAACGGATGAAGCCGTGATCACTCGAAATCACCATGGCCGACGCGCCGATGGAAGCGACGAAGTCAAAGTCGGCCCGGCTGGTCGGCAGCATCATCAGCGGCGTATCGGCGTCTTTGGCGGCGGCCGCCACGCGTCGGGCAATCTCACCGACCTTGCTGGCCGCTTCGGGATCATCCCGGAACGACGCGGTCAGATCGCCACGGCCGACAAACAAGGCGTCGATGCCCTCGACGCGCGCAATATCGCCGGCCAGGTCGATGGCGTGCTGATCCTCGATCATCGGGATCACCGCGATCTGGCTGTCCTGCAGCGCCATATGCTGGACCGGGCCGGCACTGCCCCAGTTGCTGGCACGCGACAGGCCGACAAAGCCGCGGCTGCCGCGCGAATAATGCGCGGCGCGGACGATGGCCGCTGCCTTCTCCACGGACGCCACATGCGGCACCATGATGCCCATGGCGCCGCAGTCCAGGGCGGACAGCACATTGGCCTCGGTAAATTCGGCAAGCCGGACAACAGGCGCCAGGTTGGACGCCCGCGCCGCAAAGATCATCAGGTCGGTCATGGCCCGGTCGAGCGGCGCATGCTCCTGGTCGATGATGATGAAATCATAACCGATCTGGCCCAGCATTTCGATGACCTGCGTGGTCGGCAGCTTGACGAAAGTGCCGAACAAGCGCTGCCGGTCGAGCAGGCGTTGACGGAACGAGGAAAAATGCGGGCGCGGGTCGGACATGTGATCTCCTTGTCCGCTCCTTCTACACACCACAGCTCCAGTGACCGACCTTGAACGGCCACCGTTTCCCTGTGCGAAATGGCCGGCGGGGCCGTTTCTGCAAGCGAAACGCCCGACGAAACGCATTGCCGTTGAGGCCGCAGCAGTGGGACCTAACGTGCCAGTGTGCTGTTCAAAGGACCCCAAAGTGGCCAATCCGACTATCCTCACCTGCGCGGTGACGGGCAATATCACGACGCTGGCCCAGACCCCCTACCTGCCCGTGACGCCCGAACAGATCGCCAATGCCGGCCTCGAGGCGATCCGTGCCGGCGCGGCGATCATCCATGTGCATGTGCGCCATGACGATGGCCGACCGAGCATGGAGCTCAAGCATTATCGTGAAGTGGTCGAGCGCCTGCGCGCGGCCGACGAGGACGTCGTCATCAACCTGACGACAGGGCCAGGGCAGCGCTTCATTCCCAGCGAAGACAATCCCAGCGTCGCCGCGCCCGGTACCACGCTGATCCGTCCCGAACCCCGCGTCACCCATATCGAGGCCCTGCGACCGGAGCTGTGCAGCCTCGACTTCAACACCATGTTTTCGGGCACCTCGGTGGTCATCAACACGCCGAATAACCTGTCGATCATGGCCGAGCGCATCCAGGCGGCCGGCGTTCGTCCCGAGATCGAGGCCTTCGACAGCGGCGATATCCAGCTGCTCAACGACATGGTGCGCCAGGGCAAGCTGGAAGCGCCGGTATTTTGCCAGATCGTGCTGGGTATTCGCTATGGCGCCATCGCCACGACCGAAACGCTCGCCTATCTGCGCAGCCTGCTGCCGGCCGGGTCGAACTGGGGCGGCTGCGGCGTGGGCCGCTTTGAATTCCCCATGCTGGCCCAGGCCTGGCTGCTGGACGGCCATGTGCGGGTCGGCCTGGAAGACAACATCTTCCTCGAAAAGGGCGTGCTGGCCCGGAGCAATACCGAGCTGGTCGAAAAGGCCGTGCGCATGGTGCGCGACCTGGGCGGCACCATGGCCACCCCCGGCGAGGCACGCGAAATCCTCGGATTGAAAAAGCAGGCGCCGCTCCCGGCGTGACGGCGCACTTCATCACGCGACAGGACATCGAAGGAAGAACACCATGTATACTGCGAGCGACCCCCGATCCACCCTGGCCGGCAGCGGCGCCAAGCCCGAAGCCGGCTGGGTGCATACCAGTTTCTTCGGCTCCCAGCTGGCCCTGTTCTATGGCACCGCGCCGCAGGTCAGCGACGCCGGCGGCGAGACCTGGATTGCCCGCGGGCAGAACTTCGTCCTGGCCTATAGCAAGGCCGTGGCCGGCGGCAGTTTCGTGCGCAGCGCCCAGCCCGACGAATATGCCGTGATCATTCCCGACGCGGAGACCCAGGTGGAGGTTACCACCGCTGCCGGGGCCGAGGTCGTGCCTGGTTATTCCGTGGTTTTCGTGCCGCCCGGCGACAGCAGCATCCGCATGCTGACATCGGGGACGATCATCCGCCTGCTGACGCCCAAATCAACAGACATGGCCGAGGCGGCCTCGAACGCCGACGCCTTCCGGCAGCCGCATCCCAATGTGCCGCCCTTCCAGCCCTGGCCCGAACCGGCCGGCGGCCTGAGGCTGCGCTGGTACACCTTGGATGTGCCGGAAGACCCGTCCCGCTTCGGCCGCATCTATCGCTGCACTACCTTCATGATCAACTTCCTCACGCCTAGAAATGGCCCGCGGGCGCGCGACAATGTCTCGCCGCACCATCACGACGATTTCGAGCAGTGCTCGCTGGCGCTCAGCGGCGCCTTCACCCATCACCTGCGCTGGCCATGGACGACCAATATGAATGTCTGGCGCGAGGACGAGCACCTCTATTGCGAGTCGCCCTCGGTCTGCGTCATCCCGCCGCCCTCGATCCACACCACCACGGCCGAGGGTCCCGGCGTCAACCAGCTGGTCGACATCTTCGCGCCGCCGCGCCTGGATTTCTCGGCCAAGCCCGGCTGGGTGCTCAATGCCGATGACTATCCGATGCCGGAAAGCTGAGGTTTCGGCCGGCTGTGAAAGCAGTGAGGCCGGGATGCTGATGGCATCCCGGCCTTCTTATTGGTCAGTTGGCAAAAGGGCGGGATGAGCGCACTCACGCGCTCCTCCCGAAAAAATCAGGGCGTGAGGCCGACCAGGCGGGCCGGGTTGTCGGCCACCATGGTGCGCACATCGGCTTCGCTGAAGCCGAGCGCCAGGCACAGCTTGATGGCCTGCCGCATGCCTTCGACCGGGGTCGGATTGTCGACCTGGCCGAGATCGGAGCCGATGGAGGAATTGGCGACGCCGGCGGCCTCGATATGTTCCTTGAGCTCGGTGGGCGAATAGACGTTGAAGCGCGAGTCGACATACATGGCCGCCGACTGCTCGACGATGACGCCCAGCTTGGCGAAATCGGCAATGTCGGCATAGGTGAAGTGCAGCCCATACATCGGATGGTTGATCAGCAGGCGCTTGACGCCGCGGCTGCGCGCCTCGTCGAACAGCTTCCAGATTTCCCAGACATGCAGGTGCCCGGACGACAAGATGACGTCGAACTCGGCGATCTGGTCGAGGATCTGCTTGACCACATCGAGCACATTGCCGAGCTCGTCGACCACGGTCAGCGCCGGCGAATTCATCAGCGCGACATTGGACACCAGGCGCGACTTGCGGTGCGAGCTGCGGATGTGATTGGCCGATTGCGCCGTCGGCATCCAGATCAGCTTGGCGCCCATCTTGAGCTGGGCATCGACCACATAGGGGTCCAGACCCCCGGTGGAATTGTTGAGCACGAGACCGCTGAACATCGAGAAGTCGGGCTTGTCGATCAGCCGCTCCATCAGCGGGATGAACGGCGCCACCGAATAGTGGTGATCCTTGAACAGCACGCCGCGCATGCCGGCGACGATGGCCTCTTCGGCGGCCTGCATATGGTCGAGCTGGCGCGGCATGGTGGAGGGGCCGGAATGGACATGCAGGTCAAGCGCGCCCTTGAGGATGCTCGCTGCAAGGCCCTCGTCGACCCCTGCCATGAGGCGCCGTGCCTCTTCCCGATTCTGTTCACTGCTCGCCATCGTGGTCTCCCGCCTTGTACCGGTTCGGCATAGTGGTTGACGGCGGCGCTCCTCAACCTATAGTCCGCCCTGTTTCGTGCTACGAAACGTACGCCGTCGCTCAGGGAGGGGTGTCAGTGGGAATTCGATCGATCGAACGGGGTTTGACGGTGCTGCTGGAATTGAACCAGCAGCCGATCAATACCATCGCGCAGCTGCATGCCCGCACGGGGCTGCCCAAGCCCACCCTGGTCCGCATCCTCAAGACGCTCGAGGAAGCCGGCTATGTCGAAAACGACTCGCGCCAGGGCGGCTATCAGGTCAGCGCCATGGTCACCTCGCTGAGCTCGGGCTATCACAAGAGCCCGCTCGTCGTCGAAGCCGGGCGGGCCTGGGCCCTCGCCATTACCCGCAAGCACAAATGGCCCATCGCCATCGCCCTGCCCGACTATGACAGCATGGTGGTCCGCTTCAGTACCGTGCCCGACAGCCCGGTCTCGCCCTTTCACAGCACGGTCAACCGGCGTCTGCAGATGCTCACCCGCGGCCTGGGCCTGGCCTATGTCGCCTTCATCGAAACCGAGGAATTCGACCTCATCCTCGACGTGCTGGCCAAATCGGATGATCCCGAGGATGGGCTGAGCCACCATCCCGACGAGATCCGGCGCATGCTGGCCCATATCCGCAAGGTCGGCTACGCCACGCGTTCGTCCATGGTCGAGCCGCGCAACTCCAACACCATTGCCGTCCCGATCATCAGCCAGGAAGGGCGCGTGCTGGCCAGCCTGGGCCTGACCTATTTCAAGTCCGCCTTTGCCTCCGAACTGGAGGCCTGCCAGCGCTTCGCCCCTATCCTGCAATCGGCCGCCGTGGCCATTTCTGATGACCTCGGCCGGCTGTCGCGCAACATGTCGGTCGACGTCAGCGAATTCGGCTCGATCCCCTGAGCGCCTAGGGGCGCTCGCCGGCGTGGTCGGCATTGACCGCCAGCACCACCTTGCCGAGCTGTTCATTGGCGTCGAGCAGCTCATGCGCCTGCCGCACCGCGGCGAGCGGAAACACTGCGTGGATGCGCGTGACCATGCTGCCATCCGCCAGTAGGGGCCAGACCGCCTCGACCAGCGCCGTGGCGATGCGGCCCTTATAGGCGGCAGGTCGCGGCCGCAGCGTCGAGCCGGTCAGCGTCAGCCGGCGCCGCACCAGATCGCGAATATTGACCTCGGCCGTGGCGCCCTGGTGGCTGGCAATAAAGACCAGCCTGCCATCGGGGGCCAGCAGGTCCAGCTGCTGCTGCACATAGGGACCCGCCTGTGCGTCCAGCACCACGTCCAGGCTATGCGCGCCGGCATGCTGGCGGATGGCCTCGGCCCAGTCGCCGCGATAGTCGAACACGGCATCGGCGCCCAGATCCATGCAGGCCGCGCGCTTCTCCGCGCTTCCTGCCGTGGCAAAGACGCGGGCCCCGCGCAGCAGCTTGGCCATCTGCATGCCGGCCATGCCGACGCCGCTCGTGCCGCCCTGGATCAGCAGCGTCTCGCCTTCGGCCAGCCGGCCCAGCCAGATGATATTGTTCCAGGCCGTGAAAAAGGCCTCCGGCAGCGAAGCCGCCTCGATGAAGCTGAGGCCCGCCGGAACTGCCATGCATTGCACCGCCGGCACCACCACGAAATCCGCATAGGCGCCGCCATTGCTCAGGGCACAGACCGCGTCGCCGACCTTGAGCGACTCGACACCCTCGCCAAGGGCGGCAACCCGTCCCGCAGCGTCGAGCCCGGGAATATCGGTCACGCCGGGCGGTGGCGGATAAAGCCCGCGCCGTTGCTGGATATCGGGACGGTTGACGCTGGCGGCATAGACTTCCAGCAGCACCTCGCCGGGGCCCGGCGCGGGCATGGGGCGGTCGACGATATCGAGGACTTCCGGCCCCCCTGGCCTTGTGATCTGAACAACACGCAAACTGACCGCTCCTTGTTTGACTACCGGGCTATCAGCTTGCGCCCTCCTCGCAAACCGGCCGTCACCGCGTTTTCGCTGGATGGAACGATGGCCTGGATGCACCAGCGTTCCGCCTGCCGGAACTGCCGGTCAATGGCCTTGTTCCGCGCCGCCCATACCGCGAGGGTTGGGTGTCGACTCGGCGACCGACTAGCGTCAGAAATCGATCATCACCCAACCGGACTGCCGAGCCATGACCATCCATGCCGACCTTCTCGCTGCCTTGATCTTCCTTGTCTTCGGTGCCCTCGCCATTGCCATCGGCTACGGCTATGGCTTTGGCACAATGGCCGCCCTCGGCTCGGGCGCCATGCCCATGCTGGTCGGGGCGGGCCTGTGTGTCATGGGCGTGGTGCAGCTGGTCCAGACCCGCGCTGCGCGGCAGACGGGAGAGCAGCTCGTCTCGGCTTTCTCGCGCCGGGGAACCCGGCCCCTGCTGTTCATCCTGGGCGCCATTCTCGCCTTCGGCCTGCTGATCGACCGGCTTGGCCTGCTGCCGGCGCTGGCCGCGCTGGTGGGCATCAGCTGGTTTGCCGATGCGGGCGGGCGCAAGCTTGAACTGCTCGCTGTGCTCGTGGCCGTCGCCACCCTCATCGTCGCCATCTTCTACTTTGGCCTCGGCATCCCGTTCCGCCTCGTGGCCTGGAGATTTTGAGCATGGACCTCTTTTCCTCGCTGGCCATGGGGCTGCAGGTCGCCGTTACCCCGGTCAACCTGCTCTATTGCCTGATGGGCGTTACCCTGGGCACAGCCATTGGCGTGCTGCCCGGCGTCGGTCCCATCATCACCATCTCGCTGCTGCTGCCGCTGACCTTCGGCCTCACGCCGGAAGCCTCGATCATCATGCTGGCCGGCATCTTTTACGGCGCCGCTTATGGCGGCTCCACCACCTCCATCCTGGTCAACCTGCCCGGCGAAGCCTCTTCGGCGGTGACCTGTATCGATGGCCACCAGATGGCGCGACAAGGCCGTGCGGGCGCCGCGCTGGCGGTGGCCGCGCTCGGCTCGTTCTTTGCCGGTACGGTGGGGACGCTGATGATTGCCCTGGCCGGCCCGCCGCTGGCGGCCATCGCCATGCGGTTCGGCGCTGCCGAGTATGCCGCCCTGGTCTTTGTCGCACTGCTCAGCACGGCGGCCATGACCCGCGGCGGCGTGGTCAAGGGCATCGGCGTCGCCCTGCTCGGCATGGTCTTTGGCACCGCCGGGTCCGACGTTTCGACCGGCCTGTTCCGCTTCACCTTCGGCATACCCGAGCTGCGCGACGGCGTTGAATTCGCCGTCCTGGCAGTGGGTCTGTTTGCCGTGGCCGAGATCATCGGCAATATCGGCGAACCGCAGGGCCAGGCCGTATCCTCCAGCAAGATCGGCCGGCTCTGGCCGACCCGCGACGACTTCCGTCGCTCCTGGCCGGCCGTGCTGCGTGGCACCGGTCTCGGCGCGCTACTCGGCGTCCTGCCCGGCGCCGGCCTCGCCATGAGTTCCTTCACCGCCTATATGGTGGAAAAAAGCGCTTCGAAAGAGCCGGAGCGCTTCGGCAAGGGTGCCGTCGAAGGCGTTGCTGCCCCCGAGGCCGCCAACAATGCCGCCTCCCAGACCGCCTTCATTCCCACCCTGCTGCTGGGCGTCCCCGGCAGCCCTACCATGGCGCTGATGCTGGGCGCCTTCATGATCCACGGCGTCCAGCCCGGCCCCCGCATGATGGGCGACCATCCCCAGCTCTTCTGGGGCCTGATCGTCTCGATGTGGATCGGCAACCTCTTGCTGGTCGTGCTCAACCTGCCATTGATCGGCCTCTGGGTCCGGCTGCTGCGGGTCCCCTATCACTGGCTCTACGTCTTCGTGCTGGCTTTCGCCTGTGTCGGCGTGTTCACGCTCAGTTCGTCGGCCTTCGACATCTACTCGCTCGTCTTCTTCGGCGTGCTTGGCTACCTGCTCAAGGCAGCAGGCTGCAACCCGGCCCTGTTCATCCTGGGCTTTATCCTCGGCCCGATGTTCGAGGAGAATTTCCGTCGCGCCATGACCCTTTCGCGCGGCGATCCGATGGTCTTTCTCGAGCGGCCCATCAGCCTCACGCTGGTGCTCATTGGCGTCGCCGTGCTGGCGGCCACCACCACCTCCTTCGTTCGCCGCGGCCGAGCCGAGGCGACGGACTAGCCAGACGCGCAAGCCACAAACAAGAACGCCGCCACGATATCGTGGCGGCGCTTTTGTTTGGGAGCCCGGCGGCCCTGGACGTGTCTAGCGCCGCAGCGGCGCCAGCAGCGTCTCGACATCAGGGATCTGGTCGATGTGTAGCAGGCCGTCGATGAGCTGGTCGGCCTGGCCGGCCGCGATCACGCCGTCGGCATTGGCGCGGAACTTCTCGATATAGACCGCTTCCCCGGCGGGATTGCGCGCCGTGCCCAGCATGTCCTCCACAGTGTGGGTAAGGATGCGCCCATCCATCATCTCGACCGTCACCACGCCGCGCGAGCGGCTGGTATCGGCGGCGGCGATGGGATCGGACAGGTAGATGACCTTGTCGGCCAGCGCATTGATGACGGGATGGCGCAGGCTCGCTTCCGCATAGGCAGACTTGTCGAACCTCCCCAGGGCCAGCGCTTCGGCGACGGTATGCTGCAGGCTGATGCGGCCATGCCAGGACGTGCGGGGGCGCCTTTTGTCCTCGACCGGTTCGCACACCGTGCGGAAGGAGCGCGGCATGATCTCGCAGCGGATCTCTTTGACCCTCGCCGGATCGATGCCGTGCTGTTCGCGCAGCGCCAGCGCCGCCGCAATGAAAGGCATCAGCGTATAGGCGCAGGGATAGAGCTTGGGGGCAATGTTGAGCAGTTCCCAGCGCGTGCCCAGTTCCCGGGTCAGCGCATCAAAATCGAAGCTCTCGGCCGCCTGCACATGGCTGCGATACCAGCCAAAACGCCCCTCGAAAACCTTGCCCGGGCCGGAGATGCCGTGCTTTGCCAGGGCGACGGCGCGCACGGCAGCGGCAGCGGCAAAGCCGACATGCATGGTCTTTGTCGAGGTACCGTCCTCAAAGGAGGCAATCGAGCCCGACGAGAGACTGGCGGCCGTGCCCACGGCATCGGCCATCTGCTGGCGCGGCAAGCCGCGCAACCGCGCTACGGCATAGGCGGTGGCAAAGACGCCATAGACGCTGGTGGGGTGAAAGCCCATCTCGTGCATGCGCACCGGCGTGACCTGGCCGAGCCGGCAGACGATCTCCGAGCCCACCAGCACGGCCTCGAGCAGCGCCCGGCCCGACATGGATCCAGCCTGGGCGATCGGCAGCGCGGCTGCAGCGACGACGCAGGTGGCGTGAATATTGGTCGATAGATGCGTGTCGTCGAATTCGAGCACCGCCGCGGCCACGCCATTGATGAAGGCGGCGCTGGCGGGCGCGGTCTGCTGCTTATCCATCAGGCTGTGCGCACCCTGCCCGCCGGCATCGGCATCAGCGACCGCGCGGCGCGCCGATCCGACGCTGGGATGGCTGTCCGAAGCGATCATGACGCCCACCACGTCGAGCAGGCGCAGCCGCGTATTGTGGATGACCTCGGCCGGCGCGGCGTCGAGCGAAAAGCCGATTGCCCAATCGGCAAGCTCGGAACTCAGGCCAGTCATCATCTACCTCAAAGCCGTTGCATTTCATGACAAACAACGGCCGGCAGCGTCACACTGGCGCTGCCGGCCGTCAAACTGGGCGTGTTTATTTTGCCAGGCCAAGCCCGGTCAGCAACTCGTCAAAGCGTTCATAGTCGGAGCGCAGGGCGGCATCGAGCTCGCCACTGGCCATGAAGCGCGGCGACACGCCGGCCTTGGTCAGTTTGTCGACAAATTCGGCGTCTGTGCTAGCTTCCTTGAGCGCGGTCTCGACCATGCTCACGACCTCAGCAGGCATGCCGGCCGGACCCATGACCATCTGCCAGCCCGTGCCGCTGATACTGTCATAGCCGACCGAGGCAAGCGCGGGAACGTCAGGGAACTCGGCCAGGGGCTCGCTCCCGGGAACGGCCAGAGCCGTGACCGCGTCCTGCCGCGCCTGGGCCACGGCGGCGGCGTCCATCATGAACTGTATGTCGCCGGCCAGCACCGCCTGCACGACTTCCGAAGCCCCCTTGTACGGGATATGCGTCGCCTCGATGCCCATGGCGTTGAGCATGTCCACCGTGGCCACATGACCCGTTGAACCGACGCCGACCGAGCCATAGTTCATCTCGCCGGGATGTTCCTTGCCATAGGCGACGAACTCTTCGATCGTCGTCACCGGCAGCGACTTGGACGCCACCAGCATGCGCACCGCCTCGCTCACATTGGCGATCGCTGTAAAGTCCTCGAAGGGCTCGAAACCGACATCGGCCAGATGCGGCGCCGTGGTGAAGATGGCATTGCCCGCCAGGAGCAGGGTGTTGCCGTCAGCGGGCGCACGCGACACCTGTTCGGCACCGATCGCGCCGCTGGCGCCGCCCACATTCTCGACGACGAAGTTCACCCCCAGGCGGCGGCTGAGTTCATCGGCCACCAGGCGACCCACGATGTCGCCGGCCCCGCCGGCTGCATAGGGCACCACCATGGTCACCGTGTCGACGGGATAGGCATCCTGCGCGAGGGTCGGCGCACCCGTCGACACTGCCAGTATCGCTGCGAGGACCGCGGCGGTTACGGGTCTTTGTTGCTTCAGCATTGTATTCTCCTCCCAGTGCATTCAGCACTTTGCCAAACACTGCCAGTTCCGCCCGCCCCGCGCACCTGGTGCGTCGCGGCATTTCATCTGGCGAAATGCCCCTGCCTGGCTGCAGCCACCTGTCTCCGGTGAGCGTAGTGAGACGGAGCATGCATGCAATGGCCCGGCCTCGAGAGCCGTTCCAAATCCGATCTGCAATGAATGCGTGGGAGAATCGGCGTCGTGTTCGCGCCCACGGGCGGTGTGAGCGGTCGGGGAGAACCGGCCGCCCGATTTGACCATGCCTATTTGGTTTCGATGGCCTTTATTTCCGCTTCCACGGCGCTGACCTGGACGGAGAGGTCTTCTGCCAGGAGTTCCAGATTGTGCGCCACCAGATGCTGCTGGTCGGCAAGTTCGCGCTCGGCATGGGCCAGTGTCGAGGCCTCACTTGCGGACGCCTTCAGCTTGTTCCGCTTGAGATTGAGGCTTTGTGCAGTCGTGGTCATGGCCGAGTCCCTTTTTGACGCTGGCTAGACTATGCGCCAAAGCATCGTTCAAAGCTTTGGGTATTTTTCCATGGTCTTGGCGCACCGCGCGACGCCCGATTGTCCGGCTGCGTCAGGCCAGGAGCAGCATTCCGCCAACCCGATCCACCGACACGGCGTGATCCGCCAACTGGTCCCCACCCCCGTCGCCATGCTGTAGCCGGAATTCACGCTTAGGTGATGGCACGATTGCATCAGCCGCCTGGATGAGGGTCCTTGCTCAAATGCCGCGTTGACCACACGCATGTCAGCTCGGTGCGCCGGCCATTCGCAATCGCCCCCGCAACCACCAAGAGAATACGCTTTGGTTCAAAACCGGTACACCTTGCTTGACCATGTGGGGGACACCCGCGAATGGCGTTTTACGTGGCAGCTGAGCGACGACGTGACCATCAGCAGCGCCTGCGGTTTTTGCGGGCGCAGCGCGCTGCGCGTGACCTATGCGGTAACCCGGCAGAGCCAGGCGAACTGGATCTGCGAGAGCTGCGTCAGCCGCTACAATATCAGCGCTGATATTGACGGCCAGCCGCTGGGACCCAAGGAAGCTCGGGCCTATGCCCATGGCCTGACCGCCAGGCTCAAGCAGCAGACCTGCCAGGACATCATCCGCCACGTCCAGACCCAGCTTCAGGATACGGAGCTGGAAGAGGCCGCGGTCTATTTCGACCGCAATCTGCAGCTGTCGCCGCAGCGGGCCGCCCGCCTGTTTGCCGCCCTGCTGCAGCTCAGCGAGGAAACCAACCTGCAGATCTTCGGGGTGCAGACCCGCAGCAATGTGCACCAGCAGGAGTTTGGCGCGCTCGCCGACGCCGAGCGCCGGCTGGTCTGGCCCGCTTTGTCGCCACAACAGCGTCGCCGCCTGGCCTCGCTCGGATTTGCCCCGGCCGGCATGGTCGTCCGCCGCAATGCCACCAGCCGCGCGGCGCGGCTGGAAGTCCGGCTGTCCACTCCGCGCATGCCAGCCCTGACTGGGGTGGCAACTATCCATCCCAAGCCGAAAACATAGTATTTTCATATGCTTATAGTGATATCCGGATAATCGAGGCAGGCTTCGCCCCAGCCTCGCCCCATTGCGAGCACGATCGCTATGGACAATCCTCGTCCACACCATCAGCAGCGAGGACGGGTATTTGCCAAGCACTGCCCCGCACCACAATCCACCATCCCTGCGGCTCGCCATCGGCCTTTGCATCAGCCTGGCCTGGCTGGGCACCGTGCAGGCGGCCACGCCCTACACGTTGGGCGTCTCCGATACGCTGACCATCAGGGTGGTGCAGTGGAATGCCGGCAGCTCGACCTTCGAGGAATGGACGGCGCTGAGCGGCGACTATGTCGTGGGCGCCGATGGCACCGTCAACTTTCCCATGCTCGGCGCCGTCGAGGGCACCGGCAAGAGCAGCGCCGATCTGGCGGCCAGCCTGGGGAGCACCCTGCAGCAGACCCTGGGGCTGAGCACGGCCCCCACCGTCACCGTTGAAGTCTCTGCCTATGGCCCGATCTATGTGACCGGCGATGTCGGCACGCCCGGCGAATATCCGTTCGCGCCCAACCTGACGGTGGTCAAGGCCCTCGCTCTGGCCGGCGGCGAACGCCGTACCGCCGACGCTGCGGCCCGCCCCGAGCGGGAAATGCTCACCACGTCGGGCACGCTGCAGGTGCTACAGGACGAGTATCGTCGCCTCTTGGTCCGCCGGGCCCGGCTCGACGCCGAGCTGGCAGGGGAAGACGCCATCGCAGTGCCGCCCGAGCTTGCCGAGGCAGATGACCTCAACGCCCTGCTCGCTGCCGAAGCCGCCATCCTGTCGGCGCAGCGGCGGCAGGCGGCGGCGCAATCAAGCTCGCTGGCCGATCAGATCACCCTGCTGAACCGGCAGATCGACGCCTTCGGGCAGAAGGCGACCGGCACCGAGGCGCAACTGGTACTGGCCCGCGAACAGCTCGAAAAGGTCACCGCGCTCTCCGATGACGGCCTGGCTTTGGCCTCGCGCGTGGCGTCGCTGCAGACCAGCGTCTCCGATCTGGAATCACGCCTGCTCGATACCCAGACCACCACAATGCAGGCCCAGCAGGACATTGCGGCGGCCGAGCGCGAACAGGCCCAGCTGACCGATCAGCACCTGTCCGACCTGTCGCTCGAGCGCCAGACCGTGGACGGGCAGATCGCCGCCCTGCAGCTCAAGATCACCACCCAGGAAGGCCTGGTGCAGGAGGCCGCGCTGTTCACCGGCCTCTCTGTGCCGGGCGATGCGGCACCCACCATCAGCTACACCATCGTCCGCAATGGCGAGGAAGTCGCTGCCGACCTTAATACCTCAATCGAAGCGGGCGACGTTGTGGTCGCGCGACTGGAGCTGACACCATGATCGCACCACGACTGTTTTACGCTTTGGGCACTCTCGCACTGCTCCAGGCCGGTCCCGCCCTGGCTCAAGGCACCGCCTTTCACGACGACTTCGACTCGCTTGATCTCAAGCGCTGGTACGTTTCGGACGGCTGGAGCAACGGCGCCCACCAGAACTGCATCTGGTCGACTGATCAGGCCACCGCCACGGATGGAATGCTCAAGGTTGGCTTTGCGCCCGTGCCCAAGAACGATCGCCAATATCGCTGCGGCGAGATCCAGACCCGCACCGCCTTCGGCTATGGCACCTTCGAGACGCGCATGAAGACGCCCGGCGGATCGGGGCTCAACGCCGCCTTTTTCAGCTATATCGGGGCCCAGCAGAGCAAGCCGCATGACGAGATCGACTTCGAAGTGCTGCTGCGCGACACCAGCCAGGTCGACACCACCACCTTTGTCAACGGCAAGAGCGGCGACGGCAAGGTCGGCAGCGGCCAGTCCCACGCGCTGCCCCACCCATCAGACGCCGATTTCATCACCTATGCCTTTACCTGGGAGCCTGACCGCATTCGCTTCTACATCGATGGCGAACTGGTTCGCACCATGGACGACCCCAAGACCATTCCCAAAAATCCGCAGCGCATCTTCTTCAGCCTGTGGGGCTCGGACACGCTGACCGACTGGATGGGCGCCTTCACTCCCGTCACCGCGCCCATAGCGCTGGACGTGGACTGGGTCGCCTTCACCCCGCTGGGCGAAGACTGCGCCTTCGATGATTCCATCCTGTGCCAGGAGCAAGGGGACTAACGATGAAACTGGTATTCTTTCGCGGCAAAGTGCCCAATTTCGGCGACGAGCTGAACCTGCATGTCTGGCCGGCTTTGCTGCCCAAGGGCTTCCTCGACGAAGACGAAACCGAGCTGTTCGTCGGCATCGGCTCCATCATCGGCGACCATCTGCCGGCCCAATCGCGCAAATTCGTCATGGGCTCGGGCTATGCCGGCTATATGGGCCTGCCCGACGTGCATGACGGCAGCTGGGACATGCGCTTCGTGCGCGGCCCCAACACCGCCAAGACACTGGGCATCGCTCCGGACCTGTCGATCTGCGACAGCGCCATCCTGCTGCGCGCCATGGACCTGCCGCCTCCCGACAAGTCCGTCGGCGTCGCCTTCATGCCGCATTACGAGAGCCTGGAGCGTGGCAACTGGGCCGAGGCCTGCCGGCAGGCCGGCATCACGCTGATCGATGCCACCGAACCCGTGGAGAAGGTCCTCAGCCAGATCCAGGGGGCACGTCTGCTCATCACCGAAGCCATGCATGGCGCCATTGTCGCCGACGCCCTGCGCACGCCCTGGATCGGCGCCCTACCAATCTATGGCGGCCATCACAAGAAGTGGCTCGACTGGGCCGGCGCGCTCGATCTCGACGTGCGCCTCAACCCGCTCAAGCCCAGCAGCGTGCTCGAATACTATATCGGCAAGACCGGCCGCGGCGGCAGCCTGGGCAAGGTTGGTCGCCTCAGCGCCTCACCCCTGGCCGCCCTGCCCAACAAGGCGTTCACCTCGATTGCCGCCCGCCACCTCGACCAGATGGCCCGCCTCGAGCCGCAGCTCAGCAGCGACGCCATGATCCTGCAGGTAACCGAACGCGCCCAGACGGCGGTGGATGGTTTCGTCCGCAGCCGGGTGGCAGCCGCCTAGCCGCGCCGGCGGCGGACGAAGCCGAGCAGGGTTTCGATCCGCGATCTTCCCAGCAGCGCAATCATGGCGCCGTAGCTCAAGGCTGCGGCGCCTATTGTTATGGCCAGCCGCAGCAGCGGCTCTACCGCGGCCAGTTCCTGCTGCACCAGCCAGCCGCAAAGGCCCATGACCAGCGTTGCCGCCACCGGCACCGCGAACGAGCGCAGATAGGTCCAGATCGAGATCCCCAGCAGGCTGACCACCATGTGCAGCGTCGGCAGCCAGAGCAGGACATTGAGGATGACCAGCGAGGTAGTCAGCGCCACCACGCCCCAGCTGGCAAAGAGGAAAATGTACAGCACCGTCACAGCCTGTTTGCCCAGGATATAGTAGAACCACAGATTGGCTTTGCCCTGGCTGCGGATCAGCGACGACTGCAGGATGCCCACCGCGGTCAGCAGACCCAATACACAGAAGGCCTGCACCACCGGCACGGCCGGAACCCAGGCGGCGCCAAAGGCGAAGGGAATGAGATCGCCGGCCACCAGCGCCAGCCCGGCAAAGACCGGGAAGGCCACGACCGATGAGGCGAAGGTCCCCAGCAGATAGGCCTCGCGCAGCTTGTCCGGTTCCCGCTGCATCGACGACAGCAGCGAGTAGGACACCAGGTTCAGCGCGCCCGAAAGCAGGTCGGTCAGGATCTGGAAGATGCGGCGGGCAAAGCTGTAGATGCCCAGCCAGGTCGGTCCCATCAGCGCGCCGATCAGCAACTGGTCGATATTGATCGTGGTGATGAAGTGGTTGCCATTGGAGAACAGGCCAAATGCGCGCAGGTCGGCCAAAGCACTCCGGTCGAAGCGCAGTCCCGGCAGCCAGCGCGCGCCCACCATGGCCCCGATACAGGCGGCAATCGAGCCGGCCAGCTGCGAGAACGCCAGCGCCCAGAGGCCGAAGCCGGCCCAGAGCAGCCCCAGGCAGACCAGCGCCGTCACCACTGACGCCACCGTCGTGCGCAGGGCCAGCATTTTGAACGACATGGTGCGCACGATCAGCGCATTGGGCACGGCGGCGGCCATGTCGAAAATGACGCGCGCCGCCACCAGCGGAATGAGCAGGGCCAGCAGCGGCTGCCCTGCCGCACTGCCGATGAATGGTCCGGCGACGCAGAGGGCTGCATAGATGACCACCGCGGCCCCCAGGCAGAGCCAGAACACGGTATCGAGATGAGCCGAACTGATCTTTTCGCGCTGGATCAGCGCCTCGCGGAAGCCCGCCGGGGCCAGGGCAACGCCCACGCTGGCAATGCTGACGGCAAAGGCGACAATGCCGAATTCGGTCGGCGACAGCACGCGCGAGCTGGCCAGAAACACCAGAAAGCCCAGGGCGCCGGGCACGAAGCTGCTGACCAGCGACCACAGCGTGCCCCGGATCGCGGCAGAGGCGCGCCCCTTGGTGAGATGGTCACGCCCTTTGGCCGGCTCCCCGGAAGTCGATTCTATTGCAATGGTCATGCCGGCTGTACAGGCCCCCGCTGGCGCGAGGCGACAAAGCGGTCAAACTCCGGCGTCAGCCGTCCCAGCATGCGGATCATCAGCCCCCGTGCGCGCAAGCGCAGCGCCTCGCGCCGGGACACATGCCCCTCCAGGCCCTGGTCGATCAGGGCCTTGGCCACATGGGTGACCCGCACCTCGACCGGCGCAGCATAGCGCGGGCTGGTGAGGAAGGTCGCCCGCTGCGCCTGGCTCGTCTCGCCCCAGACCTTCTGGCGCAGGGCCTGCACCGCCCGCTTGAGATCGAGCTCACGCCGCAGATAGCCGGCGTGCAGCTCGGCATTGCGCGTGGTCTGCTCGGCATTTTCGGCCCAGACCGCCAAGGGGGTCATGGCCACATAGACCGGTTCGACGATCGAATAGGTCCGCAGATATTCCTGCAGCGTCGCGGTGCAGGCAAATTCGATCTCCAGGATCGAGCGCGCCCGCACCGACCAGAACAGCCCGCCATTGGAAACCCCGATGCCGGCGAGCAGCGCCAGCCTGAATTCCTCGGCATCATAGGTGCCCTCGGTGAACAGGTCATCGAGTACGCCCTGGGTGCCGAGCCGGGCATCCGGCGTGCCGCTGGCATATTCGATCACCTGATTGCGCAGCACGATCTCGACGCCGGCGCGCCGCGCCAGCGCGATGTTTTCCGCGCAGAAATCGGGTTGGATGGAATTATCATCCTCCACCACGCAGAAGAACTCGGCCCCGTGCGGATTATCAGCGCCAAAGCAGTGGTCGATATTGCGCGAGGCAAACAGCTGCGGCTTGTTGGGCGTATAGCGAATGCGGGAATCGTCCAGCGAAGCCACCACCTGCCGGCCCGCTTCGGCCGGATCGTCATCATAGACATCGCAGACCCAGTCCGGTGCGGTCTGGGCAATCATCGACTGCAGCGCGCGCCGCAGCGCCTCGGGCCGCTTATAGGTTGGTGTGCGGAAGTGAACGCGGTCGGGCTGGAAGGACGACATGGCTCAGGACTCCTTTGGAAAGACGCGGCCGCGCGGCGCCCGTAGAGGGGCGGCGCAAGGCGGCAAGCCCGGCAAGGGCATAGATCAGTGTGGCAACGCCCATGATTGAGCGAATGGAGAATTCGAAGAACACCTCGACCTCGATGAAACTGCGCAGGATTAACAGGGTCTGCAGGGCCAGCAGCAGCGCATTGGGCGCATTGGGCCGGGCAAAGGCATAGATCGCCATCAGCAGCGCGCCGCCATACATGATGGCGACCTGCAGCCCCAGGCCGATCAGCCCGATCTCGACCGCATTGGAAATGTAGGTGTTGTGGAAGTTGAACCCGGCGCCCGAGGGCACATCGAACATGGCCCACAACTCCTCGGCGGGGGCAAAGCCGGCTACCCAGAACGAGCGATAACCCAACCCCTGCAGCGGCCTTTCGGCGATATAGCCCAGCCCAGTGGCCCAGAGCTCGGTCCGACCGGTCAGTGTCGCATCCTTGCCCGAGCCTTCGAGAATATCGGTGAGCAGCGCATCGCCCATTGTGCCGATCAGCAGCGCCAGCGCGGCAGCGCCCAGGAGCAGCACGGCGATCATGAAGACCCGCTGCATGCCGCTCAACCGCGCCGACAGCACGGTCAGCAGGACAATGCCGATGCACGGCACCACCATCATGCTGGCCCCGGCCGATTGCGCCAGCACCAGCAGGGGCGCCGCTGACGCCGCTCCGGCCACACCCAGCAACCGCATTCCCCAGTGTGACTTGCCATCGGCAGCCACGGCCACCGCGATCAGTGCAAACACCGCAATATGGGCCGCAAAAGCGTTCTTGCTGCCGAACACGCCCAGCCAGGCGCCGAACGACCCCGTCCGCCCGAAGAGGATACTGGCGATTACCCCAATGCCATAGACGATGAACATCAGCCGCATCAGCGACCGGGTCGACAGGCGTCCCGTCAGCACCACGGCGACCATCAGGGTAAAGGTCAGCTGCAGCCCGTAGCGCAGCGAATTGGCCGGATATTGCGACCACAGCGCCGTCAGCAGGCAATAGGCAGGCAGCAGCAGCACGAACCACCAGCGCTGCAGGCTGTCGATGCTGGCCGAGACATTGCTGACGATGAGCAGCCCGCCGCAGGCCATGAACACCAGTGCCGCCAGCGAGCCGAACATGGCATTGAGCACCAGGGCGGCAAAGGCGCCAAAGGTCAGAAGATAGGCTTGATTGATCGTCAGCTGCATCGGGGTGGCGCTCATGACGCGGCCTGCAAGGCTGGGCGTAGTTCAAGCTTGGCCTCGGGGATGAAGCCGGCGGCATAGTGGCCGGCCTGGTCCAGCGCTACGCAATGCCCGCCGGCATGCGCCGCCAGTTCAAGCCAAGGCGAGGCTGGGCGATGGGCGGACCAGTCGACCGCATGGGTGGGCACATAGTCGGGCACCAACAGATCGGCGTCGATCGCCCCGCGACCGCCCAGGGCGATCGACGCAGGCCGCGGCGCCGCGGCATCCGGGCCGGTCGGGCGCCGACGCCCCTCGACAAACGAGCGCCACAGCCGCCCCAGATGAGCCGGTTCCTCGGCCAGCAGGCGCAGCGCCAGCACAGGCTGACCTTGCTTGATGCTGGCGACCAGCCGCTCATAGGACAGCCCCGATCTCAGGGCCGAAAGCCTTTTGGCAAAGGCGGCCGACAGCTCTGCCGAAAGGGGTTGCTGGGCCGTGGCCAGGGCCGCCTGCCGCTCCACCATGGCCTGCATGTCCGGCACGGACAGGCGATGGGAAATCGACGCCGCATGCCGGCGATAGAGATAGAAGGGTTCGCGCACGACCACCATGCGCGCATCCGCCAGCAGCAGGCGCAGCACGAAGTCATAGTCCTCGCCGATGCGCAGGCCCTCGTCATAGCGCAGCGCTCCGAGCCGGTCGGCCCTGATCAGCGGCTTGAGATAGCCAAGCGCCGGCGAGCCCTCAAGGCCGGCCAGCACCCAATCCCGGGGCGAAACTGCAAAACTGCCTGCCGCCTCCGCGCCCAGCATCAGGCTGGGCGGGCTGCCATCGGCAAAGAACAGCAGCAGATTGTCGGCAACGATGTCGGCCTCGTGCTGGGCCGCCGCCGCCAGCAGCCGCTCGAAGCGCTCGGGATGAATGATGTCGTCGGAATCCACCACGGCCACCCACTCGCCGCGTGCCAGGTCAAGCGCACGGTTGCGGCAATGGGCCGGGCCGCGATTGGTATCGCTGGCGCTGAGGCGGATACGCGGATCCGCTGCCATCATCGCGCAGATGACGGTAAGGCTGATGTCCTCGGAGGCATCGTCGCTGACGATGACTTCGAGGTCGGCCATCGTCTGCCCGAGTACCGATTGCAGGGCTGGCACGATCTTATCGCCGCCCTCGAAATTGGCCATGATGACGGAAATGCGCGGCCGGCGCCCGACGGACGAACCTGTGGTGTGCATGCTATCGGCCTGCGCCGTCTTCACCGTCAGGCGACGCCGCCGCTCGGCACGGCGGTCTCGGCGGCCCCGCCCTGCCCGACCTGCGCCAGCAGCTCTTCCAGCCGCTGGATCTGGCTGTCGAGCTGGGCCACCCGCTGGCGGGCGCGGGCAGCGCTGTTCTCGGCCGAGCCAATGGCGGCTTCGTCGATACGATCGCGCTTGCTGTACTCGGCTGCGTTGTCCAGCAGCGTCGACGCCTGGGCGTAATAGAAATCCATGCGCTGGCTGAGGCCATCGCGTTCGCGGCGGGCATCGGCCAGTGCCATGGCAATGGCATTGCTGATCGTGCCGAAGCGCGCCTCGTCGGTCTCTGCATCGCGGCCGGGATTGCGGGCGCGGAAGGCACGGGGACGAAGTGAAAGCAGAACCATTTAAGTCTCCTTTACCGGCTGCCGGTGCGCATGACGACGACCTTGACGGTCTTGACCAGGATCACCATGTCGCCCAGGAACGACTGCTGCCGCACATAGAGCGTATCGAGCTCGACACGCTGGTCGTAATCGACATCGCTGCGGCCGCTGACCTGCCAGAGGCCGGTAATGCCGGGACGGACAGCGGCGTAGTGCTCGATCTGCTCGGCATAGCGAACCACCTCGTCCTGGACGATCGGGCGCGGCCCGACCAGGCTCATCTCACCACGGATGACGTTAATGAGTTGTGGCAGTTCATCCAGGCTGGTCGAGCGCAGGAAGCGGCCCAGCGGGGTGATCCGGGGATCGTCACGCAGCTTCTGCGTCGCTTCCCATTCGGCCCGGGCCTGCGGCTTGGCTTCCAGATGCTGGCGCAGCGCCTCCTGGGAGTTCACGATCATCGACCGGAACTTGAGGCACTTGAAGCGTTTGCCATTGCGGCCGATCCGCTCATGGGAAAACAGGATCGGCCCGCGATCGGTCGAAAACATCACGACCGCGATGAAGAACATGGTGGGCAGGGCGAACAGCAAAATAGCCGAAGCCACCATGATGTCGAAGGCCCGCTTGCTGCCCGGACCACACTTGGCGCTCAATTTTGAGGGACTGTCGGATGAATCAATAGTCGACATGGCGTTCTCTCTCGCTAAGTTCGAAGCCTTGGGAACGGTGGCGCTGCTTTGCCCTTCTGGGCGTGCGGCATGGATCGCGGAAGCGCAGGCGCCCACGCGGGCTCCAAGCCCGTCAAAACATCGAATTGACCCTGTAAGCTGGGTACGCCGCATTGACCGCAACGCGCCCCAGCAGGGTTTGTGCATTGCCGTCGAGTTCAGGCAAACATGATCAGAAAAGCGAGGCAACGCCGGGTGCGCATGGCTGCAATGCGGGGCAGGATCACAAATTCACCCCAAACCGGGCGGGCGAACCAAATCAGATCATGCCGGCAAGTGGCAAGGCGTGCGGCGGCTATGCCGGACAAGTCTATCGCCGCCGCTAGACTTGCGCTTGCGGCGCCGGCAAGCAAAACGGGTTGCCCGCTAAACAGAAACGGAAACTACCAGTTCAACAGGAAGGCAAATCCATTCCAGAGGAGGTAGATGCCGACCCAGGCCAGGGCCATGACGCCGATGGCGACCAGACCCCAGGGCCATGGAAAGGGCGCGCGCCCCTGCATTGAAGCGGGCTCGGTAAGCCTCGCTTCCTGCACATGACCATCGTCGGATCGCTTTGGCTCCACGAAATCCTCCTCTGCCGCCGACTTTGCGCCGGTAGCGGCCCGGCATCCCCTTTTACGGCGGCTGACACGGCATTGACACACTCAATACCACTGGCCGGTAAATACAACCCTGCCGATGGCATGGAAATGCGCTCAAGCATCACGTCTGCGTTGAAGGCGGGCTAGCGCGGCCGCCGCGCGCCGTCGCCACCGCCCTACTTGCCACGGCCAGCACGGCCCGGTTTTCACTTCAATCTAGGGCGATCAACTCCAAATCAAATATGTCGCCGCAGTAAAAAATGCGGCCAAACCGGACACAGTTGCCTTGAAATTGGGCAAGCGGAATAAACGGCATATCTGCAATATAGCCATGCACGTGCAAATGGCGTTTCGTCTGGCTCGACTTGCCCCGTCATGGTCCAATCCGCTCATTACCCCTCGAATTAGGAGAGCGAATTGCCAAAACGTGTAAAAACTGCTGTTTTTCCAGTCGCAGGACTGGGTACCCGATTTTTGCCGGCCACTAAGGCCATGCCCAAGGAAATGCTCACCGTCGTGGATCGACCGCTGATCCAATATGCGGTCGATGAGGCACGCGAGGCGGGAATCACCCATTTCGTCTTTGTCACGGGCCGCAACAAGGGCGTCATCGAGGATCATTTCGACCGCCAGTTCGAACTCGAGGCCAACCTCGAGGCCCGCGGCAAGACCGGCATACTGCGCGAGCTGCAGCGCGACCTGCCCTCGGCCGGCCGCACCAGCTTCACCCGCCAGCAGGAGCCGCTCGGGCTTGGCCATGCGGTCTGGTGTGCCCGCGACATCGTCGGCGATGAACCCTTTGCCCTGCTGCTGCCGGACATGCTGTTCAAGGCGCCACGCGGCGTGCTCAAGCAGATGATGGAAACCTATGAGGTCACCGGCGGCAATGTGGTGGCCGTCGAGGAAGTGCCCATGGCGGAAGTCCCCTCCTATGGCGTGGTCGGACGCGGCGAGGGTGACGACCTGAGTTTCCGCATCAACGCCATGGTGGAAAAGCCCGCCGTCGCCGATGCGCCCTCCAACCTGATCATCTCGGGCCGCTATATCCTGCAGCCGGAGGTGTTCACGCTCCTGGCCGACCAGCCGCGCGGTGCCGGCGGGGAGATCCAGCTCACCGACGCCATGCAGACCCTGATGCAGCAACAGCAATTCATGGGCGTCAAATACGAGGGACAGTCATTCGACTGCGGCTCCAAGATCGGCTTCCTCACCGCAAATGTCGCCTACGCCCTGGGGCGCGACGACATCGGCGAGGGTTTCCTGGCGGCTCTCTCCAAGCTGGGCCTGCAAGACGCCCTGATGGAAGGCTTCAAGATCGCCGCTGAATAAACGGCGCGCGGCGGCGCCCTAACGGGGCGCCGCTTCCAGTCTGTGTTCGGCATTGAGGGCGAAGCGCTCCAGCCCACCCACATCGGTAAATCGGGGCAAGGCATCCAGATCGACCTTGTTGAGCACCACGCCGACTATGTAGTCGCCCAGTTCCGGCTCCCGCTCCAGCAGGCTGTTGAGCAGCCGGCGCGGCGTCTTCCCCCATTCCGCCACCAGCACGGCCCCATCAGTCAGCGGCAGCACGGACAGGGCGTCGATCACCAGCCCCAGGGCTGGCAGGTCGAGCAGCACATAGTCGAACTGCCCACGGGCCTCGTCCAGAATCTTCTGCATCACCGGCCCCGACAGGTCGCCGCCGCCCGCCTCCGGCGCCGAGGCCGCCAGCGTCACAATCCCTGTGTCATTGTCGGTCACCGCCACCTGGCGCCAATCGCCGCGCTGCGAGGGCATGATGCGGACGGGCACGGCCGTTCGGCTCTGCAGTGTATTCTCGTCGGCACTGACGATGAGCACGCGCGACCCTGTGCCTGCCAGCATCTCGGCCAGGGATGCGACGAAAAGCGATTTCCCCTCGCCCGGCAGGGCGGAGAGCACGCCCAGCACAGCAGTGCCGCGTTCGGCCACGGGCTGCATCAACAGGCGCGTCGCCTTGAGGGTTTCCATATAGGGCCCGCCCCAGCGGCGGCCGATCCGCTGGCCGTCGGCCCCGCGCACCAGTGTCCGAATGGTCTTGAGCTGTTCGCCCGGCGTGGCGCCGGGCTTGAGCTGCAGCTTGGGCACATAGCCCAGGAAGCGCAGGCGAAGATGGCGCTGTACCTGCGAGCCGACGCGGAAGCCGCGTTCGCGCAACTCGTTGATGGTGCCCAGCATCAGGCCCAGGAAGCTGCCAACAATCAGCGCCGCCGCCAGAATCACGACCGTCCTCGGGCTCGCGGGCTGGTCTGGCAGCAGCGCATCGGTGACGATGCGGATCGAGGGGATCGGGAAGCTCTGGCGCTGCACCGATTCCTCGTAGCGCAGCAGGTAACTGTTGTAGAGCGAGCGCAAGGCATCGGAGCGCTGCTGCAGCTCGTTGAGCCGCACCTGTTCCTGGCTGATCAGGCCGGCACTCTGGCCTTCGGAGTCGATGTCATTGCGCAGCCCGGCTTCCTGCTGGGTGGCGATAGACAACTGAGTGCGATACTGCCCGTCAAGATTTTGCAGCAGGGCATAGATCCGGCTGTCGAGCGCGCGCTTTTCCGCGCCCAGGATCGACAATTGCGGATGGTCCTCGCCGAAGTTGGTGCGCACTTCGGCAATCCGGCTGATCAGGCCGGCCGACTGGGTGCGCAATATGGCAATCTCGGCCGGGTCTGCCTGCGTCCCGCTCAGCAGCGAGACATAGTTGGCGGCCGCTTCCGGCCCGGCGGCCACCACGGTCTGCAATTCTTCCGACAGGGCGCGCAGCCGCGCGGTTTCTGCCTGTGCTTCGGCCAGCTGGTTGGAGAGGCTACCGATGCGCAGGGTGGTCAGTTCCTGATCCTGCCCCACGGACAGGCCGGTCTGCTGGCGATAGGTCTCGATGGCAAGGCTGGCATTGCGCTGGCTGTCGCCGATTTCGGCCAGGCGCTGCTGCAGCCAGTCGGCGGCGGCGCCGGTTGCTTCCAGCTCGGCATTGAGCTGATCCTGCAGCAGGGCGTCGGCATAGGCCTGGGCGATGCGCTGCGCCAGCTCGGGCGTCGCCGCTTCATAGCCCACGCGGATGATTGAACTGCGGCCCATGCGATCGACCTGCACATTGGCGCGCAACGTGCCCACCACCTCGTCGAGGCTGGCATCGAGCTTGGCCGTCTGCGGCCCCTGCAGGAACGGAATGAGGCCACGCAGCCGCTGGGAGAACGAGGGGGGTGGGTTGAGAAAATCCTCATCGGTCATCAGGTTTTCCGACTGGGCCACCGCCGTCGCGACCCGACTGGAGCGCAGCACTTCGATCTGGTTGAGCACCTGCGCTTCCATGTCGGCGCTGTTGGTCAGGACCGCGCCCTCACCGGCCGCCTGTTCGAGGTTGCGGTCGAGCAGCACCTGCCCGGCCGACATATAGCTGCGCGGCGCCAGCGACAGGTAAAGCACGGCCAGCAGCAGCACCACGAAGACGCTCAGCCCCAGCACCAGCGCCTGCCGCCGCAGCAGGGAAGCAACGCGATCCAGGTCGATCGTCTTGAGATCGGCCTGTTGCGGGGCCAGGGTTTCCGGATAGCTGGTCTTTTCAAGCATGCGCATACTCCGCCATGGTGGCTGGAAAAATCAAAAAGGGGGTCGTTGCTGCGTCGGTTGCCCGTAATGGGCCGCCTGGCGCACACCCAGGATGCCGCCGGCTACGCCCAGGTGGAGCATCGCGCGCAGCCAGTTACGGCGCCGCAATACGGGAGAAAATGTCGTCAGCGCGGTCATGGCGCCGCAATAGGCAAGCTTGGCGCCCACAATGGCGAGCGCCCTGGCACGGGGGCCGGTCTGCAGCATGCCATGCGTCTGGCCGAAGCGCAGGCGCCGCCGCACCAGCCAGGCCATGCTGGCCCGGTCGGGCGGCACGGGTTCCTCGACGCGAGCCCCAGGGGCATAGGCGATGGTGCCGCCCAGCGCCGTCAGCTGATAAAAGAATGCCGTGTCCTCGCCGCCGGACTGACCGAGCGCCAGATCGAAGCGCAAGGCGCTATAGGGCGGGCTCCAGCGGATAAGCACATTGCAGGTATAGCCCGTCCGGATCTGTCCATCGACATAGACCGGCAGTGTGGAATGAAAATCGCCTTCCACCATCCAGCGCGGCGCGTCCGGGGCATAGATGGCGCGAACCGGACCCAGCACCGCTGCGGCCTGGCCCGCTTCGGCCTGTCCCACCAACGCCTCGATCCAGCCGGGCGCAACGACTTCATCGTCATCCACAAAGGCGACGAAATCGGCACTGGCATGATTAAGGCAGGCGTTGCGGGCAATGCAGATATTGGCCGCCGGCGCATGCACATAGGTCACCGCGAAGGGCAGGCGCCCGCGCCAGTCCTCGACCAGGTCGCGGGCGGATGGCTGCTGGTCGTTATCGGCAATGATCACGCGAATATCGTGCGCACCGGCGCTCAACCGCGCGACCGATTGCAGCGTTTCTGCCAGGAACGGCCGGCGAAAGGTGCAGATGCAGATGTCTATGCTGGCCATGCGATCACACCGACCCGCGACGAAACGGCCGCTGCGCCACATGCGCCCAGAAGCCGGATGACCAGGCCAGATGCATGATCATCGCCGCCACGCCCACCAGCGGCGACAGCGCCATGGGCATGCCATAGTCGGGATAGTATTTGCGCGCCGCGTGTATGCCCAGCGCGATGCAGCCAATACCCCACAGCGCCAGCGGCACCAGGAAGCCCCAATGCCAGAGCGACAGGGCGGCCAGCAGCACAACCGGCAGGATGGCGAGCGGCGCCAGCTGCCGCAGACGCGGCATTACCCGGTGCTTGAGGATATTGCGCGCCCTGCCCCCGCCATAGCCGAAATACTGCCGGAACAGCCCCGCCGCCGTCGACCGCGGATAATAGGTCATGGCCGTGCGGTCGGTGAGCCAGATGGTGTGGCCGGCCTGCCGCAACCGATAGTCGAGCTCGGCATCCTCGTTGAAGCGGAAGGTCTGATCATAGCCGCCCACGCCGCGAAAGGCATCGACCCGCATCAGCGCATGGTGGCCATGATCGACAGGGCCCCGCGCCTTGCCCGAGCGATGCGCCGAGCCGCCGGTGCCAATGGCCGAATTCTGTGCCGTGGCCACCGCACGCTGGAAGGGGGCAACGCCCACGGTGATCATCGGTACGACGATCGAGGCAGCGTCAAGCTCGACGGCCTCGGCAACCAGCTTGCGGCAATAGTCGGGCGGATAGGCGCCGTGTGCATCGATGCGAATGAGATAGTCGGCCGTGTCGCCGAATTCGGCCACGACCAGATTGATCGCCGCGCTCTGGATCCGCTGCGGATTGTGCAGCAGGCGCACGCGCGGACTATGCTGGGCCCATTCCATGACGATCGTGCACGTGGCGTCGGCGCTGCCGCCATCGGCGACGACGATCGTGGCATCAAGCGCCTCGGCCTCAACCAGCAATGCCGATAGCAGATCGTCGATATGGCGCGCTTCATTGAGGGTGGGAACCACGATCAGGGTGCGGGCACTCATGCGGCGGCCTCCAGTGCAGGCCGGTCGGACCGGCGGGTGGCGAGGCGCTGCACCAGATCGGTGCATTCGCGGGCCTCGCAGAGAAAGGTAAGACGTTCCTGGGCGGCCACGCCGGCCGCCAGTTCCCGAACGCGCGCAGGCGTCATAGAAGCGAACATGGCCACGAGGGTGTCCGGGGCAATATCGGGGAGCACGACGCCTATGCCGAGCCGCTCGATGAACCGCGCCGTCTCGGTGCCGGCCAGGGCGATCGGGATCGCGCCATTGAGGCACCCCTCATAGAGGCGGTTGGGCAGCAGCCAGTTCGAATTGAGCCCCGCCTCGAAAAAGTCGATTGCCCAGACGAAGTGCACCGCCGAATAGAGCTTGGGCAGATCCTGGGGATAGGAAAAGGCACCCTGGAAGGTGATATGGCGCGCCTGATCCACCCGGTTGTGGAAATCTGGAAATTCGGTCAACGCCGGGCGGCCGGCGAGCGTGACCGCGACGCGCCCCTCGAGGCGCTGCGTCAGGTCTTCCAGCGCGGCCAGGGAGCGATTGCAGCGCAGTGCCCCGAACCAGCCGACGCGCAGCACGTCAGAGCCCTCCGCCAGGGCGGGGTTGCTGCCAAAGGCGACCATATCGGGGGCAAACACCTTGTTCTCCACCAGGTGCACCGGCGGCGAGCCATGAATGGCGAAGTAATTGCGCACAAATGCCGGCGAACTGGTGATGACCAGATCGACATCGCGCATCAGCCGCTGCTCGAGAGCCCGCATGGCCCCGCCGATCCGGTCGGTCCGCAGCATCAGGCGGTGGATGTCGAGGCACTCATAGACCAGGACCGGCGCCACGTCCCACAGCCCCATCAACCGCTGCGCCACGCCGAGCATTTCCAGATTGCGGGCGACGATGATGTCCGGGCGCCGCAGGGACTTTGCCCAGCTGGGGGCCCGCCAGGCGGCCGCTAGCGTCGCGCCCAGGCGCTGCAGCATGCGGCCGTCATGGGTGATATCGAGTTCCACTATCTTGTCGAGCGGCAAACTCGGCGGTGGCGCATCGCCCCGCCTGAACCCGGCAATCTCGACCGCGGCGCCGCCCTGCCGGAACATGGCCACGCGCCGCCCTACGGCCGGATCGGCAAGGTTGTGTACGAGGTACAAAATAGTTGGCAATGCGCGACTCCTGTTCCAGGCGGTAACCTGGCCGGTAGGCCCAACTGGCCCGGCGGCTATTGCATTTGTCCGGCACGCGCCGAACAACCATCATCCGAAGCGATGGGACGAATGCGCACTTGAGAATGCATGGATGAGGGGGTCAACGTGGCCTGGGGTGACGCAGCGATGCGCCAATCGCATGTCACGAAACAGCCCCAATAGCGCCGCGATACCGCCTGAACCGTGTCCACGGGCGACGGCGTGTATCCGCGGGCCCGATCAGCCTTTTCAATGTGGTGACGAATGTGAAAAGGTGAGAAATGGAGCGGGTAGCGGGAATCGAACCCGCATATTCAGCTTGGAAGGCTGCTGCTCTACCACTGAGCTATACCCGCCCGGTCGAGGACCGATGACAAGCCATTAGCCCGACCGTGGCGCGCCTGCAAGCCCCGACAACGGGTGCCGGACCTATTGCCAGATAACGGAGCGTGCAGTGCTGCTTGGTATCAATCTGTTGTGCATCAGCGGCTTCATCGAGGCCGACCATCTCGACACCCTGCGCCAGCTCAAGGATCTCGGCTATGATGGCGTCGAGGTGCCGGTGCTGCGCGGCGGGCCCGAGCACTATGGCTGGCTCGGCCGCGAGCTGGACCGTATCGGCCTGCGCCGCACCACCACCTCGGTGATCCCGTCGGTTCACGCCAACCCGGTCAGCGCCGACCCCGACGAGCGGCTGGCCGGCCGCGCCCATCTCGACTGGGCCCTCGATTGCGCCATTGCCCTGGGCGCCGAGGGCTTAGGCGGCCCGATCCATGCCCCGATCGGCCACTTTACCGGCGCGGGCCCAACCCCGGAGGAATGGCGCCGCGGCGCGGAGGCGCATCACGACCTGGCCGAGCGCGCTGCCGCCAACGGCATCTATCTCAGCCTTGAGCCCCTCAACCGCTTCGAGACCTATTTCCTCAACACCATGGCGCAGGCCCGGGCCTACCTTGACCTGGTCGATCACCCTGCCCTGCGCATCATGTACGACACCTTCCACGCCCATATCGAGGAACGCAGCCAGGTCGGTGCCATCGCCACGCTCGGCCCGCATCTGGGCGTGCTGCATGTCTCGGAAAACGATCGCGGCATTCCCGGCCGCGGCCAGATCGATTTTGCCGCCATCTTCTCGGCCGTGCGCGGCACCGGCTTTGACGGCTGGGTCACCGTGGAAGCATTCGGCGCCGGCCTGCCCGAACTGGCGGCCGCCACCCGCGTCTGGCGCCCGCTCTTTCCCGATTACCCAACCCTGTTCGCCGAATCCGCGCAGTTTATCCGGCAGAACTGGGCCCAAGCCGGGGCCTGATCACTGCCCCCGACCGGCCGACGCCGCCAGCGTCGGCGCTAAGCATTTAGACGCCCACCGGTTTTTTGCCACGCTTTGCCGATGGGGAGTTGACACTCCTGTCACAGACCACCATAAACCGCCCCGACGACGTGCCTTGGCACAGCGTCATCCTACCCAAGCGACGTTGTAGTGGAGGGGTGGGAGAGTGGTTAAATCCATCAGACTGTAAATCTGACCGCTTAGCGTACACTGGTTCGAATCCAGTCCCCTCCACCATCGCCCTTTCGCACCGGCCCAGCGGCCAGCGTTTCCGGGCACTTCCCCCACCGCACTGTTGGACAGTTTGTTGGACAGTTTCAGCCTCACGGCTGGGGCGGTGTCAGCATGATCCCGCCGTGGAAACTGCCGGGATGGGATGAGCTTACCTACGAACAGAAGCTCTATGCACTAGAGCCGCCCGGCGGCAACCTGTAAGCCCCGTCACGCGCCGCTGTCATCGTACGAATGCGATCTTCGAACTCGGTCATATTCTACCCGCCCACCTCGCTATGAGACGTTTTGATCGTTCCTCAAGACTGAAATGACCGCAATTGGCACCAAGCGACATTTTCCCACGCAATCGAATAGCGGCTTCTGGGAATTGTCAGGTTAGCCTGAACGACCGAAACGGGGCCGAGGCCGTGTGAGAACTCGGCGAAGCTGATCGCTTAGGTTGTTTTGCATTGGCGCGCGTCAGCTTCGTTCACCCGGTTATCGCCTTGAGGGTTGAGTGACGTGAGCCCCCGACTTCATCCAGCCGAGAGCAGAGTCCTTTCGTCGTTTGAGCCTTTCGGGCTCGGTGGTGCAATGGGAGGGAGCGCGGTGCTCCCCAGTTGCTCAAGCGCTCCGTCCCATTGCATGCCGGGAGCGTTGAGTTTTGCGTAGATGGCCGGCGGCAGATTGCCAAGGCTGCCATGTGGTCTGACTGTGTTGTAGTCCTCCTTCCAGGCCGCCAGGTTGAACCTGGCGTGTGCCAATGAGGTGAACAGGGTCTCGTTGAGCAGTTCGTCACGCAGCCGGCCGTTGAAGCTCTCCACGAACGCGTTCTGTGTCGGCTTGCCGGGCGCGGTGTAGTGCCATTCAATCCGCCGATCCTGGCTCCAGCGCAGGATTGCCATACTGGTCAGTTCCGTCCCGTTGTCACTGACCACAGTGTGCGGTCGGCCACGCTGGACCATGAGCAGATCCAGTTCTCGCGCCACCCGAAGCCCGGACAGCGATGTATCGGCGATCAGGCAGAGGCATTCCCTGGTATAGTCATCGACAATGCACAGGATGCGGAAGCGTCGACCATCGGTCAGCGCATCGCTGACAAAATCGAGGGACCAACGCTGGTTCGGACCTGACGGCAGGACCATGGGCGCCCGTGTACCCAAGGCTCTTTTGCGGCCGCCGCGACGGCGAACCTGCAGCCGTTCCTCGGCATAGATCCGACGCAGCTTCTTGTGGTTGAGCATGATCCCCTCCCGATCCAACAGCACATGCAGCCGGCGATAGCCGAACCGGCGGCGCACGGCCGCCAGTTCGCGCAGCCGTGCCCGAACGGCCTGATCATCGGATCGCGTGCTCACATGACGCACCGATGTTCGATCAACCCCGATCACCGAACACGCCCGACGCTGGCTCACCGCGAAGGCCTCGCAGAGGTAAGCCACGGCTTCTCGCCTGACGGCGGGCGTTACCATTTTTTTGTGCTGAGATCCTTGAGCATGGCGTTGTCCAGCATCGCCTCGGCCAACAGCTTCTTGAGCCGGGCGTTCTCGTCTTCCAGGACCTTGAGCCGCCGTGCCTCGCTGACGTCCATGCCGCCGAACTTGGCCTTGTACTTGTAAAACGTCGCGCTGCTCACGCCATGCTTGCGGCACACATCGGCAGTCGGCATCCCGGCCTCCTGCTCCTTGATCATGCCGATAATCTGTTCCTCGCTGAACCGCGAAGCCTTCATTGTCCGTCTCCTTTAATGGACGGACTCTACTCATTTTTGGAGGAGATCTAAGGGCTCACGTCATGAGGCAACGCCGGCGACCGCAATGGCGCGCTTGATGTTGTAGGCCAGGATCGCCAGGCTGGCTTCGGTGGCGACGTTCTTGAGGCGCCGCGTTCGGAAGTGGGTGGCGCCCATCCATCCTTTGATGGTGCCGAAGACGTGCTCGACCGTACAACGGCGGACCGCCATTGCGTCGGGCATGGCCTCGAAGCGACGCTCCATCTCATCGAGCACCGCCTCATGCTCCCATCGTCGGATGCGCTTTTCCTTGCCGGCCGTGCAGAGGGGGTGCGATGGGCAGGCACTGCAGGCCTTCTGGTTGTAATAGACGTTGATGAGCTTGCCAGCCTCAACCGTGGTATGGCGCTTGTGAAGTTGCGCACCGACAGGGCAACGATAGGCGTCGTTCTCAGGCTGATAAACGAACGCGGGCTTGCCCCAGAAGCCGCGCGCCTGGGCCGGTGAGGTGTTGGGCTTGGGCACCATGGGGACGATGCCGGCTTGCACGCAGGAGCGGATCTGCTCGCCCTCATAGTATCCGCGATCGGCAAGGGCGATCATCTGCGCAGCACCGATCTCGGCCTGGGCGGCCTTGGCCATCTCCAGCAGATGCGAGCGGTCATGACCCCGGTTGGTCACCGCATTGGCCACCACAATATGGTGCTTGGTGTCGACGGCCGCCTGCACATTATAGCCGACGACGCCGCGATGGTCGCTGCCGGTTGCCATGGCGCGGGCGTCCGGATCGGTGAGCGATATCTGCCCGTCAGGGGAAGCTTCCAGCTGTCGACCGATCGCCTCAAGTTCGCCAAGGCGGCCGCGCAGTGACGCCAGTCGTTCGGTCAGGTGCTCGATCCGCGGCGTGGCCGGGCCGGTCTCGGCACCGTCGGCTTGCTCGAGCTCGGCCAGATAGCGCGCAATGCTCTCCTCAACATGGGCCTTCCGGCGCGCCAGCTTGCCCTTGGTGTAGTTCTTCTCGTGGGTGTTCACCGCGCGCAGACGTGAGCCATCGATCGCGACCATGCAGCCACCGACCAAGCCAAGGGCTCGGCAGATGGCAACGAAGCGCTGGCAGGCGATCTGGATCGCACCAGCATTGTCATGGCGGAAATCGGCAATGGTCTTGAACTCGGAACCAGTTTGCCGGTCAGCCACATCAGCTCGATATTGCGACCGGCCTCGTGCTCCAGCTTCCGGCTCGAGGTCAGCTGATGGAGGTATCCATAGATGTAGAGCTTGAGCATGGTGCCCGGGGCGTAACCGGGTCTGCCGGTCGCTGCCGGCTGCACGCGCGCGAAGCCGAGTTCGGCCAGGTCGAGTTCATCGACAAAGGCATCGATGATGCGGACCGGATTATCCGCAGCCACATAATCCTCAAGACAGGCCGGCAGAAAACTCGCCTGCTGTCGGTCAGCAACTTCAACGAAACGTCCCATCTGGCACCTCCGAAGCAGTGCAAGATCATACCATATTCAGGACTTTTCACACAGCCTCGGAACGATGGCAGCCTGGCAGCTCCTAGACAAGCGGAGCGAATACCGGACATCCAACTTGATTTACACAAGGTCTCGGATTGGCCCGAAGCGGACATCCTGGAGAGACAGTCAAGGACTAGGGGGGAATTCCGAGCGCCGGGAAGATTTGAGGCATGGCCAGGCGAAGGTTCTGGTTTTCTGTGGCGATCGAGATAGCGACCACTCAGAATGAAAATTGATGTAGGACAATGTACCCAACGCCGCTACCGATTATGAGTAGTTCAAGAACGAATATTTCGTTGGCTGCCGAATTTCTGCCGCCACAACTGGCCATGATTACTGGGCAGAGCATATCCTGCGGTCGGGTGTGAAAGGGACGCGGCAGTCGTCGTGCTCCCACGTTTTCCAGGAGGCTGGAACATGCAGGACGCTTCCTCAGGGCGGACTGGACCAAGGACCTCGGGTTCGGAGAAATCCGAAGTGGCGCCGGGAGTATTGGTGTGCGTTGATCTGGCTCATGAAACGCCGGAACTGATCCCGCCGGCCAAGGCCATCGCCCGGGCCTTGGGCGCCGAGCTGACCTTCGTTTACGTCATTGAAACCCATGGCGTGACGGAAAATGGCGCGCCCATCGATCCGGTCGAATGGGACTTCAAGCTGCGCGAAGCCAAGGTGCATATGGGGCGCCTTGCGCAAGACCACACCATAGGCGACGAGCCGCCCACCACCGACGTGCTCGAAGGGCGCAGCGCCGAGCAGATCTGCGACATCCTGGCGAGCCGACCGCAGGACATCGCGGTCCTGGGCCGGGGACATGGAAGCGCAAATGCCGCCATGGGTGAGACGGCCCGCCAAGTTCTGGAAGGCGGCAGAAATTCGCTGCTTCTGGTGCCGGTTGGCATCACGCCCAAACAGAAGTTTTCCAGAATTCTGGTGCCGCTCGACTGTTCGGGGCGATCAGAGCGCGTCATGCCGCTGGTCGAAAAGATCGCGCGGTCGGACGGCGCTGAGCTGGTTCTGGTGCATTCAATCCCCGAACCGGTCTTCACCGGGGCGGGCCCGAGCGAGCCCAATGACAGTGAACTGAGGTCGCAGGTCAATGAGCGCAACGAACGGGTCGCCCGTAGCTATCTTGATCAGTTGTGCGCACGCATACGCGCGACCGGATTGCGGGCCACCAGCATGGTATTCAGCGGCGGGGACGTTCGCCGCAAGCTGGTGGCGGCCATCGATGAGCAGGAGATTGATCTTCTCATCGTGGCGTCGCATGGACATAGTGGCTTTGCCGATGTGCCGTTCGGTGACGTCGCAAGCTTTCTCGTCAAGCGCTCCAGCGTTCCGACGCTGGTGATCCGAATTGGCAGCGGCATTGGTGACAAACATGCCTTTGCCGATGCACGCTCGAAAGGCCCGCGCCGGCCAGGCACGTTGGCGCAATGACAGCGGCGGAACCACAGTCCCCGCACGATCCGGTGGCGGAGAGTGCCCGTGTCTTGGCCACGTCAGGCAGGTTTGGACCCCCGCCGCCCATAGCCTTGGATGTCCTGAACAAGATCGACCTGCTGCCGGGCTGGCTGGAAGGCGTCAAGCGGTTCTGCACCACACCCGGACCCGAGCAGGCGCGCGCCGCCGACTGGCTGCTGGACAACGACTATCAGGTATCGCGGGCTATCCGTGAGGTCCGTGGCGACATGCCTGCCGACTTCTATCGCCGGCTCCATGTCATGGCCGATGGGAAAGCTGCCCAGCCCCGCATATTGGCAATCGCCCATGAGATACTGGCAACGCGGTCCCAGGTCACCATGTCGGTCTTGGTCAGTTTCCTGGACGCCTTTCAGCAAATCGTACCGTTGACGACTGCTGAGCTCTGGGCGCTGCCCTCGATGTTGCGTCTGGCCAGTCTGGAGATGCTGGCGTGCGGCTTTGAAGCGCTCGAGCCGACCCTTGCGCCGCCGCTCGTCTACAGCCGTTTTGTCGACGACAGTCGACGCCAGGATCCGGTCAATTCCATTGCGCAGGCCATCACCACCATCATAGCGGTGCAGGGGATCGAATGGCGCGATGTCGTCGACACAACCAGCGTGACCGAGGCCCTGTTGCATGCGGACCCTGCCGGGGTCTATGGCCGGATGGATTTCGAGACGCGCGACTGGTACCGCAATGTGGTCGAGATCCTAAGCTCCGGATCGGATACCGGTGAGTTGGAGATTGTTCAGATCGCCCTCGAGCTCGCGCGCGCGGCACCCGACCGGCAGCGCTCCCGTCATGTGGGGTATTGGCTGATCGATGACGGTCGTGAGGTACTGGAACGCAAGCTGGGTTTTAGCGTTCGCGGTCAGGAACGGCTGCGCCGCTTTGCCTTGCGGCATGTCGGCAAGACCTATGCACTCGCACTGGTGGCGTTCGTAGGCATGGCGCTGGTATGGCCGGTCCTGCATATTGTCGGCACAGGTGCAGGGCTGCCCGCACAAATCGGCGGCGTGCTCTTGTCGCTGCTGCCAGCGACGGTTCTCAGTATCTCGATCCTGCATTGGCTCATCGCGCGGGCCACGCGGCCGCGCCTGCTGCCGGTGATGGATTTTCGCAAAGGCATACCCCAGGACAGCCTGACCTGCGTGGCGGTGCCGGTCATCGTCAGTCGAGCCGACGAGATTGCCGGCATCATGGAGCGGCTGGAAATCCGCTACCTGTCGAACCCCGATCCGATGCTGCGGTTTGTGCTGCTTTCGGACTATGCTGACGCGCCCGCCGAACATGGTCCGCACGACGAAGACATCGACAAGGCCATGATTGACGCCATACGTGCCCTTAACGCGCGCTATGGCGGTGGTGACCGCGACCCGTTCTTCTTGCTGCATCGGGCGCGCCGCTTCAACCCGTCAGAGGGCTGCTGGATGGGGTGGGAGAGAAAGCGCGGCAAGCTCGAACAGTTCAACGCCTTCCTTCTTGGTGGGCCCATCGACAATTTTGCTTTCCATGAAGGTGCGCTGCACCGCCTGCGCGGCACCCGCTTTGTCATCACGCTTGATGCCGACACGACCTTGCCCCCGGGCTCGGCGGCTAAGCTGGTTGGTACGCTGGCCCATCCACTGAATCGGGCGGTCATCGATCCGCACACGGGCAAGGTCGTCGCCGGATACGCCATCGTGCAGCCACGGGTCGAGATACTGCCCCTCAATGTCCCGGTCTCGCTGTTCTGCCGCCTTTATGCCGGCGACACGGCCATCGACATCTATTCGTGGGCGGTTTCGGACGTCTATCAGGACCTGTTCGGTACCGGGACATTCGTCGGCAAGGGCATTTATGATGTCGCTGCCTTTCACCAGAGTCTGGCAGGCCGGATACCGGAAAATGCTGTACTTAGTCACGACTTGTTCGAGGGTCTCTATGGGCGTACGGCGTTGGCAACCAATATCGTCCTTTATGAGGATTTCCCCGCGACCTATGTCGAATACGGGATCCGGCTGAATCGCTGGACGCGCGGCGATTGGCAGCTCTTGCCTTGGCTTGGCCGCAAGGCGCCGAGTGCGGATGGGCAATCGGTTCCCAATGTTCTCTCCAGCCTGGACCGCTGGAAGATTATCGACAATCTTCGCCGCAGCCTGGTGGCGCCAGCGCTGCTGCTGTTTTTCGTTGGCGGCTGGCTGCTGCTGCCGGGCAGCGCTTGGCTTTGGACGGCGTTCGCAGTCCTGGCGCCGGCCGCCCATCTGGTGGGCGAGCTGCAAGCGGCAATTTTCGGTAGCGCGCGGCTGGTGTTTTTCGGCGATCTCGCCAGCCGTTTTGGCGAGCGGTTTGGACGCTGGTTCCTGACGATTGCGTTTCTGGTCAGCGATACGCTGCTCTCGCTTGATGCGATCTTCCGCACGCTGTGGCGATTGGGCACAAGCGGAAAGCACTTCTTGGAATGGCGCTCGGCTGCCCATGCCAGTTCCCTGCTCCAGAGTTGCAACACGCGACGCGATACCTGGCGCATGATGTGGCCATCGACTGCGGTCGCCCTGCTGCTTTGGGTCGATCTGGCGTTGTACAGGGCCTCGTCCCTGCTGCCGGCGGCACCTATTCTCCTACTCTGGCTGCTGGCACCCGAGATTGCAGTGTGGCTGAGCAAGCCACGCGTCTTGCGCCAGGAAACATTGCACGACGATGATCGCAGATTCCTCCGACACATTGCGCGCCGAACCTGGCTCTACTTTGAGACCTTTGCCGGACCGGAGGATAACTGGTTGCCGCCTGACAATTTCCAGGAAGCGCCAAAAATCAAAATTGCCCACCGCACGTCCCCGACCAATATCGGGCTTTTCCTCGTTTCGGCTAAGGCTGCCCACGACTTCGGCTTTGTCGGAAGTACCGATTTCGTTCTGCGGATTCGCAACGCATTCACGGCCATCGAGCGGCTGGAGTCCTATCGTGGCCACATTCTCAACTGGTTTGACACGCGTACCCTGGCATCACTGGAGCCGCGCTACGTCTCGACTGTTGACAGCGGTAATCTGGCTGTCAGTCTGGTTGCGCTGCGCACGGGCTGCCTGGAGGCCGCCGACGCGCCGGCAGTCGACGCGGCAATCTGGCAGGGTCTGAAATGCACTCTGGATATGCTTTTTGAGGCGGTTCGGTCGCTGTCGGCAGCAGGGCAGGATGCGGTGGACCAATGCGAAGCGGTGATTGAAGACGCCCTGACTCAAGCGACGGGTAGGGATGCGAACTGGCACAGGTCGCTCGACGCCATCAGCAAGAGCCATTTGCCAGCGCTTGATCGGGCGGTTGCGGCGTGTGTTTCGGCGTCCTCCGATGCCAGCGAGAAGCATCTGACCGAGGCCCATGTCTGGCTTGAGCGCACCCATCATCATGTCCGGGCCCTGGTGCGAGAAACCCAAAGCCTGTTGCCTTGGATTGCGCTCATCGCCGATGCGCCCGCAGGGCTGGAGACGATTGCCGGCGACCTGTTCGGCACCTTGTCGCCCGCCTTGAAGATGGCCGCGCTTAGGGAATACGAAAGCCGCGCTGTCGACATCCTTGAAACGGCGGGTTTGGCACAAGACTGGAGTGCGGTTCAGCGCGGCTGGCTAGACCGGATGCGCGAGACGATTGAGAGCGGCATCGGAGCACAGCAGGCCTTGCGGTCTGATTTGCTGGACTTGGCTACGCGCTGTGAGGAAACCGCCCACGGGATGGATTTCACCTTCCTCTATGACGCCCAGGCGCGACTGTTCAGGATTGGCTACAATGTCAGCACCGGCCAGCTCGATTCCAATCACTATGATCTTCTGGCGACCGAAGCGCGCATTGCGAGTTTCTTCGCCATTGCCAAGCATGACGTGCCGATCGAACACTGGTTCTCGCTCGGGCGGCCGGTCACGCGGTTGAAGAACCGCCCGGCGGTGTTGTCCTGGAACGGCTCGATGTTCGAGTATCTGATGCCGCCGATTTTCCTGCCCGGTCAGCGTGACACGCTGTTGGGCGAAAGCGAGATGGCCGCGGTTGATTTCCAGCGTGTCTATGCACGAGAGCGCGGTGTGCCCTGGGGTATTTCGGAATCGGCCTTCGCCGCGACCGATTCTGACGGCAACTACCAGTATCGCGCATTTGGCGTTCCGGGGCTCGGCTTGCGGCGCGGCCTGACCGAGGACTTGGTTGTCGCACCCTACGCGAGTGCGCTGGCCTTGTGTTGCTGGCCTGGCGCAGCCGTGCGCAACATGCGGGATATGCAGGACCTTGGCGCCGTCGGCATCTATGGCTTTCACGACGCTATCGATTACACGCCGAGCCGGGTCGCTGAGGGGAGAGCGTTCAACCTCGTCCGTAACTACATGGCTCATCACCACGGCATGACCATGGCCGCGATCGCCAATGCGCTGGACAACGACGTTTTTGTGCGCCGGGCGCTGTCCGGGCGGCGGATGCAGACAGTCGAGCAATTGCTGCTAGAACGCGTGCCATGGGACGCACCGGTGGAAAAGGGACGTCTTGATGAGGAAAGCCTCGCGGCGCGCAAGGAACGTGCCGTCCAGGCGCTGCCATCCTGGGTGCCCTCTCGCCAGGCCATGGTGCCGCAGATGCAGATGCTGGGCAACGGGCGGATGGCCTCGTGGATATCGGAGTCAGGAGCGGGCGGCATGATGCTGCGCGATACCAGTCTGACGCGGTGGCGACCCGATGCCTCCAGTGACGGCTGTGGGTACTGGATATATATACGCGATGCCGAGACCGGCGATCTGTGGACGCCGGGGCGGCTGCCCACAGGCGTGGTAAGTCCGGATTCGACTGTCATCTTTCACCAGCACATGGCCGAATTCTTCCAGCGCACAAACGGTATTGCGGTGCGCATGGAGGTTTGCGTTTCACCGGCCGATGACAGCGATATCCGCGAGATCTCGGTGACCAATGAGAGCAACAGGCCGCGCCGGATCGAATTCACCAGCTATGCGGAGGTCGTGCTGGCCCCGCCTCTCGAGGACGAACGCCATCCCGCTTTCAGCAAGCTGTTCGTAGAGAGCGATTATCTGGGGCCGCTGCAGGGCCTACTGTTTACCCGCCGGCCGCGGCGGCCGGAAATGAAGCCTCCGGTCCTGCTGCACACGCTGGTAGCCGACGATCCGGAGATCACGGTCACCTACCACGAGACCGACCGGGCGCGCTTTATCGGCCGTCTCGGCAATCAGCGCCGGCCAGCGGCGCTTGCCGAGGGATTGAGCGGAACGGTAGGGTCCACGCTCGATCCCATCATGAGTCTGCAAACAATGATCGCCCTTGAGCCGGGTGAAACCAGGCGCTTCGCATTCGTCACGGTCGCGGGAACCTCGCGCGGAGAAGTGCTTGAAATCGCCCAGCGCCATGCGCTGCAGGGTCTAGAACCGATCAGGCGTGATGCGGGCCGGGCGGCGGCACGCCAGGTCGACCGTCTCGGCATTGAACCAGGACGCCTGCCAGAACTTCAGGTGCTCGCTTCGCTGCTGCAGATGCCGCACGCCAATTTCCGCGAGACGCCCGTTGGAATTGGCGCCAACAATGCGCGGCAACCCGATCTTTGGCAGTTCGGCATTTCGGGCGATCTTCCGATCCTGCTGTTGCGGATGGCCCAGGAGATACCCTCCCAACTGCTCGAACTCCTTGTCAAAGCACAAAACCTCTGGCTCCTCGGCGCCATGCGCTGCGATCTGGTGGTGCTACGAAGCGAACCGGCGGGCTATGAAGCGCCGCTGCGTGAACGAATACTGGCAATTCTGCGCGAAACCGGCGCCTACGCCAGTCTGGGGACGGCGGGCGGCATCCATCTGCTCAGCAGCGCAGCAATGACACCTGAAAGCCTGCAGCGTCTGACGGCTGCTGCGACTGTTATCCTCAATGATGATGACGCCTCGCTGTCCACTAAGCTCGATGGCGTTCTGGAACGGCGTGCGGTGCCGACGCAGTTCATGCCATCGGGCGCGACCCCATATCACGAAATGCCTGAGCTTTCCCGACCCGATGGTCTACAATTCGACAACGGGATCGGCGGCTTTGATCCGAAGAACGGCGACTATCTCATTCATCTTGGGGCGGGCGAGAAAACGCCCGCGCCCTGGTGCAATGTGATTGCCAATGACGGCTTCGGCACCATTGTCAGCGAGGCCGGCCTCGGCTTCTCCTGGGCCCTCAACAGCGGCGAAAACCGGCTAACGCCATGGTCGAATGATCCGGTCAGCGAAACGCCTGGTGAAGTCCTCTATCTGCGCGACGAGCAGGATGGCGCGGTGTGGACGCCCACGCCTGCGCCTTTGGGTGCAGAGCAGGCCTGTCAGGTTCGGCACGGGATGGGTTTGACGGAGTGGCGGCGCAATAGCCGGGGTCTTGAACAGACCTTGCGGGCTTTTGTACCCCCCGATGACCCGGTCAAGATTGTCACCCTGAAGTTGATCAATCGCACCGACGCGGCCCGGCGTATCACGGCGACTTACTACGCCGAATGGCTTCTGGGGGCGATGGCGAGCCGGGCCAAACCCTTCACGAGCTGCGTATATGACGCGGAAAGCCATGCCATCCTGGCTGAAAACGGGTGGAACCCGGAATTCGCCGGGCGCGTGGCATTTCTGACGGCGACCCTGCCAGCCCATAGCGTCACCGGCAGTCGCTATGATTTTCTCGGCAGCGAGGGGAATGTCGTCAATCCAGCCGCTCTGCGGCACTGGGATCTCGGCGGAAGCTTTGCGCCGGGCGGCGATACTTGCGCTGCCTATCAGGTGCATCTTGATATCGAACCCGGCGCGACCAAGGAAGTGACGTTCGTTCTCGGGCAGGGGGCGAGCCACGCCGAGACGCTCGGATTGGTCAGGAAATGGCGCGAACCGGCGCAGGCGGTCCAAGCGCTCGCCTCGGTGGAAGCGTCCTGGAAGAAGCGGCTCAGTGCCGTGCAGGTCAAGACGCCCGATCCCGCATTCGATCTGATGGTGAACCGCTGGCTTCTCTACCAGACAATCGCCTCGCGGTTGATGGCGCGCGCTGGCTTTTATCAGGCAGGCGGCGCCTTTGGCTATCGCGACCAGCTTCAGGATGTTCTGGCCGTGCTGACAAGTGAACCGGAACGCGCCCGCGCGCAGATCCTCCTCGCCGCCGCGCATCAGTTTGAAGACGGGGACGCCCTGCACTGGTGGCATCCACCATCGGGACGCGGTGTGCGCACGCATTGTTCGGACGACTTCATTTGGCTGGCCCATGTCACCGCCCGCTATGTCGAGGCAACAGGCGACGACTCGATCCTTGCCGATGCTGTGTCGTTTCTCAAAGCGGAGCCACTCAAGGCTCAAGAACAGGACCGCTATGCACTATTCGAGGCCGGAGCTACGGCGACATTACTCGAACATTGCACCCGTGCACTCAACAGGATGATGAGCACCGGCCTGCATGGACTGCCGCTCATCGGCACCGGTGACTGGAACGATGGCATGGACCGGGTCGGCGATGAGGGGCGTGGCGAAAGCGTCTGGCTGGCCTGGTTCCAGATCGCAACAATCAAGCGTTTCGCACCGCTGCTGGAAAAGCACGGTGACAAGCGACATGCGGCTGCCCTGAGGGCCTATGCCGGAAGTCTTGCGGCGGCAATTGAAACCAGCGCCTGGGACGGCAGGTGGTACATCCGGGCCTTCGACGATGAGGGCAAGCCGTGGGGCTCGCATCAAAACGACGAATGCCAGATCGACTCCATCGCGCAATCCTGGGCCGTCATTGCGGGCGTGGCACCCCGGAAGCGGATGCGAACAGCAATGTCATCCGCCCGATCCCGGCTGGTTCATCCGGACAGGCGGCTTGTGCAACTGCTTGATCCGCCCTTCCAGCAGACGCCGCGCGATCCCGGCTATATCCGGGCCTATCCGCCCGGCATCCGCGAGAACGGTGGACAATATACCCATTCGGCGGCGTGGTTTGGGCATGCACTCGCCGGGCTGGGTGACGGCAACGGGGCCTGGCAGGTGTTCGACATCATCAACCCCATCCGGCGCACCCAAAGTAACAGCGGAGCTCGGCATTACGTGCGCGAGCCCTACGTGTTGCCCGGCGATGTCTATGGGCCGGGACAAAATATCGGGCTTGGTGGATGGTCCTGGTATACGGGCGCCGCTGGCTGGACCTGGCAGCTTGGCGTCGAGGCGATCCTCGGTCTGCAGCTCAAGAAGGGGCGTCTGGCGATAGCTCCCTGCCTGCCGCGCGACTGGGGCGGGTTTACTGCGACGGTCCGAACCGAAAGCGGCAGCATCGAAGTGGTCATCGAGGACCCGGACAGGCTTGGGCATGGGGAAATGCAGCTCTTCGTTGATGGTCGGCCGCGCAAGACGCTGGCCCCCATCGCGTTCCCGGGGTCCGGCAAGACCCGAAAAGTCAGGGTGCTCCTGTACTCGGCCGCTACGCCCGTGCGCAAGCCTACAAGATAGCAGCTTGCCCGCCTGGCGAGATTCACGTTGATTTCCGTGCCGCCAAGACCTTCGGCAAAGGCCGGTGTTCGGCTCGCAGCAGGCTATTCCGCAGTCCATGGCAGCTCCGGATCTATTCCGCAGATATCCACAGATTCGCTATTGCGATGTTGCGCCAACGCGGACGGTGCGCCGCCAGATCGGCTTGAGCGCCTCGAGCACCAGCAGTACGGCCAGACCGGCCAGCGCCGGAACGGCCAGGAATACCGGGTCCAGTGCCGCGAAACCAAACAGGTCGCGGGCGGCCTGCCAGAACAGGGTGACTGCCAGAAGGACGGCGACGATCGGAAGCACAACCGCCAGCGCCCGGTTGGGCCGCCGGATTGCAGTGATGACGGAGGACGACAGCGAGCGGTCCACCAAGATCAGCGCAACGATCCCAAAGACCAGCGAAGCGAAGGTCAGCCCGCGAACCTGATCGGCCTCCAGCCCGTAACCGGGGGCAAGCGCGAAGATCGTGGCGGTCGCCGCTAGAACCATCGCACCCTGGACCAGGCTCCAGAGGATGGTGGGGACAGAGAACAGGGGCTCGGCAGGCGAGCGCGGCGGACGGTCCATCACGCCTTCCTCCTCAGTCTCGGCCTCGAAGACCAGAGAACAGACCGGGTCGATCACCATTTCCAGAAAGGCGATGTGCATAGGGCCGAAAAGGATCGGCATCCCGAACAGAAGCGGCATCAGTGCCAGCCCTGCGATCGGCACATGCACTGCCAGGATGAAACTCATAGCCTTGCGCAGGTTGTCGTAGATCCGCCGCCCCAATCGCACGGTGGTGACGATGGAGCCGAAATCGTCATCCAGCAGCACGATGCTGGCCGCCTCGCGCGCCACATCAGTCCCGCGCCCGCCCATCGCCACGCCGATATCTGCCGCCTTGAGCGACGGCGCGTCGTTCACGCCGTCGCCTGTCATGGCCACAACGGCGCCCGAGGCCTTCAGCGCGTTGACGATGCGCAGCTTCTGTTCCGGCATGATGCGGGCGAAGATGCTGACATCCTGCACAGCGGCAACCAGATCAGCGTCCGGCATCGCCTGAAGGTCGGCCCCGGCGATCACCCGGCCGCCCTGCAATCCTGCCAGCGCCGCGATGGCCTGCGCCGTGGCCGGATAGTCGCCGGTGATCATGATGATCCGGATCCCTGCGCTGCGGCACAGCGCCACCGCCTCGGGCACCGAGGTGCGCAGAGGATCGGCGAGACCGACGAGGCCCAGAAAGCGAAAGGCGAACGCGCGCTGGCTGTCTGGCAGGCCGGCGCTGGAAAACGCGGCATCGGCCACCCCCAGCACCCGCAGGCCCGCCTGCGCCATGTCGTTCACCTGCGCAGTAACCGTGGCGCGGGCGGCCGTGTCCAGCGCGCATAGGTCGGCGATCGCCTCGGGTGCGCCCTTGGCGGCGATCTGCCAGCCCGCGCCATCAGTTGCCCAGACCTGCGACATGGCAAGCAGATCGGGTGACAGCCCATAGGTGCGCACCAGCCTCCGGCCCGCCCCGGGCAGGGTTTCCCCGGCGCGCAGGTCCGCTGTGGCCAGCGCATGAAACGCCTTCTCCATCGGGTCAAACGGTTCGGGGGCCGAAGCCAAGACCCCCGCTGCCGAAAGCTCGCGAAAGGCCTCTGGCAAGGCCGTTTCGCCGATTGTGGCCGGCGTTCCGTCGGACAGGCGCAATTCGGCAATCGTCATGCGGTTCTCGGTCAGGGTGCCGGTCTTGTCGGTGCACAGCACCGAGGCCGCGCCCAGCGTCTCAATCGCCGAGGCACGCCGCGTCAGCACTCTGACCTTGGAGATCCGCCACGCCCCCATCGCCATGAAGACGGCCAGCACCATCGGGAATTCCTCGGGCAGCATCGACATGCCCACGGCGATGCCCGCAAGAACCCCCTCCAGCCAGCCGCCGCGCAACAGTCCATAGAGGACCACTACCGCCACGCTGACCGCGCCCCCCAGCGCGGCGAACCAGATGACCAGCCTGCGCATCTGGCGCTGCAGATGCGGAGTCTCGGTTTCCAGCGTGGCGAGCGAGGCGCCGATTTTGCCGATCTCGCTGGCGGGCCCGGTCGCCGTCACCTCGGCGATGGCCGATCCGCCGACGATAAGGCTGCCCGAGAAGACCACGGGCAGATCCTCACCGCCCGGACGGGTGTCGGGATCGGGCGTTCCCACCCGCTTGCGGACAGGAACGGCCTCGCCCGTCAGGAGGGATTCATCGGCCGAAAGGCCCGTTGCCTCCAGAAGCACAGCGTCGGCGGGCACCCTGTCGCCTTCGGACAGCACGATCAGGTCGCCACGTGCCACCTCGCGCCCGGCGATCCGCAGCCGATCGCCGCCCCGGATCACCAGTGCGCGCGGACTGGTCAGGTCGCGCAGCGCCTCCAGCACCCGTTCGGTCCGCGCCTCCTGCACCACGGTGATACCCACCGACAGGCAGGCGAAGGCCAGCAGAACCAGCGCCTCTTCCAGGCTGCCAAGCAACAGATAGACCACACCCCCTACGATCAGCAGCGCCAGCATCGGTTCGCGCAGGACCTCCAGCACGATCCGAAAGGGTGTGCGACGACGCGCACGCGGCAGTTCGTTGTAGCCCTCGGCAGCAAGCCGGGCCTCGGCCTCGGCCTTGGTGAGGCCTTGATGTGACGGTGCTGACCCCTGCGGTTTCGTAATGGACAATGTCAAACTGCAGACCTCTCCTGGATGGAAACAAACCTGTGATGAGCCTGACGGGCAGCGTCGTGAACACCATGCACTTCGTTCCGGAGCATATTCGCCTTGGGCAAATCACTGGCGGAGACCTATTTGACGAGAATGCCGAACCTTGCCCCCTTTGCCGTCCGGAAAGTCGCCGAATGTGTCAGACGAGCGCCCCACCAGGTTCTTCCTGAGCCTCGTCCGGTGTGACGATGCGCGTGCCGGTGCGGCCGTCCAGAATTGCGATGGCGTCCTCCAGCCGACCGATGCCGGTGAAGCGGCCGGCCGTGGCGAAATCAGATCCGGCGCGCAGCTTTGGCCCCATGGAACCGGCGGGCGCATCGAAGGCACGCGCTTCGACCACTGTCAGTTCGGCGATCCGCGCCGCGCGTTCCGTGCCGAAGTCGCGATAGACGCCATCGACATCGGTCAGAAGCAGGAGCGCATCGGCCCCAAGCTGCCGGGCAAGCAGTGCGCTGGCTGCATCCTTGTCGATGACCGCCTCGATGCCGATCAGGCTGCCATCGCCGCGCCGGACGACAGGGATACCGCCACCGCCGGCGCAGATGACGATCACCCCTTGTTCCAGCAACAGCTTGAGAACGCGCAGATCCGGGATTTCCAACGGCCTGGGCGAGGCCACGACGCGCCGCCACTTTGGGCCATCTGCGGCAATCGCCCAACCCGCGGCCTTCGCCCGGGTTTCGGCTTCTTCTCTCTCGTAGACAGGGCCCACGAATTTCGTCGGCTTTGCAAAGGCCGGATCGCGACCATCCACGATGATCTGCGTCAGCAGGGTCGCCACCGGCCGGTCATGGCCGAGCGCGTTCTCGAGTTCCTGTTCGATCATGTAGCCGATCATGCCCTCTGTCTCGGCGCCCAACACGTCGAGGGGATAGGCCTCGTCTGGCTTGTAGGAGGCACCCTGCAGTGCCAGAAGACCGACCTGCGGCCCGTTGCCGTGGGTGACGACCAGAGGGTGTCCCGCCCGTACGATCGCGGCCAGCGCTTTGGCCGCCTGTTTCACATTGGCGCGCTGCGCCTCAGCCGTCAGCGGCTCACCGCGTTTCAACAACGCGTTTCCACCAAGGGCGGCGACCACCAGCACCTCAAGCACCCAACGTGGCGACAAGCACCGCCTTGATCGTATGCAGCCGGTTCTCGGCCTGGTCGAAGACGATCGAGGCCGGGCTCTCGAACACGTCATCGGTCACTTCCATCGCGCTGATGCCGAATTTAGCCTCGATGTCGGCACCCACGGATGTCTCAGTGTTGTGGAAGGCGGGCAGGCAATGCATGAAGCGGGTTCGCGGATTGCCGGTTCTCGCCATCAGCGCCGCATTGACCTGATAGGGCATCAGCAGCTCGATCCGCTCGGCCCATTTCTCTTGGGGTTCCCCCATCGAGACCCAGACGTCGGTGTAGACGAAATCGACACCCTTCACAGCGGCATCGACGTCGTCGGTGATCATGATCCGTGCGTCTGTTTCAGTGGCAATGGCCCGGGCCTCTTCCTTGATGTCCGCTGACGGCCAGCATGCCTTGGGCGCGCAAAGCCTCACGTCCATACCCATCTTGGCGCCGCCGATCAGCAAGCTGTCGCCCATGTTATTTGCCGCGTCTCCGATGAAGGCATAGGAAACCTGGCGCAGCGGCTTTTCAACATGCTCCTGCATGGTAAGGAAATCGGCCAGGATTTGGGTCGGGTGGAATTCCTTGGTCAATCCGTTGTAGACTGGAACACCGGAATACTTGGCCAGTTGCTCGACGATCTCCTGAGCAAATCCGCGATATTCGATCGCATCATAGATGCGCCCCAGAACCCGGGCGGTGTCCTTGACCGATTCCTTGTGACCGATGTGGCTGCCAGTTGGTCCCAGATAGGTGACACGAGCCCCCTGATCATAGGCGGCGACCTCGAAGCCGACGCGGGTCCGGGTCGAATCCTTTTCGAAGATCAAGGCTATATCCTTGCCCTGAAGCCTGGGAACTTCGGTGCCGGCATATTTTGCGGTCTTGAGATCGGCCGCGAGCTTTATCAGGAAACCGATCTCTCGTGGAGTATAATCGCGCAGCGTCAGAAGGCTGCGGTTTTTCAGGTTAAAGGCCATTGTC